>NZ_BAKH01000004.1 GCF_000614105.1 Prevotella micans DSM 21469 = JCM 16134
CCCGTGTCTGTCCGCACCCGGACGATAGGACGAAATATTGTTATGCGGTCGGTAGACCGAGTTGGCATGGAGGCGGACAGACACGGGGTCTGTCCCTACATGCGGCTAACGCCCGAATTGGCATCCATTGTTTATTACCCATTGACTCCTCGGAGGCTTAAGCAGATTCTTAAACTGAACCCACGTAGTTGTGGTTTTGATAGTGGGTTTTCGCCCCTGTACTCTGCATCGAACATAAAAAATGAATTATGTTACTACCGTTTCAGTCTATACTGAACGGGGTTTAAAGAATGCACTGTACACTGGGTAATTGATATAAGATTATGGATTATTCGTGGAAACGGTTAAGAGAATCGATTACGGCCGTGGTTTCTTCGTCGGTCATAGCAGGATGGCAGGGTAGAGATAGTTCTTGATTGTGGATTTTTTCGGTTATTGGTAACGAAATGTTGTTCCATTCGGCGTAGGCTTGCTGACGATGAGGAGGAATGGGGTAGTGGATGAGTGTGCCAATTCCGTGGGTTTGAAGATGTTGTTGCAAACTGTTGCGATGTGGACACAGGATTGGAAAGATGTGGTTTACGTTATCGCGTCCGACGGCCTGGGGTAGTATTATGCATCGATTCTTTATTTCTTCGACGAATCGTTGGGCAATTCGTTTCCGGTGAAGATTGTCGCGGTCAAGATATTTTAGTTTAATACTCAGAACGGCGGCCTGTAATTCGTCCATCCTGCTGTTCATTCCTTTCAATGGGAATACGTATTTGCGCGATGACCCGTAGTTGGCGAGCGTTCTGATAATTTGTGCGAGTTGTTCGTTATTTGTTGTTATCGCTCCTGCGTCGCCCAGTGCGCCAAGGTTCTTTCCCGGGTAAAAACTGTGGGCAGCGGCATCGCCCAGTGAGCCGGTGCGTTTGCCTTCAAAAGTGCATCCATGGGCTTGTGCATTGTCTTCGATGAGCCTGATTTTGTGTTTTTGACAAAGACGTGCAATGTTTGTAGTGTGGGCACAGCGACCGTAGAGGTGTACGATGAGTATTGCTCGGGTTCGAGCGGTTATGTGGGATTCGATTAGACGGTTGTCTATTTGTAGGGTGTCGATGTCGGGTTCTACGAGCACGGGGATGAGATTGTTTTCGCTTATTGCCAAAATGGAGGCGATATAGGTGTTGGCGGGTACTATTACTTCATCGCCTGGGCGCATTATTCCCATTTCGATATAGGCTCGGAAAATTAACCTCAGGGCATCGAGTCCGTTTGCGCACGACACACAATGAGAGGTGCCGATGTAGTTGGCGTATTCCTTTTCGAACCGGGCCACGCTTTCGCCTTGCAAATACCATCCGGAAGCCACGGTTTGGGCCACGGCTTGCTGGATTTCGTCGAGATGCATCGCCGTGATGCGTTTTAGGGGAAGATAGTCAATCATAATATCCATTCGTAAGTGTCGTAGCAAACGCCTCGGCCGCCGAACCCTTCTTTCTGGAAAATGAGCTGGGTGTTTAGGTCGTGGCCGTCGCCTTCGGACGATTTGCCGAAGTCAAAATATTCAACGTCTTTATATTCTTCAGTAAGCAAATGGTGGAACAATAGGTCGAGGGCGCCTTGGACTTTTCCTACTGGCGAAGCTGAAATATATTGCGTATGAACCACACGCGGAGTTTCGTATATCACGGTTCCTCCAAGCACTGTTCCGCTTGGATTTTCAACTTGAAAGAGACGTATTGCTTCTGGGAATCGCGATTTTAAGAGTACTATTTCATCGAGTGTGTGAACGGGGCGAACATGATATTTATTTTCGAGATTTTGAGTGAGAATCTTCCAAAAAGATTCGAAGCTAGTGGCTTCGCGCACCTTTAGGGCTTCGCGTTGAGCTTTTCGGATTCCGCTTTTGCGACTTTCTGTGAACGGTAGGCGATGGGTAGGACAAATTGTCGACGAAATGTGGCGGGCGATTAAATGGGCGTTGCAGATGGTGCTGATTGCATAAAGGTCTTCTTCGGCAGGCAGGAGGTGGTATATCCACGGCGTGGGCTTGTATATCAACCTCCTGATTCCTTCGGCTCGGAGATAGTTGTTTATTTCTTTGAATATTTGACACACGTCGGCAGTTGTTGCCTTGTTGTCGGTTATGAGTCCGCCGTAGGTTAATCCTTGATGAGAATATAGCGTTTGACCGTCGATGTTGGCGGGCAGTAGGGCGTGTATTCGTCCGTTGCGCATGACAATGAGTGAGTTGTCGCGAAATCGTTGAGCATGATAGTCCATATAATCCCGCTGGAAGAGGAACGAGCTCTGCCGTGCACGGGCGGCAAACTTGTTCCATTGCGCCTTGTGAATGGCGGTATATCTGAATACCTCTAACATTATTCTTTCGCTTTGATGAAGGCTATAAAGTCGTCGTAGTCTCGGATATAATCTTCCTCCGAGAATGGGTCTTCGGCAATGACCAGGCAAAGGGCTCCCGATGAAAAATCGTCGAGTGTTCGCCACACGTTTGTGTTTATGAGCAGTCCTTGATAGGGATGGTTCAGGAAGAAGGTTCGTTTTTCGTAACCGTTGTCGAGCGTAACATTAAATGAGCCGCTAGCCGCAACAAGAAGCTCTCGACAGTGCTTGTGTGCATGTCCACCGCGATTTTTCCCGCCGGGAACGTCATAAACCCAGTAGACACGCGAGATATTGAAAGGAATATCTTTCATCTGTTCTACAACGGTGAGGTTTCCGCGACGGTCAATTTCTTTATGCAGGTCGATTATCCTGCCTGATTCGTTGATGTTGCTCATTTTATTGTTCGTTCATTTGTCCATGTATGGACTTGTTCCTAGAACTGTTGCTGCCGCGCGCTTCGTTTTTTCACGAAGCTGGAGGATGTCAGCGTCAAGACTATCGTAGCATAGTGCAATGCCCATGCGACGCCCCACATGCGCAGTGGTTTTCCCAAATATGCGCAGTCGTGTGCGTTCCATGTTGCATGCGTCGTCGAGGTTATATTCGAGAGGCGTTCTTGATTCTTTGGGCGAGAGAATAACTGCTGAGCATCCGCTATGCTCGAGAGTTATTTCGGGGATAGACAAACCGAGAATGGCACGCAGGTGAAGCTCGAACTCATTGAGATTGGTTGTGTGCGCGAGCGTTACCATGCCTGTGTCGTGCGGACGGGGTGACAGTTCGGAGAAAATCACCTCGTTCTTCTTGGTGAGGAAGAACTCAACACCCCACAGTCCGCAACCAGTGAGAGCGGTAGTTACTTCGCGGGCAATATGCTCAGCTTGTTCGAGGGCTTCACGGCCAATACTGAATGGTTGCCAACTTTCACGATAATCGCCGCCTTTCTGAATGTGCCTATGGGTGGGCAGAAAAGCGTATGACCGTTATTTTGAGTGACCGTTAATAGAGTGAACTCACTCTCGAAATCTATGAACTCTTCGATTATTACTTCTTTCAGGTCGCCCCGACTATCTTCCATTGCCTCTCTATAGGCTTCAGACAGTTCGTCGTGGTTGTATACGTAGCTTTGTCCGTGGCCCGACGAACTCATCAGCGGTTTCACAACACATGGATAACCTATCTCTTCCGCGGCTTGTTCGAATTCATCGAATGTTCTTGCGTAGAAATATTTTGCAGTACGCAAGCCAAGTTCTTTTGATGCAAGGTCGCGAATAGCGCGGCGGTTCATGGTGTAATTCACTGCGCGCGCTGATGGGACCACCTGTATACCTCGTTCCTCGTAATGGAAGAGGTATTCGGTTCGTATGGCCTCTATTTCCGGGACAATTATGTCGGGTTGGTACTTGTTTATAACGAAATCGAGCTTGTCGCCGTCTAGCATGTTGAACACTTCTTGCTTGTCGGAAACCTGCATGGCAGGAGCGTTATTATAATGGTCGCAGGCAATGACATAGAGTCCTGCCCGCTTGGCGGCAATAACGAATTCCTTGCCCAGTTCGCCCGATCCTAATAGTAGAATCTTTTTCATAGTGCCGAAAAAAGAGAAGCCCGAAGAATTGTTTTTTCGGGCCTCGCTATTGTTGTTTTATCGGTTGCTGTACATCATTTCGTAGTACTTCTGATAGTCTCCGCTTGTAACCTCTTCTATCCATTTTTGATTGTCGAGGTTCCATTTGATCGTTTTTACGATACCGTCGGCAAACTTCGTTTCGGGGAACCATCCCAGCTCATTCTTAATCTTTGTCGGGTCGATGGCATAACGCTGGTCGTGACCAAGACGATCGGCTACGTGAGTGATTAGATCGTTGTTTATCCAACTGATGTCAATGTCTCCATTGGCATCGGTCTCCTGTTTTTTTAGTAGTTTGCGTAGATCTTTGTTGGCCTCCATCATGTCGTGAATGGTTTTGATAGTGAGCTTCACGATGTCGATATTTTTCATTTCGTTGTGGCCGCCCACATTATATATTTCGCCCTCGCGACCGTCTCTCACAACCATATCGATGGCTTTGCAGTGGTCTTCCACGTATAGCCAATCGCGCACGTTGAGTCCTTCGCCGTAAACCGGAAGTTGTTTACCTTCGAGGATGTTGTTAATGATTAGTGGGATGAGCTTCTCCGGGAAATGATATGGGCCGTAGTTGTTCGAGCAGCGGGTGATGCTCACTGGCATGTGATAGGTGTCGCGGTAGGCCATCACGAATATGTCGGCGCTGGTTTTACTGGCCGAATATGGACTGTGAGGTGCGAGAGGGGTTTCTTCTGTGAAGAATCCGTCGGGACCGTCGAGCGAACCGTAGACTTCGTCGGTCGACACCTGATGATAGCGTTTGCCGACTTTCCAGGTTGGATAACCCTTTTCGTCCTTTCCGTTTACCCATGCATGGCGGGCGGCGTCAAGGATATTCTGCGTTCCGAGAATATTCACGCTAAGGAAAAGTTGAGGGTCTTCAATGGAGCGGTCTACATGACTTTCGGCGGCGAAATTCACAACGTAGTCGATTCCGTAGTCTTCAAACAGCCTGTCGAGCAGTCCGCGGTCGCGAATATCACCTTTAACGAACACGCAACGTTTGTCGTCGATATCATCTTTGATGGTGCCCAGGTTTCCGGCATAGGTGAGTGAATCGAGAATAATAACTTTGATGTCCTCATTTACATACTTTTTGTGAAGTAGATACTTGATGAAATTTGCGCCGATGAATCCGGCAGCTCCTGTAACTAAATAAGTTTTCATATCGATATGTTTGTTGTTTGATTTTCTGTTTTCATTCTTACGAAAGCGGTAATGAATTCTTTCGTTTTCTCTAGTCCTAACTGACTGGAGTCAATGCAGAGGTCGTAGTTTTCAGCGTTTCCCCAGGTTTTCCCCGTGTAGTAGTTATAGAATTTCGCGCGCTCGCTCTCTTTGTTCACTATGAACTTACGAGCCGTTTCTCGGTTGCATTCCAACCGTTTGGCAACGTTATCGATGCGAAATTCCATATTGGCTGTTATGAAGATATTTATTGCTTCCTCGTCGCGCAGTACATAGTCGGCTGTTCTGCCCACAAACACGCAACGCTTATTTTCTCGGGCGGCTTGCCTGATGGCGTCGCTCTGGAATTGATATAAGCTTTCCTGTGAAAAAGTGCTCTGATAAAAATTGTTGGCGGACATAAGTGGTAGCTGCATGTGGAATACGTTTTTGAGGAATCCTTTTTGTTCGTCGTTCTGTTCGAAGAATTTTTCGGAGAAACCGCTCTCTTTTGCTGCGAGATTGAGAATTTCTCGGTCGTAGAGTCGACAGTCGAACTCCTCGGCTAGCATACTGGCAATGATGTGTCCGCCGCTTCCAATTTGTCGTCCGATGTTCAGGATTAGTTTGTCGTTCATAATGGTGTTTATTTTTTTGAATTGGTTTTATACATGGGTTCTTCCTGCTTGATTCGACGCATGTACACGACCATAATTACCGCGGCCACTGTGGAAGCCATTACATCGCTGGTTGGAATAGATGCCCATACGCCGTTGAGTTCGAAGAATCGGGGTAGAACGATAAGCAGTGGAATGAGAAATAGCAGCTGGCGCGACAACGAGAGGAATATGCTTATTCGCACTTTGCCGATGCATTGAAAGAAGTTTGTAACAACCATTTGGTAGCCTATGATGGGATAAACCATCATATAGATTTTCATAGCTTTGGTTGATTGCTCAATCAGTCTTGCATCTTTTGTGAAAAGCCTTGCGCAAGTTTCTGGAATGAGGTGTGAAATGAGCCATGCGCTAATCATTATGCACGTTGCGACGAAGATGGAATATTTTACTACGCGCATCATACGGTTGGTTTGCTGTGCACCGTAGTTGTAGCTTGCTATGGGCTGCATGCCTTGGTTCAAACCGATAACAAACAGGATGAAAATCATTGCTATGCTATTTGCTATTCCGAATGCTCCCACGGCCATATCGCCACCATAGCTAACCAGCTGGTTATTGATGAAAATGATTACCACGCACGCACAAGCGTTCATCAGGAATGGCGAAACGCCGATGCCTACAATGTTCTTTACTAAATGAGCCTTGAGTTTATAGATTCCTCGTTTCAGATGTAGAAGCTGCCGTTGGTCGGCAAAAAGTTTCATTTGCCAGCACAGGGCCATGATTTGTGAAAGAACGGTTGCGGCGGCTCCTCCGCGGATTCCCCAGCCGAGCCACCAGATAAAAACGATATCGAGCAGAATATTCATCACCACCGTGAAAATGGTGGCAGTCATTGCGTGCCATGGCTTCGATGCAGCTCGCAGTACGGCGTTCATACCGAAATACATGTGCGAGAAAACGTTCCCGACCAGTATTATTTCCATGAAACTCCGGGCATAGGGCAACGTTGCGTCGCTGGCACCGAAGAAGCGCAGAATTGGATCGAGAAATAGGAGGCATATCGCACCGAACGCGATGCCTATGATAATATTCAGTGTGATGGTGTTTCCCAGGATATGTTCGGCCGATTGATAATCTTTCTGTCCCAGTTTCACGCTTATTGTTGTAGATGCTCCCACGCCGATGGCTGCTCCGAAGGCGGTTGCTAGATTCATGAATGGGAAGGTTATGGCTAATCCCGAGATGGCGAGGGGGCCTACGATATTGCCGATGAAGATTCTGTCGATAATATTATATAGTGAAGCGGCGGTCATTGCAACAATAGCCGGCATGGCATATTGTGCTAGCAATTTGCCTATGGGTTTGGTGCCGAGTTCTAATGTTGCTTTTTTATTATCCATCTCTGTTCTTTCGGATTATGTTTGGCAAAAGTAAGTAAATAAGGTGAACTCGGGATAAAGAGACATCGACATATCGGGCAGCTCATTCAAGGTTGTTGAATACGTTGTTTCAGAATGGGATTTGGTATTGTTCCCAATCTTTATTTTGGTATGTTCAGATTTTTATCTTTAGTAGGCCTACATCTTGCTTGTCCTAGGACTAGACCTCATCTAAAGTAGGACCAGATGCTTTCTGTCCTAGGACTAGACGTGACTCTTCCTACGCCCCATTGTAAAGAGGGTTTGTTTTGGGGCTGAAACAGAGCTAAACGAAATGGGGATATTTGTCGAAATCGGGCTTACGTTTTTCCAAGAAAGCTTTGCCACCTTCCTGGGCTTCGTCGAGCGTGTAGTAGAGCATAGTGGCGTCGCCGGCAAGTTGTTGTATACCGGCCTGTCCGTCAAGTTCGGCATTAAGTCCAGCTTTAATCATTCGTAGTGCTAGTGGCGAGTGTTCCATCATTCGTTCGGCCCATTCAACACATTCGTTTTCGAGCGTGGAGGGTTCTACAATTCGGTTTACGAGTCCCATTTGCTCGGCTTCTTCAGCAGAATATTGTCGGCAAAGGAACCATATTTCGCGTGCTTTTTTCTGACCTACGATTCTTGCAAGATAGGATGCGCCGAAACCGGCGTCGAAGGAGCCGACACGCGGACCTGTTTGTCCGAAGATGGCATTGGTCGATGCTATTGTGAGGTCGCACATTAGATGCAACACGTGTCCGCCGCCGATTGCGTAGCCGTTTACCATTGCAATAACAGGCTTGGGCAGACGGCGAATTTGCATTTGTACTTCGAGAACGTTTAGGCGAGGAACTCCGTCGCCGCCCACATATCCGCCTCGGCCTTTGACATTCATGTCGCCGCCCGAACAAAAGGCCTTGTCTCCAGCTCCGGTGAGAATAACCACGCGTATATTGGCGGCCTCGTTGCAATGAGCCAACGCCTGCGACATTTCCCACACAGTGAGAGGCGTGAATGCGTTTCGATAGCGTGGCCTGTTTATGGTGATTTTCGCGATGTGATTGAATTCTTCGAATAGGATTTCCTTAAAGTTGAATCCTTCGATGGGTTGCCAAGTTCTTGTTTTCATTTATGTTTATTCTATTTCGATGAATACTTCCAGGAGCGCCGAGCGTTCTTTTCGGTTGAAGAATGATTCGAGCGCATTGTTGAATTCGGTTTTGTTGTGTGCCTCTAAATATTCGAGCTTATGCGCACAACACACTTCGCGTGCCGATGTTACATGGGCTGCGGCGATGAATTTGTCGCGGAAAGGCGATTGCTCTAAACCTGGTAGCTGACGGAATATGCCGCCACCGTGATTGTTGAGGAGAATTATACGGAGATTGTTGCCTAGGTTTTGATTCCATAGGGCGTTCTGATCGTAGAAAAAACTGAGGTCGCCGATGATACAGCACACCTGCGTGTGTTTTACGGCAACCGAATGTCCCACAGCTGTTGAGAGCGAACCTTCAATACCGTTGACTCCGCGATTAACGAAGATATATCTGTCGGAATATTTATTTGCTAGGCGAATGGCGGTGCTGTTTCCACAAACCGTTTCGACGTTTCTAGGAAGTTGTTTGAACAGTTCGCGCACAGCCCATTCGTACGAATAGTCGAGCGGTTGTTGCATTATGGTTTGGCAGGCTTGTCTTATGGCGTCATGCCAGCTCTTGACGAACTTCCCTGGCTTTAACTTGCCGGCTATGCTGACTATTGTATCCAGAGCTTCGTCGGGCGAGGCTTCGACAACATGACTTAGATTCATAAATGTGTCGCGTATTTCGGCGCGGTCGTCTATCAAGATGCTCTTTACGTTGCTACAATTTCGTAGGAATCTTTTGAGTTGTTTGCTTACTATGGTTCCGCCTATATATATAATGACGTCGGGTTGCATACTTTCATCTATACCAGCAGAAAGTATCTGGTCGATTGGTTGGGGCTGTAAACTGTTGTTGGCAGGTCGTTCGCGCAATACGAGACAAACCTTTTCTATTGTTTCGATATTCCCAAGCATATACTTTGGAAGTTGACCGAGTACGAGCATGGGACGGTCGGCTTTCAGTATTTCTTCTTTCAGAATCGTTTCGAGAGCCGTTCTGTTGATAGTTGAATCATGGATCATGATTGTGCGTTCGCAGGGCAAAAAGGGCGTGGTATAGACAAAAAGCGGTTCGGATATCGGGACGTTTATGTGAACTGGGCCGCCGCCGTGCCGTCTAGTTTCGTTTAGAGCTTCATTAATGAGCCGGTTGCAGAACCATCGTTCTTCGGCATTGGTCGGCTCGGGCAACGATACACTTTTTCTTATGTTGGGTTCGAGTGCTGATTGTTGTCGGATGGTTTGTCCGTCTGATTGGCTAATCCACTGTATCGGACGGTCGGCCGAAACGACAATCAGTTGAATGTTCCGATAATAAGCTTCTGCCACGGCGGGAGCTAGATTGAGTAGTGCAGACCCCGATGTGACGCACACCGCAACCGGCATGTTGAGAGCTTCAGCTAATCCGATGGCAAAGAATCCTGCCGAGCGCTCGTCGGTCACAGGATAACACTTCATTCTGCCGCACGAGCATAGGTTGTGTACAATCGGTGAATTGCGCGAACCGGGACAAACAACTGCCTTTTTGATTCCGAAGTCGATGAGGAGTGAGGTGAGGATATTTACGTTTTCTTTGTTACTATACATAGTTGTGTGTTACTATCAATCGGGCCATCGTTTGCAGTTTAGCTTCAGTTTCGCGCCATTCGTTTTCTTCAGAGCTTTGGTTAATAAGTCCACCACCAGCAAAAAGTGTTGCATGATTCGAGTAGATTTTCATGCATCGCAACGATACATATATGTCAGTTTCACCGTTTACAGAAAGTCGGCCAGCAAATCCACTATAGTATTCACGATTATTGTGCTCGTTGGCTGCGATGAACTTCAAGGCTTCACTCTTAGGCAATCCACACACTGCCGGCGTAGGATGTAGCGAATCGAGCAATGTTCCGAGATGATTGTTGTTTGACAGAGTGAAGTTAAAATCGGTTTGCAGATGCTGCAAGTGGCCTGCTTTAACCGAGTAGGGACCACTTTCATCGATGTTGGTTGCGTGTTCTTTTAGACAGCTGCGAATGTATTCTGCTACATGTTCCTGTTCCAATATATTCTTTTTGCTCCACTGAGTTGTATCGTGACCCATTGTTCCGGCCAGTGCCATTGTGTGCCACAAATTCTTGCTTTTGCCTAGTAGAAGTTCGGGTGTAGCCATTAGCCATGCACCCGTTGCCGGAGTGTCGAAGCATGCCACGAATAGCTGTGGATAGAGTCGACACGCCTCTAAGAAAAAATTTTCGAGAGAAAGTTGGCTGTTTATAGGAATATTTATGGAGCGCGAAAGAACCAGCTTATCGAAATTTCCGCTTTGTAGTTCGGCGTGAAAGCGTCGGAAGTCAGCACTATATTCTTTTCTGCCTATAGAAAGACTTGGTGAAAATGTAGAGTTAGAATCGTTCGATTTGTAGTTATCAATTTCTCGAATACAAACTTGATTATTTCGGAGAAGGACAATCGGGCAACTTTTCGACACGATGAAAGGTGCAATGACGAATCCTTCTTTGCCGTCAAGCTGCTTTAGGTTTGAGAAGAGTTGAGGCTTTTCGTCGTGCACAAGTTTTCGGTAAATCTTTTCAGAAGGCAGTTTGTAAAGAACAATCGAAGTCATCAGATTTTATATCATTTTGTAGGTACATCTACAACATAATTCGTCACCTGTACGGTTGAGATAAGTTCATCGTCGTCGTTTTTCACGTCGATGTGCCACACGTGTAGTGTTCGTCCTTTGTGAACCAGTTTTCCGTAAGCTGTGACGGTTCCGCCATAAGGCATAGCCTTCACGTGATTTCCACTTACGTTTATTCCCATTGCCATCTTACCCGGGCAGGCACCCATTGAACCAATTCCAGCCAGATTCTCGGCTAGGGCAAGCGAAGCACCTCCCGCAAGAAATCCGAACGGTTGTTTGTTGCGGTCGTCCACGGCCATTTTTGCAATTAGCGTATCGGGTTCAGGGGTCGAAATGAATTGCATTCCTAGCGTATGGCTTAACCCGTCCTGGTTCTCAATTATATTTAGCTGCTCTTCTATATTCATTTGTTTTTCTTGGATTGAAAAGCGCTCTAAACCGCGCGCTGATAGAGATAACGTTTAATACTTTTCTTTGGAGTCTTTTTGAATTCTTCGTGACATACTTCAATTACTTTCAATCTACTGAAAGCTGGTAAAGATTCATTTAACTTTCGACGATTCTGTTCCATGATTTTGTTTATGTCTTCGGTTGTGAATCCCATGGCATATGCCTCTTCCATGTCGGGATATACTAGGCCAACTAGCTTATCGCAGTCTTGAATGATGATGCACTCACTCACCATCGTCATTGAAGCCAGTTTATTCTCGATTTCCTCAGGATAAACATTTTGGCCATTTGACCCTAGTAGCATGTTTTTGATTCTACCGCGGATGAAAAAGTGTCCCGTTTCATCAACAGTTGCCAAATCGCCAGTATGAAACCATCCGCCACTATCTATGACGGCTTGTGTTGCTTCTGGATTCTTGAAATAGCCTTGCATAACGTTCAGTCCACGGGCCACAATTTCGCCTGGAATATTCTTTGGGTCGGGACTTAATACCTTTGCTTCCATGTGAGGCACAACAGTTCCACACGAACCGCTCACAAAATCTTTATAATCGCTGAAAGTTATCATCGGACCGGTTTCGGTTGTTCCATAACCCATAGTAATCGGGAATCCAATCTCGGTTAGGAAACGCTCTATTTCTTGATTCAGAGGTGCGCCACCCACCATCACTTCATACACATTTCCACCGAATGCTTCCATAACTATCGCGCGAATGTGTTCTTTAATTTTCCGACTAATCACAGGCATCTTCATGAGCATAACAATTGATTTGCTTTGTATGGAAGGGAAGATTTTTTTGCGTATGATTTTCTCAATAATCATTGGGACGGCTATTAGGACAGCCGGTTTTATTTCGGCACAGGCTTCGGATATGAACGACGGACTGGGCAATCGTGTGAGGAAGAAAATATGATTACCGGCACAGAATTCGAATAAAAATTCGCACATCAATCCATACATATGGGCCATGGGCAGAATGCTTACAACATTAGATCCACGCGGAACGTTCGGCCCGAATACGCTGAATGTCCAATCCAGGTTTCCCCACAGGGCACGATAGGGTAACATCACTCCTTTCGAAAAACCCGTGGTTCCGCTAGTGTAATTGATGAGTGCAAGGTCGTTGGGTGAATCGATATAATAGTTTATGTGTTCGGAGTGGAAGAACTTAGGATATTTCTTTCCGAAAATGGCATTGAGATTATTGCGTGCATAAGTGAGATTTTCCGAGCGCGACATAACCAGCGAATAGTCCGGAATGTAAACGATGCCCTCCAAGTTCGGCATACATTCGGCATCGAATGTTGGCGAAACAACATCGCCCACGAAAAGTAGCCGGGCTTCCGAGTGGTTCACGATGTTGTAGACCTGCTCGGTTGTGAATTCGTTCTGAATTGGTACAGCTACTGCCCCATAGGTGAGCACGGCTAAGAAAGCTGCTCCCCAGGCCGACGAGTTACGCCCGCAAAGAGCGATACGATCTCCCTGTTTGATGTTACTATGTTCGAAAAGGATGTGCAGTTTTTCAATCTTCCGCGCCACGTCACGATATTGCAACGTGGCTCCATGATAGTCGGTCAGGGCATCTCTATCCCAATTTTCAGTAATGCTTTTCTTGATGTAAGAATTAAAATTAGGCGTTGTTTTCATTGCGCAAATTAATAGTTTACGTGCAAAATTAGTTGTTTAACTGCTCAAATCAAAACCAAAAGTAGTGTGCAGATTAATCTCGATTCAAAAACAAGCCGGACAAAACTTTTCAGCGATGTCCGGCTTATACAATTCAGAGAGAGAGATTATTTTCAGAATTCGTCGATGGTTATTTCTCCGGCAATCGACCTGTTCATATGTTTGCGAATAAGGTTTGGGTCGTTGAACTGTGCCTGGAGATACATCAGTTTGGTTACTGCAGCCTCGACAGTGCTGTCGTAACCGCTTACAATTCCGGAGTCTTTGAGTTGATAACCTGCGCCATATCTGTTCATTTCAACTTTCCCGCTGATGCATTGGCTCACATTCACAACAACTGCTCCATTTTCGGAAGCTTCTTTGAGTAGCCTGGTTAGCCATGACGATTGTGGGGCATTGCCGCTTCCGTAGGTTCGCATTACAATGCCTCGCAATCCGGGAGCTTCCAGGATGTGGCGAGCTATTCGCTCCTCTACACCGGGGAAGAGCGAGAATACTGTTACGTTACTGTCGAGCTTTGTGTGCGGAACCATTGGCCGCTTATAATCGGGTTGCATGATGTTGTGCTCCTTAAAGGTGAAGTTGACTCCTGCCTCACATAGATGCGGATAGTTAAACGAGTCGAAAGCATTGAATTCCTCGGCATTTTGTTTCGTAGAGCGGTTGCCTCGCAACAAATGACCGTTGAAGTAGACGCACACCTCCGGTACCATCGGTCGACCGTCCGAATGATAGGCTGCAGCTAGTTCGATGCTTGTCATGAGATTTTCCTTTCCGTCGGTACGAAGTTGTCCTATGGGTAGTTGTGACCCGGTGAGGATGATGGGTTTGGTTAGGTTCTCAAACATGAACGACAGTGCCGAAGCTGTATAAGCCATGGTATCGGTGCCGTGCAGAATCACGAATCCGTCGTAGTTATAGTATCGTTTGGTTATCAGTTTCACAATTTCGCCCCATCTTGCCGGTGTTATGTCAGATGAATCAATGGCCGGTACGAACTGAAAGGTGTCAATGTCAGGTTGAATTTGCTCGAACTCCGGAACGTTCTTGGCAGATGATTGAAATCGAGCGGTTCGAGTGCTCCGGTTCTGGGGTCGCATCCCATTCCGATTGTTCCGCCCGTGTAGATGAGCAACACTTTGTTTGTTCTGTTCATGTTTTTATTAATTATTAGCGCTTTCGTTAACGTGGGCAAAGGTACGTCACTAGATATTGAAAAGTAGACCTATGTTTCCTTTTTTATCTCCTCTTGAACATCCTGATTTATCCTTTCATCAAAGACGATAGTACCTTTCGTCAAAAACGATAGTACCTTTTGCCAAAAACGATAGTACTTTTTGGGTAAAACGATAGTACTTTTTGGGTAAAACGATAGTACTTTTTGGGTAAAACGATAGTACTTTTTGCCGAAAACGATAGTACCTTTTTGCAAAAACGATAGTACCTTTTATATTCCCAGTATCTATCCTCTTGTTTTGCGTATATTTCCTATGACGATTAGGATCGAAATGGACCGCATAATATGGCTCCATGCAATAGGATATGTTTAATTATGAACATCTACTTAACTTTGTAGCACATAAACACATAATAAGTAAGCCCAGACATTGATAAATATTCAAAAAATGAGACTCTGTGAAAAAACAAAAGAGATTATAGCTGAAATTGAGCGTCGTACGGCCCGTGAATCCTATCGTATAAGCTTAGAAACAAAACGCAAACGCAAACCATTCATAACCGACTCGAAAATCGGAGGATTGCCCTATTGGCCGATTTCTATGGAATATCCAACCAATAGTAAAGGACAAAAACTGGTGTTGCTGGCACAGATAAACTTCGATAAGGAAAATGTAGAGACACCGTTACCGAAGAAAGGATTATTGCAATTCTTTATCTCGAACGACGAAGATGATTTGATGATGGGGCTTGACTTAGAACACCCCGATGTTCAGGATGGTTTCAGGGTGGTTTATCATGACGAGATAGACGATTCGGTAACGGCTGAACAAGTTGAGGAGCTGGGAATAAAAAGGGCTGAAGAATATTCGGCCGTGCCTGTGGAACGGGAATGTTTAATCAAACTTGTTAAGAAAACATGTTATATCACGCCTGATTTTCCTGACGATTTCGACGCCATTGTGAACGCCATTCTTTTCGACATATTCCACGAAGATAAAGGCGAACTTGATGCGTATGATTATTTCGGCGACGAACTTGACGAAATAAGGCGGGTGCTGGGAGAAAATAGTTTGAATAATGTGCTGGGTTATCCTTATTTCACGCAGAGCGACCCGCGTAACGATAATTACTACGATACTGTTTTGTTGCAGCTCGATTCGATTAGTGACGAGGACGAGGATATACTTTTATGGGGAGACGTCGGAATCGGTAATTTCTTCATTAATTGGGAAGATCTTAAACGTCGCGACTTTTCGAAAGTGCTCTATAATTGGGATTGCCCATAAAGTTTCTTTTAGTGTGGGTTAACCTTTTCTTCTTGGCGGCGTGGGGTTATAGTTTGTTTCCCGACTTGGGGAAAACAACTTTCGGCTCGAAATGTTTGGCCTCTTCAAAATCCATCAGGGCATAGCTTATAATTATTAAAATATCGCCCACCTGAACCTTTCGGGCAGCGGCACCATTTAAACATATACAGCCCGAGTTGCGTTCACCTTTTATTATATAGGTTTCCAAACGCTCGCCGTTATTGTTGTCTACTATCTGAACTTTCTCGCCAGCAATCATTCCGGCCGCTTCTAAAAGGGCTTCGTCTATGGTTATACTGCCCATATAGTCGAGATTCGCTTCGGTAACAACAACGCGGTGCAGCTTGCTCTTTAATACTTCTATCATCATTTTGTTTCTATCCTTTATACTTGATGTGGTCAATCAGCCTGATTGGGGTTCGGCCGCAATAAACGGTTATGCAGCCCACAATGTAAGGGCTGTCGTTCCAAGAGTCGACAGGTAGGAGTGTGTTGCCGTCTACAATCTCAAAATATTCCACGTTGAGCATTTCTTCCGAATTTATGCCGCTTTCAACGTAATTGCGAACTTCCTCAACGGTGTGATCTTGGGCGTATGCCAAACTTTCGCTTAGAACCTGGTAGATTTTAGGGGTAATGAGGCGTTCGTCGGCACTAAGCAGAGTGTTGCGAGAGCTTTTTGCCAATCCGTCGGCGTCGCGTATAATGGGGCATTCAACAATCTGCGTAGTTGAGCCGATGTAGGGCACAAGGCGTTTGATTACGGCAATTTGTTGCCAATCTTTTTCGCCGAAATAAGCTTTGTCAGGCTTAATGATGTAAAATAATCGACTAACTATTTGGCAAACCCCGTTGAAATGCCCGGGTCGTTTAGCACCTTCCATAACGGTTGATTGAGGAGGAAACTCAAAGCGACGGGTGTCGGGCATAGGATATATTTCTTTTTCAGAAGGCGCGAAAACATAATCTACTTTACATTCTTTAAGCAGTTTGCAATCGTCATCCATTGTGCGCGGATACCGTTTCAAGTCATCCTTATCATTGAATTGTGTTGGATTCAGAAATATAGAAACAACTGTCACGTCGTTTTCTTTCGTACTCCTTTGAACAAGTGATGCGTGTCCTTCATGCAGTGCCCCCATGGTTGGCACTAAGCCCACAGTTTTTCTTTCTTTTCTAATGATAAAAAGCTCGTTTTGTAGATCTGAAATACTCTCGAATATTTTCATCAATACTCACATTTTTCATTTGCAAAGGAACAACAAAATTATCTAAATGATTCAGCCTGCTTCTGAAAATATAGCTACCCTGACAAGGCTGAAAATAAGGCGTTTCACAATTCTGAACTTTTTTAGATACCTTTGCAAACAATAATAAGTCAAAGAGAATGGGAAAGAAAGTTTTATTTATCAATCAAGAAATCACACCTTACGTTCCGGAGTCAGAAATGTCTTTATTCGGCTGTAACATGCCAAATATCATGCAAGAAGCAGGATTTGAAATCCGTACTTTCATGCCAAAGTGGGGAACGATTAATGAACGACGTGGACAGTTACACGAAGTCATCAGACTTTCGGGAATGAACCTTATAATAGGTAATACAGATCATCCGTTGATAATCAAAGTTGCGAGTATTCCGCAAACACGTATCCAGGTTTATTTCATCGATAATGAAGACTATTTTCAAAAACGTTCATCGATGACTAAAGATAAGCTTGGACACGATTATGTTGACAATGATGAGCGTGCTGTATTCTTCGCACGAGGCGTCTTGGAAACTGTGAAGAAACTACGTTGGATGCCCGACATAATTCACTGTCAGGGATGGATGACCTCTGTTATTCCTTTCTATATTAAGAATGCCTACAAAGACGAGCCACAGTTTGCTAATGCAAAAATCATAACATCGCTATTTTCGGATCTACCGAAAGACAATCTGAATCCTAATTTCAAGAAATGTATGGAGTTCAGAGGTGCGAAGGCCAACAAGCTAGCTGAATACGGCGACGATTTCAACTATATGGAATTGGAAAAACTAGCAATCGACAACTCCGACGGAATAATAAAAGCCGGAGCAGACATCCCGTCCGAATTGATGGAATATGCCGAAAGCAAACATAAAAAAATTCTGCAGCAGCCTAACGACCACGAAGAGATAAAAATAAAATACACTGAATTCTATAATAATCTACTTGGATGAAAGCAAAGACAATAGCTTTAGTCGCCGCTTTGATTAGTATTTCTTTCATTTCGTGCGACGACACAACAGATTCAATCGGCTCTTCGCTGATTGGCCAAACAGATAACCTAAAAGTAATGGTCGATACATTCAATGTCATATCAAGGAGTATCCTGGCCGATTCGGTTATAGCACGAACAGGGACGGGATTTCTTGGCCGTATGAAAGACCCAGAAACGGGCGCAACAATCACCGGTAATTTCATGGCGCAATTACATGTGCTTAACAACTATGGCTTGCCAACTCTCGACAGTATCATGAGCCGTGATCAAAACAATGAAATTATCGCCGACTCGTGCGACATAAAGTTATTCTACGCCTCCTACAACGGTGACTCGACAAGTCAAATGAAACTCACCGCTTATGAACTCAATCATCCCGTTGAAGAAGGACAAATCTACTATTCCAACCTAGACCCACAGGCACTAGGCTACATCCGTATGGGGGGAATAGCCGAAAAACGAACCTACACCCTCATTAACTTCACCGAACCGGAATCAGTGCGAAAAGATTCTACCTACGTGAAGAACATCGATATCAAGCTTAACAAGCAATACACCGACAAGAATGGGCAGACATATAACAACTATGGAACTTATCTAATTCGGAAATATCTACAAGACTCTACTGCGTTCCGTAACTCCTATCGATTCCTTCACGAAGTTTGTCCCGGATTCTATTTCAAAACAACCTATGGAATTGGTTCAATGGCTCACGTAGAAGCTGTTCAGCTCAATATTTATTTCAATCTCCGAGTAAACAACAAGATTAGAGCAGCAAGCACTAACTTTAACAGTACAGAAGAAGTTCTGCAAATAACCAATTTCTCGCAAGACAGAGGTCAGCTCGAACAAATGGCACAAACCCCCGGTTATACATTCTTAAAAACACCAGCCGGACTATTTACCGAACTAACTCTCCCAGTGGATAGCATAATGAAAGGACACGAAAAAGACACTCTCAATTCCGTGAAACTCGACTTGAAGCGAGTCAACAATACTAGCTTTTCGCACTTCCAGATGCCATTTCCAAAAGATATTCTGATTCTGCCGGCCGACAGTCTATCGTCGTTTTTTGCACGAAATAAGGTGATCGATTATCAAACATCTTTTACTGCCACCTATAGCTCGGCAACAAATAGCTATACATTCAACAACCTAGCAGCGCTTATAAAATATTTCCATCGTACAAAGCAAAACGCATCTTCGAATTGGGCTAAAGTCATTTTGGTTCCAGTGGACGTTCAAACAACCAGTTCCCAATATGGCAGTAAAACTTTGACAAGGATAATAAAGATTTCAAACCTTATGGAACTGTCGAGCGTGAAACTCTTCGGTGGAGCGGCCAATCCCGATGCTATAAAACTGTCGGTTGTCTACAGCAAATTCAATGGCTGACAATTTCCTTGAGCGTAAACGTGATGACTACGAAGCCCGCAAACAAGCCTGGCTCAGAAAGAAAAAGCATCAAAAACAAATTCGTCGTCGGGATATACAAAAGTTCGACAACGAATTTTTATAATTTCAACTCTTAGTCATATCTTTCTCTTGTTATAAATCAAGAAGAAATACTAAGTTTTAACGAAATGAATTGATTAATATTCCTTTCCAGCCGTGAGTTCTCACACATACCTATTTATATTAGTCCCAATGCGATGCAGAGAAATTTTGTTTTCTCTGTGTTTTTTTCGTCTGATAATTTGATGTGTTCGGAAAAATGTTGCCCCACAAGGATATCTACTATCTAATAATACAATTTTTACCTAAGAGCGTATGAAACGTGTATGAATTGGAGAACTCTTGATACTCGATGACGCATGTGACAAAGCGCTTGATACGGTTATCATACGATTCGCCGTGAATCATAAGAAGATTAAACCAATAGTTTTGAAGCTGGAAAAAGTTACATAAGTATATAAATACATATACTCAATGATGAATAAATAATTGTTACTAACAAAAAGTTACATTAAAGGATTGAGTAGGATGAATAGGACAGAGGAATTTGATTATCTTTGTTCATAATTAATAACCAAGAAACAAACAACATGGAGAAAAGAATCTTTGCACCATCGGAACTTATTCTCAACCCTGATGGAAGCGTGTTTCATTTACATTTAAAACCAGAACAGTTGGCTGACCGCGTGATACTTGTTGGCGATCCGGGACGCGTTAGTTTGATAGCTAAAAATTTTGATACAATCGAGTGCGAGGTCGAAAACCGAGAGTTTAAAACTGTAACAGGGGGGTATCGAGGTAAGAGACTAACTGTGCAAAGTACAGGAATTGGTTGTGACAACATTGACATCGTACTAAATGAACTGGATGCATTATCCAATATCGATCTCGATTCGCGACAAGAGCGCGAGATGAAAACACAACTAACACTCGTTAGAATCGGAACTTGCGGAGGCTTACAACCCTATACTCCCATAGGAACATTTATTGCTTCTGTGAAAAGCATAGGGTTCGATGGCTTGCTAAATTTTTATAAAGGACGAAACGAGATATGTGACATTGAATTCGAACAAGAGTTCAAAAAACAAACCAATTGGACGTTGGCTCTTGGAAATCCATATGTTGTCAATTCCGATGAAGAGCTACTACAAAAAATTGCGGGCGATGACATGGTGCGAGGAGTCACGATCTCATGTGGCGGATTCTTTGGACCACAGGGAAGACGCTTGCGCATTCCGCTTGCTATTCCTGATTTGAACGAACGAATTGAAAACTTTGAATTCAAAGGTATGCGCATAACAAATTTCGAAATGGAATCGTCGGCGGTAGCAGGCCTTTCGTCACTTATGGGCCACCGTTCGCTTACATGCTGCATGGTTATTGCTAATAGGCTTGTAGGTGAAGCTAACTCAAATTATCGCAACACAATCGAGCAACTAATTGAGCGAGTTCTGGAACGTATATAGTCGACCTTTCGAAAAATAATAATGCTTGAAAATGACACAATTTGCGCTCCAGCAACCCAATCGGGCGGAGCAATCGGCATAGTAAGAGTCTCTGGACCTGAGGCAATCGAAATCGTGAACAGTACGCTCTCAAAAGATATTATCCAAGCTAAAGGTGGTACTTTACATCATTGCGAAATTCTAGACAACGATGGAATAGCAATCGACGAAGTTGTTACATCTGTTTGGCGTGCTCCATATTCGTACACGGGCGAAAATAGTGTAGAAGTGTCGTGTCACGGTTCGGGTTACATCATGCAACAAATTGTTAACCGCCTCATCGCAGTGGGTTGTCGTGGTGCACGTCCCGGTGAGTTCACCGAACGTGCTTTTCTGTCTGGAAAAATGGATTTATCACAAGCCGAGGCCGTTGCCGATCTGATTGCATCGTCGAATAAAGCAAGCCACAAAATGGCAATCTCGGCATTAAAAGGGCATTTCAGCAACGAACTGTTTAGTTTACGCGAAAAACTTTTGAACATAACAACGCTACTCGAACTGGAGCTGGACTTTTCAGACCATGAAGACATCGAATTTGCCGATCGGAATACAATGCTCAAGCTTGCAAACGAAATAGATAGAAAGGTTGTAAAGTTAACCGACTCTTTCAAGATGGGTAGAGCAATAAAAGAAGGAATTCCAGTTGCGATTGTGGGACGGACGAACGTTGGAAAATCTACTCTTCTCAATAGACTTCTACACGAAGAACGTGCAATCGTATCAGAAGTCGAAGGTACAACGCGAGATTCAATCGAAGATGTAGTCGACATTAAAGGTATCAATTTTCGCTTCATCGATACTGCAGGATTTCGAAACACAACCGATAAAATTGAGAAAATAGGTATAGAACGAACACACAGAAAAATTTCTGAAGCAAGCATAATTATTTGGTTAGTAGACGATGAGCCAACAGTTGAAGAAATTAGCAACATGAAATCACTTGTCGGCGAACGAACGCTGTTAACCGTTCTAAACAAAATCGACTTGATTGACGAATCACGCTTTTCGCACATGCTCAAAATATCAGCCAAACACGGTCTAGGTATAGATAACTTGGAGAAAACTCTCTACGAAGCAGCTGGCATAGATTCCATCACCGAAAACACCATCATCGTAACGAATGCCCGACATTACGACGCTCTTATACGCTCGCACTACGCTTTGGAGCGAGTTCGCTCGGCCATCGAATCGCATTTGAGCGCCGACCTCGTTGCCGAAGAACTCAAAGATGTGCTCTACACGCTTGGCGAAATCACCGGCTCGCAAATAACTAGCGACGAAACGTTGAAAAATATATTCTCTTCTTTCTGCATCGGCAAATGAAATCGGCGTAAATAAATTTTATAATCAACGCTGTGCAATATAATCCATGAACAATTCGTTATTGCTGCGTGTTTAATCGAATATCTTCCCTCACATTGTTCGCTATCCTGGCTGTTATGCCTCTTCGCGCGCAATACGACGCATCGTTCAGCCACTACTGGGCGATGCAACCGAGTTTCAATCCAGCAGCCGTTGGCAAGGACACGAAGTTCAATGTTGTCGGGGCCTATTCGCTTGATTTTGCAGGTTACGAACATAATCCGAATACATTTTACGTGGGCGCTGACATACCGCTATATTCTATTAAGCATTATCATGGCGCGGGCTTATCCATCCAAAATGATAAGCTTGGTTTGTCTACCCATCAAAGAATCAGTGCACAATACGCATTCCGATATAACCTTTTCGGAGGCACAATATCGGCAGGCGTTCAATTGGGCATGCTGCTTGAAAATTTCGACGGGACGAAACTAGATTTAGGTGATTCAGGCGATCGGGCATTCCCAACAACCAATGTGAATGGTAACGCGCTCGACATTGGTTTAGGAGTATATTATAGTGGACGGGAATGGTATGCAGGTGCGTCGGTTCAACACATCAATGTACCAACTGTTGAACTCGGTGAAAAAAATGAGTTGGAAGTGAAATCGACATATTATTTGACTTGTGGATACAATATAAAATTTAATAGTCCGTTTGTGAGCATACCGACTTCGATTTTGGCAAAATATGATGGCAACGGCTATCGCACAGACCTAACATTTCGAGTTGTATACACGAACGAGAATCGAATACTTTACGCCGGACTTGGATACAGTCCGACAAATTCGGTTACGGCCTATTTGGGAGGTCGATTCCATGGTATAAACATAGGCTACAGTTATGAAATGTATACCCGTAATGTCGGAATAGGAAACGGAAGTCACGGCTTGCTCATCATCTATCAAACCGACATAAACTTGCAAAAGAAAGGTCGGAACCTGCACAAGAGTGTTAGATTTTTATAGAAACATAGAAATATGAATATTAGAAAAATAATCGTCACCCTAGCTTTCTGTTCTCTCATAGTAGTTGCTTTGAGCAGTTGCTTTGGCGGCAAGGCCTCTGTGTCTGGTCACGGCGGCGAAGTGACTGGTGTTGGCGGAGGTCGTCCTTTCCGTGAGCCAACTCCTTACGGTATGACGCTGGTTAAGCGAGGATGGCTGAAGATGGGAATAGAGAAACAAGACAGTCTCTGGGGTAAACGAACTCCAGTAAAAGACATATCGGTGGACGGTTTCTGGATGGATGAAACAGAAGTGACGAACTCTGAATACAAACAATTTATTGAATGGGTACGCGATTCAATACTCCGTACTCGATTGGCCGATCCTTCATACGGTGGAGATGAATCATATATGATTACCGAAAATAAAAACGGTGATCCGATAACTCCGCATCTCAATTGGAACAAACGTCTGCCTCGCAAACCCAATGAGGATGAACAGCGCGCAATAGAAAGTCTTTATGTAACCAATCCGGTTACGGGCGAGCGCAGTCTTGATGCAAAGCAACTGAATTATCGCTATGAAATTTATGATTACACAACGGCCGCTCTGCGAAGGAATCGTTTGAATCCAAGTGAGCGTAATCTCAACACAGACATAGCTGTGAATCCGAACGAGGTTGTAATGATTTCTAAGGATACCGCATATATTGACGACGAAGGAAACATTCACAACGAAACTATAAATCGTCCGCTATCTGGTCCGTGGGATTTTTTGAACACCTATATAGTAAATGTTTATCCTGATACTACCTGTTGGGTGAATGACTTCCGCAATTCGGACAATGAAATCTATCTTCGAAATTATTTTAGCAATTCAACTTATAATAATCATCCTGTAGTAGGTGTGACATGGGAACAGGCTAATGCTTTTTGCGCATGGCGTACCGATTATTTATTGAAAGGATTGGGACGGGAAGCGCGTTTTGTTCAACGCTATCGTTTGCCTACCGAAGCGGAATGGGAATATGCTGCTCGCGGTAGAAATCAAGACGAATTCCCTTGGGAGAATGAAAACGTGAAGAACGGCAATGGTTGCTTCTATGCCAACTTCAAGCCGGCACGTGGAAATTATACAAAAGACGGTAATCTGATAACAAGTAAAGTTGCAATTTATGGTGCAAATTCAAACGGACTTTTCGATATGGCTGGTAATGTAGCCGAATGGACAAGTACAATTTATACCGAAGCCGGAGTTGATGCAATGAACGATCTTAATCCGCAATTAGAATATAAAGCAGCTAAAGAAGACCCCTATAGACTCAAGAAAAAAAGTATACGCGGAGGAAGTTGGAAAGATCCAGAGAACTACATCCGTAGCGCTTGGCGAACTTGGGAATATCAGAATCAACCGCGAAGCTATATTGGATTCCGTTGTGTGCGTAGTTTGGCGAGCTCGTCGAGCGAAGCTGCAAAAGAAATAAAGAAGAGTAGTAAAAAGAGGAAATAGATAATGACACAGTATAGTAAAATAAACTTCATCTACCGTCTACAAAAATGGATGGACAGTGTACCCGGACAAACATTTCTTACCTATGGCTACAGCTGGGGGGCATCGGTTGTAATCTTAGGTGCTTTGTTCAAGCTTACTCATCTGCCGGGTGCTAATATCATGCTTTATTTCGGTATGGGTACTGAGGTGATTGTGTTCTTCCTTTCGGCTTTCGATCGTCCGTTCGATAAAACCGATGATGGAAAGGAAATACCGACGCACGTAAATATTGAGAGAGATTCTTCTCCAGTTATTAAGAGACCTGCTAAACAAGTTCGAACAGTTGTGGAAAAGAATGAGGTTGCTTTTGAAAAAGAAAATATAGCTCGGCAAGTGCCCACTCAAATAATGCTTTCGGCCGATGAAATAGCAGCCGCTGTTGTTGATCAACAGAGTAAAGTTATAATTGACGCAAAGCAGCAAACTCCCGAAATGGTCGAAGCTCAAACCAATTATGTTGACGCACTGAAAAATCTCACAGAAATGCTTGGCAAAGTGAACGATCAAAGTCAACGTTTGGCTCGCGACAGTGAAGAAATGGAGAATCTGAATCGTACTCTCACTGGTATAGTCAAGGTTTATGAGATGCAGCTAAAAGGAGCAAGTCAGCAAATTGGAACTATTGACCAGATAAACGAGCAGACCCGTAAGATGGCCGGACAGATTGAGCAACTCAACAAGATTTATGCACGTATGATTGAAGCCATGACAGTAAACATGCGTGCCACGGCTCCAGTAGCTCCACAACAGCCAAATATAGAATAATAGAAGATGGCGATCATAAAGAGAAAGATTTCCCCTCGCCAGAAGATGATCAATCTTATGTATGTCGTTCTAATGGCTATGTTGGCATTGAACATTTCTACTGAGGTGCTCAATGGTTTCTCTATTGTTGAGGAGAGTCTTAATCGAACGACAAGAAACTCATCTAAAGAGAACGAAGCTATATTCGACGAACTCGAAAAAATGATGCAGAAGAATCCACAGAAGGTGAAGGAGTGGTTCATAATGGCATCAACGGTACGTCAAATGAGTGATTCTCTCTATAATTATGCGCAAGACCTAAAACTTCGCATAGTGAAAGAGTCAGATGGTACTAAGGGCGATCCCTTCAATATCAAGAATAAGGACGATCTCGAGGCAGCCAGTTATGTCATGTTAAGTCCTGGTACAGGTGAAGGAGGTAAACTCTACAAAGCAATAAATCGCTATCGTGTTAGGATTTTGAAATTTGTTAGCGACCCTGTACAGCGCAGTATAATTGCAAGCAATCTGTCCACCGAAGTCCCTAATAGTTCCATGGGAAAGAATTGGCAAGAATATATGTTTGAAGACATGCCTACCGCTGCTGCTGTGACTTTGCTTTCGAAACTACAGAGCGATGTGCGATATGCCGAGGGTGAGGTGCTTCACTCACTGGTTGCTAACGTTGGTTTGAAAGACATCCGTGTAAACAAGTTGCAGGCATTCGTCGTTCCGAGTCAAACTCGACTTTATCCCGGTGAAATAATGACAGCGCAAATGTTCATAGGAGCTGTTGATTCAACACAACAACCCCAAGTTTATGTAAACGGGCAGCTTATACGAGGCAACAAAATAACCATCAAAGCTGGTACGCCAGGAAAGCATACGTTGAATGGATATATCTTGATAAAAGATTTATCGGGCAATGTTTTGAGACGTAATTTTTCGCAAGACTATTGGGTAACCGGTGGTCCACAACCGAAACACTACATCAGTCCCGATGGAATGCAGAAAAAGCCTCCATTCGATGGTATGGCAACTATTGCAGCCGACTTGATGAATGTTCTTTATGCCGGTTTTGATAATCCGATAACTATTAGTATTCCCAACACTTCACAAGGCGATGTTCAGGCAACGATGTCGGGAGGCTCGCTAGTTTCGCGCGGAGGTGGTCATTTTATTGCTCGACCATCGGCAGTGGGACAGCCTGTTACGATAGCGGTGTCGGCCAAGGGACGTAAAGTGGGCGAATATAAATTCCGTGTAAGGAAACTACCAGACCCATCGCCATATATCGCTATGGGAGGCGACAGATTTAAGAGTGGTGCACTCTCTAAAGGTGCTCTTATGTCAGCCCCGGGAATACATGCAGCTATCGACGATGGTTTGCTAGACATTCCTTTCACTGTGACGAGCTTCCGCGCCGTATTCTTTGATAACATGGGTAATGCTGTACCGATGGCAAGTAACGGCTCCAATTTCTCGGCGCAACAAAAGGAACAATTTCGCCATTTAAGTAGGAACAAACGATTCTATATAACAAATGTGGTTGTACATGGTCCAGACGGAACAACCCGAACTCTCAACGGGCGTAACATGGAGGTAATTGTGCAATAACATGAAGTATCAGCCCAAAACAAATATTCCGAACATGAAACGTTACTTATTCATATTATTCCTTGGCCTCGTAGCCGTTACCATTTCAGCGCAGCCTGCGCAACGACGAAATCAACCCCAGCGGCAATCTCCTAACAACACTATTTCAACGCGAGCCCAAATTTCATTCCCCACCGTAGCTCCGATGCGTGAAGACGTGGTTTGGCGACGCGACATATATCGTGAACTCAAACTCACTGACGATGCCAATGCAGGACTCTATTATCCAGTTGAGCCCATAGGTTCACAGATGAATCTCTTTACCTACATTTTTACGCTGGTTATGAACGGTCCGCTACGTGGAGGAATTTCAGCTTATCAATATCGAATGGATGGCAATGAAGTGTTTGATGATTCGGCAAAAGTGAAGATGCTTGACTTCCTTGACAATTATCACATCTACTACGAACGAACAGGAAAAGGAATTCGCCTCGACAAAAGCGATATACCGTCGGCTGAAGTGAAGGGTTATTATTTGAAGGAAAGTGCCTACTACGATCAAGGTACAGCGACTTTTCATCGGAAAGTAATAGCTCTTTGTCCAATCATGTACAGAAGCGATGACTTCGGCGACGGTGAAGTGAAATATCCTCTCTTCTGGGTGAAATATGACGACCTTGCGCCATTTCTCGCCAAGCAAGTCATCATGACAAGCAACCTCAACAATGCAGCAACAATGAGTGGTGACGACTATTTTACCATGAATCAATATAAAGGTAAGATCTATAAGACAACTAACATGCTTGGCCGAACACTTGCACAATATTGTCCAACCGATTCTGCAATGGCAGCTGAGCAAAAAAGAATAGAAAACGAACTCATTGAATTCGAGAAAAATATCTTTGGAAACGAAGCTCGTCCCGACACGACAAACAACATCGACAGCGTCCAAAAAGCAAATGCTCGAATGCCGCGGCAACGCAACCGACGTGTACGACGGACAGAATCCTCGGAAACAACAGTAAGAGCTCCGAAACGCTCGCGAAATTCAGCAACATCGGCAAGCAGTTCCTCGGCACGTATCAGTGTTAGACGCCAACGCCATTAATACAAGATATGAGAGTTAATAGATAATTTAAAGTTTAACCACGATATCGCCTCTTTAAAGAACAATTGGAGGCGGTGTCACAAATCGATTTAAACATGAAAAAAAAGTTTTTATCAATCGCGCTCCTAGCATCAGCTATGATGATTCCAAACACAGCTACAGCGCAACAGAATCTTCACTTCGGAGTGAAAGCCGGACTTAATGTTACCGACATGAAATTAGATACCGATGTGTTCAAAAAGTCTAATCAAATCGGATGGTTCTTCGGTCCGACAGTAAAACTAACCTTACCAATCGTTGGTCTTGGAGTAGATGGTTCCATACTTTACGACCATCGCGCAGCTAAAGTAACAACCGAAGGAGAAAGTAAGGATATCAAGCAAGACAAGATTGCTATTCCAATCAACGCTCGCTATTCCATTGGGTTGGGCAGTTCGCTAAATGTACTCCTATATGCTGGTCCGCAGTGGGGAATCAACGTTGGGGACAAGGATTTCAAATGGAAAGACAAGCGTAGCTACTCGCTCAATAAAAGCAGTTTCAGCGTTAACATAGGCGCTGGCGTAACTCTTGTCGAGCATTTGCAAATAACGGCGAACTACAATATCGTACTCGGTAAATCAGCCGACGTAACCTTTGAAGAGGCAAGTAAAATTTTACATAAAGACAGCCGTAACAACTCTTGGCAGATAGGTGTAGCCTATTTCTTCTAGCCTTCGTATAAAAGACTCTCAAACTAAAAGGGCGTTTCCTCCGATGCGAGGAAGCGCCCTTTACATTAACTCGAGTTTTATTTATTCCTCAGTATGTTTGTTCGGGAGTATGAGATTTAGAATTACGCCGACGACTGCTGACAAGCCGATTCCGCTTATCGCGAAACTGCCCCAACTCAGAATGGCGCCTCCGATGCCCATCGTAAGGGTAACGGAAATGATGATGGTGTTGCGAGTTATGTTGAGATTAACCTTGTGTTGCACTAAGTTTTGTATGCCAACAGAGGCAATCGTTCCGAAAAGCAATAGCATTATTCCGCCCAGTACGGCCGACGGGATGCTCTGCAACAATGCGCTAAGCTTTCCAATCACGGAGAATATCACTGCCGTCAGAGCCGAGATTCTGATAACCTGCGGATGAGTCACTTTCGTTATGCTCATCGCTCCGGTTACTTCGCTATAGGTGGTTACAGGAGGGCCACCGAATAAGCTGGCAGCTAGACAAGCTAATCCATCGCCCAACATGGTACGATGTAAGCCGGGGTCTTTCACGAAATCTTTTTCGGCCACTGCACTAACTACGTAAACATCTCCGATGTGCTCAATAACCGGTGCAATTGCAACTGGAATCATATAGAAAAACGGCTCCCAAGCAAATTGCGGCAAATGAAATTCGGCCAATGCCTTAGGCAACGCAATCCATGGTGCGGCAGCCACGGGCTCAAAGTCGACTAATCCCATGCATATAGCCACGATATATCCCGCTACTATTCCGCAAACAACAGGAACGAGCTTGATTAGTCCACGTCCAAGCGACAGCACGATGATAGCGACAATTAGGGAGATGAAGGCTAATAGCCAGTTTGTTTTGGCCATGTCGACGGCCGCAGTAGAGAGTGATAGACCGATGAGAATAATCACCGGACCAATAACTACCGGCGGGAATAGCTTGTTGAGCAGTTTGCGTCCTTGCCATTTGATGAGTGCCGACATGAGAAAATATACTACTGCCACACCGATTATCCCGGCTAGCGTACCGGGCATTCCCCACTGTTTAGAGGCTGCGATGATTGGTGCGATGAATGCGAACGATGAGCCTAAAAAATAGGAACCTTTCCTTTCGTGACTAGATGAAAGATGAAGGTTCCTATTCCGGCTGTGAATAACGCTGTTGCAGGGTCGAGCCCCACGAGCAGCGGAACTAGAACAGTTGAACCGAAGGCAACGAAGAGAAACTGTATGCCTACGATGGTTCTGCGAAAAGGACTTAGTTGTGTTTGATTCATTGTTATGTTGAAGTTTAAATTACATGCAAAAGTAATGTAGATGTGAATAATAATGCTGGCTCGGCATCGGAGAAATGGTAGTAACGGAAGTCGACGGAGTTCTTCAATCTTGTATCAACCTTTCTATGCCTGTAGGTGCAATACATTTTATAGTGGTCTTGAAAGCGATTTCAGGAAACGAGAAAAAAAGGCTGGCAACAAAGAATTATTGTTGCCAGCCTTACTAATTAAAAATATGATTTGAGATTCTATCTTCGGGGAGATGAGAAGTTATGAAGGATTCTCATTTCGGGAAGTTTATGCAGCTTAGTGTTCTTTCCACTGAAAATTCGGCTAGCGGCAGATGATATACTGCGACTTACGCCATCGGCTGGTTTGATGTAGCTCGAACGAACGAGCTCGAAATCATCGTATTCATAAAGATTCTGTGTGTTACTTGTCATTCGACCTTTGAAGTTCTTATCCTCTAAAACAATCAGGTCTTTATAGAAAATCACCATTTCAACACCTTTACCTTGTCCGAGCTGGGCATCGTCGAAATCAAAGATAATGTTTCCGCGGTTGTCTATTTCCCAATTGAATCTATTTTGATTGTCGGCACTTCCGTCGGACATATTGGTTCTCTTTTCCTCTCCTCGTCCGTAGGTTCCTCCAGTTTGTGCCAGGTCGAAATCGAGCTCTTCGTCGGCTGCTGTTTGCGAGTATTGGTCGTTCGGATTATTCTTGAAGTTCATCTTGATATTGCCTCGCCATGCTGCCCCCGAGAGTATGGCCGCCATCCGGGTTTTCGACCGCTGAATATCTTTCAACGCTTCCTGCCAGAAATAAACAAAATCATTTTCTATCGCGTATTCGTAATTCTTAAAGAACCATTGCCGGGCTTCGGCCTGGTCGGTTCCGAAAGTTCCGAACCCGCTATTGTTATCGAAATAAGCATCGAGCACTTTGTCGATGTTTAGAATATCGTTTACGATTCTCTGGGCGAATTCCTGATAGTCGGCCTCGTTGGCATCTCTGAAGTTCGCGAAGAACCAGTTTCTTGTCGACACCTCATCGGTTCCGAAAGCACCGAACTGCTTGAAATATTCGTTACGTGCAAGTTGGTATTTTACAAAAGCTTTTCTCCAGGGGGCGTTTTCGCCGTCGCATGAGCTGAACATTAGCGGTAAAATTATCAGCGCGCTTGTCATTAATAGGGTTGCTAATTTTTTCATAATAATCATTGTTATTTTGTTTTTGGCAAAAGTAGCCATATTCAGCCTCGAGGCAAAATAATGGTTGCTATAATAGAAATAGGGAAAGTCCTGATATAAGCACTATTAATTGTGAACATCTCGCTACTTTTGCAGCAATCCGGAACGTCCCGGGGATTTATTTTATAATTGAAGAAAAAGAAATAGAGATGAAAACAGTTTATGATTTCACCGTAAAGGACAGAAAAGGAAAGGAAATTTCGTTGAAGGAGTTTTCTAACGAAGTTCTTCTGATTGTCAACACTGCCACAAAGTGCGGCTTTACGCCCACCTATGATGAATTAGAAGCCACCTACAAGAAGTATCATTCGCAGGGATTCGAGATTCTGGATTTTCCTTGCAACCAGTTTGGTCAGCAGGCTCCGGGCACCGACGAAAGCATTCACGAATTTTGTAAGCTCAACTTCGGTACCGATTTCCCACGTTTCAAGAAAATCAAGGTGAATGGCGAGGATGCCGACCCGCTTTACAAGTTCTTGAAAAGCCAGAAGGGATTTGCAGGATGGGATGAGTCTCACAAACTTTATCCGGTGCTCGACAAGATGCTATCGGAGGCCGACCCGAACTACAAGGAAAATTCGGAGATTAAGTGGAACTTCACAAAGTTCCTCGTGAATAAAAAAGGACAAGTTGTTGCTCGCTTCGAACCGACGGAGAAAATTGAGCACATTCATGCTCAAATTGAGGAGTTATTGAAGCAATAAGAATATTCGTTTTATATTTCTAGTTGAGTCCGGCATTTTTTTAAATGTCGGTTTTTTATTGTTCTTCGCTCTAGAGCGAAAGCGTGAAAATCAAAAAAACGAGGCTTCTCTCCGGAGCGAAACTATGAAAATTGAAAAAACAGGTCTTCGCTCTAGAGCGAAAGCTTGAAAATCAAAAAAGCGAGGCTTCCCCCCGGAGCGAAACGATGAAAATTGAAAAAACAGGTCTTCGCTCTGGAGCGAAAGCTTGAAAATCAAAAAAGCGAGGCTTCCCTCCGGAGCATAGTCAGTCATTAAGAATTAAGGGAAACAGAGGGAAATGTAAGGAATGTAACTATTTGAAATATCATCATTTAGCATTTTCTTGCTGTTTTGAGGGTAAGCGAAAACGAGCATCAAACGGCATGAGTTCAGTTACCAAATTGTAACCCATCAAGGAAAAAGCAAAAAGGGGTTATGAATTGAATTTAAACAACTGTGTCATAGGTTTTTATTCCTCATCTTTCATTTTTCTGCATCGCTCAGGAATACTTGTTCGTATGTACTTTGCAAGCAAAGGAAATTTAGAAAAACGACAGAAAAATGAAAGAAAACAAACTGAAAGTATCGTTCTTCGTTCAGGCGAAACGAACCGACAAGAGAGGACTTGTGCCTATCATCGGGCGCATCTCCGTAGGCAGAACCCATTCGGGCTTCTCCACTAAGTGCAAGACTCCACTTGCTCTTTGGGACAGCCGCAAGCAACGGCTCATCGGCAAGAGTGCAATGGCAGTGTCCGTCAATCAGAAACTCGGAGAATGCACCGCACTCATCCACGCACGCTTTCACGAACTCAGTGAAAGGGAAGAATCTTTTACCGCTACCGATGTGAGGGATGCCTATCAGGGTCAAATTCACCGCCAAGCCCTGCTCTTGGAGAGTTTCGGGGACTATCTCACACAGACAAAGGAGCGCATAGGCATCGACCGAGCCTTGAAGACATTCAAACTCCGTACCTACCAGCTTTCCCTGCTCCGTGAGTATGTACAAAAGAAACACAAGGTAAGCGACATTCCCCTTTCGCAGTTGGACAAACCCTTTATCGAGGGCTTCGAGTATTTTCTTACCATCGACCGTAAACTGAAGCGGAGCAGCGTATCAAGTGCCTTGTCCACCTTGCAGACCATCGTCCGCATGGCGGTGAAGAAAGGTATGCTGGACTTCTATCCGTTCTTAGGCTACAGTTACGAGCGACCAAAGGGCGAACCGAGAAGCATTACGCAGGAAGAACTTGAGCGCATCATCGACTTGGAGATTGAGTGGGAGAACTACCGTGTTGTCCGTGATTTGTTCGTCTTCTCCTGCTTTTCTGGCTTGGCAATCTCCGATGTCCGTAATCTTCGGGAAGAGAACATCGTCTTGGAAGAGGGCGAACTCTGCATAAAAGGCAGACGGATGAAGACCAAGACTCCGTACCGTGTGCAAGTTCTTCCCCCTGCTTGGGCGATAATGGAGCGGTACAGAGGAAAGCGTGCAGGTTTTGTCTTTGACGTGCCGACTACCGACATTATTCTCAATGGCATGCACCACATACAGAGAAACATCGGTATGGAAGCTCCGCTGACTTTTCATATGGCAAGACACACCTTTGCTTCGCTTATCACACTCTCGGCAGGTGTACCAATTGAAACGGTGAGCAGTATGCTCGGACACACCAACCTGAGAACGACACAAGTCTATGCTGCGGTTTCCTCCGAGAGAATCCATCGGGACATGCAGAAAGTGCAGCAGCGAATACAAGATACATTCACCTTAAAACTTTGACATCATGGCACGAAGTACATTCAAGACACTCTTTTATATCAACCGTTCCAAAGAGAAAAAGAACGGCAAATGCCCGATTATGGGACGCATCACCATAGACGGTGAGCAGGTGCAATACAGCACGGGCAAGGAAATCGCTCCCGAACTTTGGGACAGTCGTAAAGGACGATGCAAAGGAACAGGCGAAGAGACAAAGGAAATCAACCGCTATTTGCAAACCAAAGAGGAACAAACCAAAGCGAAGTATCAAGAGTTGGTCTGGCAGCGTGGCTATATCACTGCCGAACTCCTCAAGCGTGAACTTATGGAAGAAGACAAGCCCAAAGGCTTTCTTCTGGAGGAAGCACGACTTTTCATAGAGGAAAAGCGTCCTTGCGTAGGAATAACGGTAGCCAAACCTACCTTTGCCAACTACATCTATGCTACACAGCTCATAGAGTCTTATCTGCGTGAACGTTTAGGACAGGAGGATATTCGCTACTCTCTGTTGGACTACGGTTTTATCGAGGGGATGGACTTCTACCTCAAATCAGAGCGCAACCTATCCCTTGCCACCATTCATATAGCGGTCATCTTCCTGCGTAAACTCATCGGCATCGGTCAGCAGAAGAAATATATCCGCATCGATCCGTTTGCGGACTACAAGGCAGAACTGCCACACCGCACAAGGCGTTATCTCACAACGGAAGAATTACAACGGGTATTGCAAACACCCATCATTGACAGGCAGTTTGAGCGAGCTAGACAACTCTTCCTTTTCTGCACCTTTACAGGATTGGCTCGTGTGGATATGCAACGGCTCAAGCCGAAGCACATCATCCGCAATGCTGACGGCACGGAGGAAATCCGTATCAAAAGGCAGAAGACGGACGTGGAAGCCATTATCCCACTTCTTCCTATTGCCAAGCAAATCCTTTCGCTCTATATCAAGGACAAAGAAGCAGACGAATTGATATTCCCCAATCTCACAACAAGGAAAGCATCCTTTGCGTGTGTGAACATCGGTCAGATATGCCGGATAGAGAAAGGCTTGACCTTCCACATGGCTCGCCACACATTCTCGACCACGATTTGCCTCTCCAACGGCATCACGATGGAAACGCTCAGCAAGATGCTCGGGCACAGCAATATCGGCACGACACAAATCTACGGAAAGATAACTGACCACAAGATACATGAGGATATGACTGCACTCACTGACAGAGAGCATTCTGTATTTGAAAGTTATTGCAAGTCGATAGCACGGCAGAGTGCTGTGAAGCAACAAGCTTAAAAAAAGTGGTCAAATATTTATTATTCACGATTGAACCCCAAATGATTATGAAACAGAACAACAAACAGGAACTTTCTTACTTTCGATTGAAATTAAGAAGTTATATGGGTGAGCATCACCCTGAGAGATTGCAAGACACGGAGTTTATCACCGCACGAGCAGATTTGGCTCTCACAGCTTACTGTGATGCCGTAGCGCAAGGTTTTACGCACCCCGAAGCGGAGAGCATGGCAAGCGAAGTCTTGTATCAGGGCTTGCACTTTTCCAAGTATGACACGCTTATATCCGTGTTGGAGAACGAGTTTGAGAGGGAACTGCCTGCACCACTCCCTGAGAAACTCGCACCCATACTGTTGTCGAACAAGGCTATTCAAGCCACATTCGACAAGTTCGGTTTGACGGACGAATTTGCCGCGATCGAGCAATATGTCCGTCTTTACACCGAACTCACAGGCACGATAGTGCTGATCATGGAGAGCAACAATCTGGCGACTGTCGGCCAAGCAGACGGATAAAGCCAACGCTTATTCTTTGCAAACAGCCTTACGCAAAGCCCCTGAAGCCGTAATCGGTCGGGCAAAGGTATGGCAGTTGTCTTGATTGCTCGCAAGGTCAAGCCCTGCGGATGGAGCAAAAAATCTCCACCGCAGGGCTTTTTCCCTATGCTTTGATACAATCATATTTGCCAAAATCCAATCTTTCGGCGGTCGTATTTTTCGCTCCAACCTTGCAGCAATAAGCTAACTGCCCAAAAGAAATGCCCGACGAATACGGCATACTCAGGCTCTTTGGACGCAAGCGACAGAACAAATATCCGGTCTATCAATCGTACGGACGATTTTTCAATCTCTTTGCGGTTCGGTAGATAATTCTCACATTCGTTCAATAGGTCTATCGTTCGGACAATCTATTTCTCGAACTCTCGAACGTTCGATATGTCGAATAATCGAACGTTCGAGAGTTACCTGCTTATATATTCGCAAAAACGGTACGAACCGGCACCTCTTCTCATTACCGCAATCTCTTGTATCTTCCCATCATTTTCGTCTTTGACTTCCTTTGCTTTCCCTCTATTTCCCTGCTTTTCTCCATCCCTTTTTTCTATGCTGTCATAGACTTACCTTTGCACACGACAATAACGGCAACAGATTGTATATGAGCTTGTTTGCCGAGTAACAACAACGTAATCAAAACAAAATGAATGCAATGAAACTTATCATCATCGACTGCAAGGCATGGGAGCGGCACTGCTCTGACTTCGCAAACTTTATCCACCGTATCGAACAGCTTATCGGCAATCCGCCCGAAACGGAAGAATGGCTCGACAACGAAGCCGTATGCCGCAGGCTCGGTATCAGCAAGCGCACCCTGCAATCCTATCGCGATACGGGTAAAATACCCTTCTCCATCATTGGGCACAAGTGCTATTACAAGGAGAGCGACGTCACGGAGTTATTGAACACAGGAAATGAATGAACTCAAACACTGAATGAATTATGGCAGAGAACGAAATCATTACACAGAAAGACCCTCAGATGCAGATGTTTGCACAGTTGATGGAGGGTACATTGAAGAAATTGGATCGTTATTGCGCAACGGCTCGCCCGATGTTGGGCGGAGAAGTTTATCTTACAGGCGAAGAAGTTTGTAAACTCTTACGGCTGGGTACCCGTACACTTCAGGACTATCGGGACAATGGTACGATTGCCTACTGTAAAATCGGCGGCAAGATACTCTATAGGCAGAGCGACATACAAGCCATGCTCGAAAGACATTATTACCCAATACCCAAGAAGCCATGCCGACCATAGATGAAAAGAGAAAAGCCGTTTTAGAGCAAGCCATCAGAGATATGGGAAATTATGGCGTAAAACTCCGCAAGCCCGAGGAATTGCCCGATTTTGACCAGCCCATAGATTATGAGGAGGAGAAGAAAAGATTTGAGCCTGTTCAAGTGGAGGATATGGAAGAGAGGGAGGGCCACGAGGAGATTTCTCAAACATCATATCAAGAGACAGAGTTGTCTTCAACGGATAGGACTGTTTTTGCCGAAGAAACTCATCGGAGAGAAGGTAAATCTATTGTCAGGGAACGTTTAGCCGAGTTTCAAAGGAAATATCTCCAACCGCTTCATGTCAGCCACCGCAAAGCCGTATATGTATCTGAAGAAACTCAAAAGAGACTGAACTATGTGGTGCGGAAAATTGGCGAGCAGGGAGCGAGCATTTCGGGGTATGTGGAGCAGGTGCTTCAAGAACACCTTGACCAATACAAAAATGATGTAGAAACATGGCGGAAACTCTGAACTACTTCATTTACGGAACACAAGCCTATGCCGAGTTACCGCATTCACAGAATGCAGTAACACGGCGGGGCTTATCAACCTCTTTCTTGATATTGGCAAGGTGTGTCTTTGTAACACAAACCGCAGTTTGTACCACAAAGACCCTTACCCCGAAAGGGGTATTTAATCACTCCAAAGTCGTGATTAAAGAAACAGAAAAAATAGATGCCTATGAATAACGAAAAACCAAAGAAACGCATCTCTAAGAAGTGCGGCGATTTCCCTGACAAGTGGGAAGATTGGCACTTCCGTCTACCCGAAGAGAAAAACCAACTGAGAATTATTGACCTTTACAGGAAATCAGGCTGTCGCTCCAAATCTGAATTTGCACGGGCAAGGCTATTGGGAGAAAGCTTTAAGGTGATAACAGTGGATAAATCTGCAATAGAGTATTATCGTAAGCTCTCATCGCTTACAGATGAGGTACACAAGATTGGGGTAAACTACAATCAGTTGGTGCGCATCCTGTACACCACAGAGCGACTGCAGATTTTCGAATCCATTCTAAAAGAGATATGCTGCCTAACAAAAGAACTCCACGATCTGCAAAAGCAAGCCGTGGAGTTGACAAATGAATTTAGATGGCGATAATTGCGAATCCTATAGTACTAGATAGTAAAGAACTTTGTTTACTTGCTATGCCTCAAAACTATTTTTCTGCTTTATTTTGCCACTCATCAGCAAGATTTTCCCAGTTTATTTCTCTCGTTTTTTTACCAGTCCAAACATCCCAGTAATCAGGATCATTAGACTGTGGGCGTTGTTCATCACGCAATGTTCGCATTTTTACCATAATAGGCAACTCTGATGCCCAGCCTAACAACACTGCATATTGCGAGGGAAGCGATGGCATTTCACGGAGAATCCCCCTCATATTGTCTGGCAATAAACGATGAATTAGTTCTTGATCTCGGTCATTAGATATACGATGCAATAAGAAAGAATTGCATTGAGACAAGACAGTAGGAGATAATTCTGATGGTCTTTGTGATGACAAAACAAGCCCTAGTCCGAATTTTCGTCCCTCTCGGGCAATCTTTTCAAAAATTTTACAACATTGAATAGTTGGTCCTGTATTTTCTGTATCATCATTGTATCGCTTGATAAAATAGTGAGCTTCTTCCATAACCAAAACGGTCGGTAGACATTGCTTATTCAGTTTAAGGTAACGTTGTTGTGTTTCAAATATCATACGAGCTACAACTGCCGTAACGATACTCGTTACATCAGATGGAAGTAAAGACAAGTCAATTATTGTCAGCGATTCTTTATTATTAGCTCCTATATAGTTATCTAGCCAATCACTTAACTTGAGAGAATCATTATCAATGACTTTCTTGACGCGTACATCTGTCAGTAATGTTTTGATACGAGGCATTAGAGTCACGATATAATCTGTTGTTTTGAGTATTTCTGCATTAGCCTCTATGGAACGTACAAAATTATCACCAGTGAATGGGATAGGACTATCTTCATCTGTAGGCAAAAACTCTTCCTCCCGACCACCAGATTTAATATAGACATCCTTTAATCTGGCTATTAAATCATCTATTTCCTTTTTCGTGTAATCATAATGAGGAAATTTTCCTGACCTAGCATTTGTTAGTGTTTCAACTAGTTCTTGAAATGCTTGAATCGCCGTATTTAGTTCTTCTGAGTATTCTTGTGCACCTGTAATTCCACTTGCCCATTTTTCGACGGATTGATGAAAATTCTTTGGGAACGGAAATTTTCCCCAAGGGTTACCAGATGCTTTGTGGACCTCAATAGCATCAATAACAGTGCGAACATAGTTTGCCAGCTCTCGCTCTTGTGTCTGCCCTTCAAAAGCGTTTCCACTTCTTACCGACTTTAGTGCATGAACGATTGTCGTCCTGTGTGTTTTCGGAGAGGCTTTGGTGAATCCACACCACTCGTCAGTATTCCAAAACCACAGTGGAACTTCAAGTTGTTTTTCAGCCTCCCCTTCTACATTTACCGTGTAGATATTTGCATTAGGCTTATCCGCAAAGGCTTTGCTATACTCCCCATTCGGATCTAATACAATAAAGCGACTATTTACATCCCCTTCCATATCAACAAGTTGCTCTCTGGCACCTTCAATAGACCATCGTATCAAACCTGCTACAGAACAAGATTTTCCACTACCAGTATTTCCAAGCACAGCAAGATGACGTCCAAACAGACGATCAGGGTCAATCATCACCTTGGCATTACCGACTAACGGGCTGTTGCCAATATACACTCTTCGGTTATCTCCTGATTCGACAATAGAACGCAACTGTTCATCTGTGGGCAATATGACTATATCACCAACAGAAGGAAAGGACTCTAAGCCACGCTTAAATTTATAACCACCTTCGGAAGAACGAAGGGTACCCACAGGTTGAAGTTCCATTTTTCTTAGAGGAAAAGGCAAATCAATCAGCCCAAAGTCTTGAAAGCCTCTTCGTTTAGGATAAGGAGAACGTTGGATTGTAATCCATGACACTTGTCCGACTACAAAGCCAAGGTCAATAGGAATCATAACATAGCCATTGATGCGTGGAAAACTTCGAGGTGTACCTGTATTCAAAGCTACACTCTCTGGAGACTCTACATCAAGTTGTATTTCTATTCTATCTGGAGATATATATTCTACAGTTCCTATACGCAGTGAAGCAAGGTACTCAATGGGCGTTGTAGACATAAATATGTAATTAGGATTATGAATTAGTGTTTGTTGTGTAAGCAGATACCTCTGTTATAGGGGAGTCAGAATGAACCGTTGTGGTAGATTTGTCTATATTTGAGACTGCTCCCATACGGTGTTGTAGTAGTTCTGCCATTCTAATTGTAGCTCTGTCAATGGCTGATTTCGGTAGGTAGTCATTGGCAAGATTCGTAATATCCCCCAAATTATTCCCTATCAATACTGACATCTGAGCTTTATGTGCTGACTCCAAATAAAACTTTAAGATGCGACCTATTGGGTCATTGTATGAAATAATGACCAGATGCGTTGAAGGTATTGCGAGCATATCATGAATGACTCTATTTATATGCTCGTCCGCAAAGCCATAGCCATAAGTAACCAAAGTACTATTAGGTCTACAAATAGAAGCCGCAAAATCTCGGAACAATTCCACGTATGGATATTCGGATGTTTCTCGATCTTTAGCGGAGTTGGGATAAATCATTAACTTCAATGCATCTGCACCATGTAATCCAGGAGCCTGTAGATAAGGATCAATGCTATTTGCTCCAAATGGAAGCCCTATACGGCGTATCTCTTCACCATTCTGCACCCAATCAACAGAGCCATGAAGCTTTGTTAGACGTGCTACGCCTTCCAAATAACGAGGCTCTCCCCTAATGCCTGGAGGATTGTAATGAATATCTAAATTGAGCCTTGAAGAGCGAAAAATAGGCATCATAGTCCCTACGAAACGATCCATGAGATGAATCCCAGCCAATTCTGCTCCAATTTCTATAAGTCGGTCGTAATTTGTTGTGAAGATGTTAAGCCGTTCTTTGTTTCCTGTGCGACTTGCAAAACTTAGAAGAAAATTAACTAATACCCGATAGGCGTTCTCTCGCTTTTCTTCCACAGCAACTGCAATACCTTTCTCTGACTTTAGTATGGATATTGCAAATTCTGAAACAATAGAGTTCAATTCCTGTTCTAATGTCTGCGCTTTGTCTGTTTCTCCTAAGATCTTTAAGCCTCTGAGCAAATCATTTGCTGTTCTTATTTGGTCCTCAATATTACCATTCTCACGACCACTAGCTTTCGCTGATTCCTGAGCTGCAGTTTCTATCTCATTTTTGTAGTTAGTAAATGTAGCCCCACCCATTGTAGTACCAGAGCCTGCTCCTGCTAAGATACTGATGGCATTTGTTATCCCAGACCCACACAACAGCGACAAGTGTTCTGATTGGAAAAGAGAAGTTAGCCAAGGTTCTATACGTGAACGGAAAATGTTGTTGTTTGCAACAGAATCCTCAGTATCGGGCAACCAACCGCAATCTTTCGTATTAAGCACTTTTCCATCTTTATCAAAACTTATCAATTCGCGATCATCTCTTGTTTTAATAACATTGCCACCATTTTTCAGAATCTCTTGTAGAGTCTCTATTTGTAACTCTTCCATATGAACAAAATATTATGTGTTTATCGAACTAATTTATATTACCTTGATTGCAAGGGGGCTTTATTGTATATCCCAAAATCTCATTTACTCCCCTCCATAGCTCTTGAAGTGCTCCACTTGCTCCATCACTTGATTGAAGACCTCAGTGTTGTATTGAGGAGGATAGCCATTGGCACGCAGGCAGAAGAAGATCTTTTGATTGAGGTCGGCACGTATCTTGGCATTGTTGAGCCAGTCGGTGAAGGAGGATTGTACGTCTATCAGTTCCTTAATCTTCTTAGCCAAGGTCTTGCACTTGTCGTTAATGATGACTGAGCCTTCTTGTCTATCCTCACCATACTCAAAGTTATACTTATCTCTGAGATGCATCAAGATGTCGTAGAAGGCTTTTTCCTCAAAGGTCAGTCCCAGTCCGCGGAAACTTTCCTTGTCTTTCCCTAGCTTATCGAGCAAGTCAAAGGCCTGTTTCGTCGCTTCGCCAATAATGGCACTAACGGCTTCGCTCTGTGTGGCTGTAGCCTCTGCATCCGAGAGCGCCGCCCTGCGGCTGTGATACTCGTCTAGCGTCTTCCGAAGTAGCTCCTCATATTTCTCTGCCATCACCTTGTTCGTATTCTTATAGGCTTGGATACTTTTGCGAAGCATCTTAACGAGCAGTTCGAGCCGTGTAGCAGGGAGCTTGATGCTATTGAGTTGCTCCGTAAACTCAGGACTGAAAATCCGTTCCTCTACGTCTGTATCAAGGATACTCACCACGGCATTGCAGCGCAAAGCCTCTGCGACCATACGTTCCACAGCACGATTCATACTAGCCACATCGTGTTTCTCGCCCGATGTCTTGCGCACATACGACGCCACTGCCATGTAGCATTGCGAGAGGGAGAGTTCTTCGTGACTCAGCACATTCGAGGGCTGACAAATGTCGTAAGCCGCTCGGAGACGTTTCACATGAGCCAGGAAGAAGGTCTTGGCATCCACCTTCTTGGGTAATCCCTTTTCGCTCTCGATATGTAGCATCTCATTCATTGTGATGATATGTTCAGCCGCAGCCGAAAGGCATTCCAAGCGCACCAATGGTTTCACATCCTTGCTGGTGAAGGGCGTGAGATCAAAGCCAGCAAACACTTGACGGATTAGCTCCAACTCAATGCGCAAGGCTTCCAAGGACTGTGCCACATCATCATCACTCGGACCGAAGTCGTCACCTCCAAACCGCCGCATCGCCTCCATCATATTCTTGTGTATGCCGATATAGTCGATGACATAGCCAAAGTCTTTGCCGGGATAGTTGCGATTCACGCGACTGATGGTCTGCACCAAGGTCTGCTTCTGTAGGGGTTTATCGTTGTAGAGATACGTCAGGCAGGGCACATCGAAGCCCGTAATCCACATATCCACCACGATGACGAGGCGGAAGTTGCTCTGCTCGGCCTTAAAGGCATCGTCAAGTTGCTTCGTCCGCTTCTTGTCTCCCAGATACTGCCACATATCCGCAGGGTCGTTGGCACTGCGGGTGGCGACCATCGCAATGGTGGGCATAGGGCTTAGCCTGCGTAGCTCTTCTGGGGGAAGCTTACTATCATCGGGCGACTTGCGTTCCTTAAACCATTCAGGGCGGAGTTTCTCGAATTTCTTGAGGAGTCTATAGGCAATCTGCCGTTTGCTACACACGATCATTGCCTTCTGCACCACATCGGCTTTGTTGTCGCAAGCCTTGGTGTAGTGTTCTATGATGTCGCTGGCCAATCGTTCCAGTCGCTCGTCATCACCCAGAATCACTTCCATCGCACTCATCGCTTTCTTGCTCTTGGCAACATCTTCGTCGGTGGCTCCTTCATCGGCACACTGCTGATAGTAGGTATCTATCTCTTTGACCTTATTACTATCAAGTGTTACATTAGCGATGCGAGGGATATACTTAATGTCTCTCGTGATGCCATCTGCCACAGCCTGCTGCATGGTGTAGCTATCCACAATCTCACCAAAGACCTGAATAGTCTCATCAATGGGCGTACCTGTAAAGCCTACAAAGGTTGCGTTGGGGAAGGCGGTGCGCAGCAGTTCAGCATAAGGCTTCGTGACGAACGCTCCCAATTGTTCAGCCTCCTTGCCTTTCTCGACCTTGTCTTTCACCTTGAGTTGGCTGTTCAAGCGCACTTGCGTGCGGTGCGCTTCGTCCGAGAAGCACACGATGTTGCGTCGCTCGTTGAGCAGTCCTGTATCCTCACAGAACTTCTGGATGGTACAGATGAAGAAGCCTCCTGAGGGACGCAGGCTCATCTCGGCTTTTAGTTCGGCTCTACTCTCTATGATCTTTGCCGTACCCAGCGAGAGGAACTCTTCCGAACGGAGAAAGAGCTTACCTGCCTGTGTTTGCAGGTCTTCTCGGTCTACAATCATCACAATCGTAGGCGAACCCAAGTCCGAACAGCGCAACGACAACTGCCGAGCCAAGAACATCATGGTGTAGGTCTTCCCACAGCCTGTAGCTCCGAAGTACGTTCCCCCCTTGCGTTCTCCCCTTTTGTAAGCTTCGACAACGTGGTCGCGCAGCATGCGTGTAGCGAAGAATTGTGGGTAGCGACACACCACCTCTTCTTCCCGCTCACTTCTGGCGTCAGGGAAGTAGACATAGTCACGCAAGATTTCCAAGAAACGCTCCGTCTCATACACGCCTCCCACGATGGTACGCACTTGGTCTATGCCACTCTGTGCCGCAGGGTCTTCGTTGCGCACCTTCTTCCACGCATAATAGTGTTCATAAGGCGTATAGGTGGTGCCGAGCTTAGTATTGTTCTTCGTGGCATCGCTGATGCACGATAGGGGGCAATAGTGCAGCAGATGAGGAATGTCTCTTCTGTAGCGTGTGTGTATTTGTTCGTAGGCATCGGCAATGGTGGCGTGTTCGTCCGTAGGGTTCTTGAGTTCGAAGATGCAGAGGGGCACGCCATTGACAAAGAGCAACACGTCGGGGATGCGAATGTCGCTCCCTTGTCCGTAGCCCACTTCAAACTGATTGACCACTCGGAAGATGTTGTTCTGCTGTGGCTCGTCGAAGTCTATATAATTAATGTCGAAGGTTTTTCCATCGCTATGGCGCACATAGCGATAGCCGTTGCAGAGCAATTGATATGTGGCGCGCAAGAGGGCAAAGTGCGTCTGCCCACTCATGTGCCGCAAGTGGTTCACGATCTCATCAATATCTTCCTGCTCAAGCTCGCTATGCTGCCTGCCGAGGAACGCTCTCAGATCTTCCTCTATCAGCACTTCACGGTTGTTGCGATGCAGCGTGCTACCGTGCGTATACTCCCAACCTGCATCGGTAAGTAGGTTGATGAGTGCTTCTTCATATTCGCTTTCGTAGAACTTCATCTTAGCTGTCTTTATCTTTTTATACACATCAATAAATAGAGATGACCTCGGAAATATACAACAAGCTTATCTTTACGCTTAGTCTTTAGCTTGATTGAGTAAGTGGTCTAATTGTTTCTGAAGTTCTTCTCTATTGGGTAGATAGAGTTGGTAGCGTGCAGCAAAGAGATGATTGTCTATACCTTCAAGAGCATACTCCATCAATAGTTCATCCTTGTGCGCTCCTAATACAATGCCAATTGGAGGATTGTCATCTGCCTGACAAACCTCGTTTTTGAAATAGTTTAGATAGAGGTTCATCTGCCCTATGTCCCCATGCTTTATCTCTGCACGTTTTAAGTCTATCAGCACATAGCATTTCAAGATGGTATGATAGAACACCAAGTCAACTTTGAAACGTCTTGTTCCAATGGGAATTACATACTGACGCCCCATAAAAGCAAAGCCTTTTCCTAATTCAAGCAGAAACTGTTCCATGTTGGTTTTCAGAGCCTTCTCTAGATCAGTTTCTTTATAACGCTTTTGCTGTGAGATACCTGTAAACTCTAGCACATAGGGATCTCGGAGAATATCTGTGGGCGAAGACATCTGCTGTCCTTTTTCTGCAAGAGCAAGTACACTTTCTTTGTCTTTACTGATAGCAAGCCTCTGAAAAAGAGCAGAGCTTATTTGGCGTTTCAGCTCTCGTACACTCCAATTTTCAGCTATACTCGTCTTCAGATAGAACTGCATTTCTAGCTCATCAGAACACTTGAGTAGCTCCAAATAATGGCTCCAACTTAATTTGTGCGACACTGTCTCACAAATTGGGAAGGCAAGATAAAACTTGCGCATATAGTGAAGAGCCGAGCGACTAAATCCTTTACCTCTTAATCGAGTTAGATCTTTAGATAAATTGGGCAATAAGCGTTCACCATACTTTGCCTTTGCATTACCCTTTTGTTCAAACTCAACGATATATCTACCTGTCTCCCAATTGGCATTGAGCAGTTCTATATTAACAGCAATGGCAGCCTTTGCTCTTGCACCATTCCAAGTGTCTGAAATATGTGCGACTAGTTGCACATATTCAGAATCATTCGTTTGCAATCCATTTACTGATTGAACTAAGCTATTATTCTCTTTCATACATCTTCATATTTCATCCCTTGATCGACTTTTGCACCAGTGCGGGGCAGAGCGTGCGCAGCTCCGCACGTGCCGCCTCCGCTATGCGCTTCGCCTCCTCCATACCATGATACAGGTTCACAATAGACTGCTGCACCGAAAGCGGAGGGAGGGGGATGCGCGATTCACACAATGCTACCCAGGAAAAAACTTCTGTGGAACTACCCCAAGAACGAAAGCAGGCGTTTCTATCCCACTCATCTCTGCAGAAAAGCATAAATAAGTATTCAGGTATCAGGAGATTATCTGACACCTTGAAAGCTGTATTATTCCAACTGGTGATGAAGGGATTTAGAGTAGAATTGAATCCTAATCCTATTTTCTTTCCATGTGTTCGCGGATTGTAGATAAATTCATTGGGCTTGACAACTTTGAATTTGGACAAATCGCTATTGACAAGATCTGCTTTAGTGGGAATGACTTCCTTTGTAATTGTCATTCCTCGCACATCCTCTATGCCATACTCACCTGCATAGTTCCTTTCATCCACCTCCTCAATATACTCGCCTAGCGTCACTTCAGGATACTTGCGTTTGCAGTCAATGATGAAAGCTTGGCAGGCTTCGGAGAGCGGTGCCATCATGCTTCGTTCGTCTCTGCCAATTGCTTTAAGCGCTCATACGTGGCTACCAACTCGCGCTGTACCGAGAGAGGGGGGAGGGGAATCTTTATCTCGGTGAATCTGTCCCAATCAAGATTTGAGCGAATACTACCATCACTCAAGAACCAGCCTAATCTATCCATTTCAAGACGATTGAATTGCAGGAACAGATACTGAGGTAAGACTTCCGAAGCGTCTTTTATCTTGAATGTCGTATATGCAGGCGATACGAGTATTGTTTCATCATTGCCTTGCAACGCTATTCTAATACAAATGTCTCGCCCAGTCTGCATACCACTAAACACAAAGGTGTCTAGCTTTACCAACTTGTACTTCCTATTATCAAGGTTGTTCGTATCCGTCACAGTGGGCATGAACTTCTTATCCTTATTCACACCACAAAAAGGATAATCCGTCCCCGCATAGTTCCTTTCGTCCACCTCCTCGATATAGTCCCCGAGGCGCACCCACTTTGTTTTACTCACATTCATAGCCTAATTGTTTTAATGCCTTGCGCAGGGTTTGAGCATTGGTTTCTTGGCGTTGGAGGAGCTGCGCCACGGTAGAGGCGGTGTGGCGCAAGGTCGCGTCGTAGTCGATCTCGGTGTCTCTGTCCTTAAACTCGATGTAGCGACTAGGTACGAGGGAGAAATTGTTTTTGCGCAGTTCATCGATGCCTACAGAGCGGAAGAGTTCGGGCTCGGCATAGCTCGTGCCGTCCGTACCTTCGGCTTGCCAAGTGTGATAGATGCTCACGGCATGGGCTATTTGCTCGTGGGAGAAGAGAGTTTTCTTCTTCTGCTCTCCCTTGACAGCATGCTCCGTCCATTGGCGCAAGTCCATAAAGAGGATCTCGCCCGTGCGCTTGCGCAGCTTGCGCCCGTGCCAGCGTCCTCCACCCTTGTTCTGGTTGAGGATCCACAGTGTGACGGATATATCGGTGGTGTAGAACAATTCACGAGGCAACACCACGATGGCCTCCACCTTATCGGCCTCGATAAGCTTTTGCCGAATAGTCACCGTGTCGCCATCGCCCAAGGCGCCATTGGCCAGGAGGAAGCCAGCCACACCCCGTTGAGGTTTCAGTTTGGAGAGAATGTGCAATATCCACGCATAGTTGGCATTGCCCTCGGGTGGCAAGCCGTAGTCTGCCCAACGTGCATCGTTACTCAGCTCGGGACTGTACCACTTCTTGAGGTTGAAGGGCGGATTCGCCATGATATAGTCGCAGGTCAAGCCCCGGTGCATATCCTTCGTGAAGGTCGAAGCGTTGCGCTCACCCAGGTGGTGGGAGATGCCCCGCATAGCCAGGTTCATCTTCGCCAGTCGGTAGGTGGCTGGATCCTGCTCCTGCCCGTAGACATTGACCTGCATGATGTCGCCTTGCTTCTCCTCGACATACTTAGCACACTGCACAAACATCCCACCCGAGCCACAGCAAGGATCGTAGAGAGTGCCATCGAAAGGCTCAATGAAGGCAGCGATCAGCTCCACAATGTCATGAGGCGTGTAGAACTCTCCCTCCTCCTTAGTGGCATTCACGGCAAAACTCTTGAGGAAGTATTCGTAAACACGCCCAATGAGGTCGCGTTCCGTGCCGAAGGTCTTATGCGAAATCTTGCTCACCTCGTCCACCACTTGTTTCACTACGTTGGGCGAAAGGTTAATGCTCGAGAAAAGCCCAAGGCGCACACAGCTCCTGAAAGTATCTCCACTTTCCTCCAGTGCTTGCAAGGCATCATCCAGTGCGGCATTGAGCTTCGTCCCTGGTTGTTCGACTAGCTTATCCCATCGAGCAGCTTCCGGCACAAAGGGCGCACCGCTATACATGCTTGGTTCATTAACGAAAGCTTGTATTTCCTCCTCATCGGTCATCCCATTATCGAGTGCCATCTTGTACAACCGCTGCTGCTCATCCACGAACTTCTCGCCGATGAAGCGCAGGAAGACGAGCGTGAGCAGGAGGTCACGCTTATCGTTGAGTGAAGCATTACTGCGCAAATACTCTCGGCAGTTAAATAGTATGGTTTCAAGGCTGGGCATACCAGCATCTTCTTTCTTCTTTTTCTTAGCCATGGTGGTAGGTAGCTTATATCAACTTATCTTTTGTGGGGGTGATAAGTATTCTCACCTCTATATCTAATACTTTGGCAATCTCTACAAGATTTTCCAAAGAAGGCTGTACCTTATTGGAACACCAACGGGAAACAGTATTCTCAGCCTTCCCCAGTTCTTGGGCAAGCCATTTACTTGTTAGTTGTTTCTCTGCTAATACAGCCTTAATCCTATTCATTGCCATAATATGGTGATTTTATATAGTAATAATATAAGTAGTTATATGCAAAGGTACAGCATTAAGAGCATTATAGCGAAAGATTTAGAGAATTATTTATCCTAGACTATTATTTTCTTTGATTTCAGGTGTTTTTCATCGAATAATCAGTATCTTTGCAACATAGAACAACGTGTTCTTTGAAGCAATGCAGAATAAAGAAAGGAAAAGAAACTCGCTCGTTTCCAACTCGTAACCCTTTTGTCCTTTATCCTTTCTTAGGTTATTGATTATCTGAAAGATATAAACTTATTGAATCTTTTGCGGGCGAAGCTTTGAAAATTATCCCGACAACATTTTTATATCATCAGGGAGCACTATCCGAGAAGAAGTTGTTCATCCGAGGCTTCGGATGAGTTATCAGAATTCCTATATAACCGCTCGAGGGCGAGATGATATGGGCTTTTAACTACCTTTGCCACGGTTTCTCGACAGGCTGGGAGGAAGGCTTTTCCAACGATTGGAGAAATAATGAAAATGAAACTACGATGATTTATTCTATAGACAAAGTGGCGCAGCTCATTGGCGCCAAGCGAGTGGGGAAGGGCCATGACAATGTTATTGCCTTTTTGCTCACTGACAGTCGCTCGCTGTGTTTTCCCGAAGAAACACTCTTTTTTGCTCTGCGTTCGGCACGGAGCGACGGTCACCTTTATATAAAGGAACTTTATGATAGAGGAGTTAGGAATTTCGTTGTGGAAAAAGTACCGACCGATAACGAAGAGAATTATCGACTGGCTAATTTCCTCCTGGTCGATAATTCCCTGCAAGCCCTTCAGCTTTTGGCCGAGCGACATCGAGAAATGTTCAATATTCCGGTCGTAGGAATCACGGGGTCGAATGGAAAAACAGTTGTGAAAGAATGGTTGAGCGAGTTGTTGGTGTCGAAATACACGGTCACACGGTCGCCCCGCAGCTATAATTCCCAGGTTGGAGTTCCGCTGTCGGTTTGGCTGCTCGGCAACAATTCCGAGGTTGGAATTTTCGAGGCAGGCATAAGTCAACCCGGCGAGATGGTAGCCTTGCAGAGAATTATTCGCCCCACGGTTGGAATATTCACCGGTTTGGGCGACGCTCATCAGGAGAATTTTTCGACTATGGAAGCGAAATGTAAGGAGAAACTCGAACTTTTTCGTGGTGCGAAGGCGGTGATATATCCTTTCGACGACCCGATAGTTCGGAAATGTATGGTCGATAGCGAAAGTGAACGAGTGGACTGGTCGCTCACCGACCGACACGCGGCCTTTTGGGTTGAATCAATTGAAAAGAGCGACGATTCAACCTGTATCAACTTTGTTTGGCGTGGCACTACGAGCGGAAGTTATGTTTTGCCGTTCATCGACGAGGCCAGCATCATCGACTCGTTTGCCTGCGCTTCGGCCGCCTTATGGATGGGGGTCACGGTCGACATGTTGAAAGAAAAAATGTCTACGCTCGAGCCTGTGGCTATGCGACTCGAGGTTATCGAGGGGCGGAACGGATGCACGCTAATCAACGATTCATATAACTCCGATTTCAATTCGCTCGATATTGCACTCGACTTCATGAATCGGCGTCCCGACCATGCCGGCCGGCGGCGTACACTTGTGTTGAGCGACATTCTTCAAAGCGGCCAGGCCGAAGAACAACTCTATGAGTCTGTGGCCGAACTCTGCGAACAACGCGGCGTGGAGAAGTTTATCGGTATCGGGCCGAAACTGTGTGCGAATAAGGAAAAGTTCAGAAGAGTGGGGGAGAGAGTCTTCTTCCCGTCGGTGTCCGATTTTATTGGTAGCAAGGCGTTCGCAAAATTGCACGATGAGGTTATACTTCTGAAAGGTGCACGGGTGTTTGGTTTTGAGAGGCTCACAGATTTACTTGTGCGCAAGGTTCACGAAACGGTTTTGGAAGTTAATCTCACCGCCGTAGTGGCAAATCTGAATTTCTATCGCTCGTTTCTTCGCCCCGAAACAAAACTGGTTTGCATGATAAAGGCCGACGGATATGGCGCCGGCGCAGTAGAGATTGCCAAAACTTTGCAGGAACATCGGGTTGACTATCTGGCCGTGGCCGTGGCCGACGAGGGCGTGACACTGCGCAAGAACGGAATCACGAGCAATATAGTGATTATGAACCCGGAAATGAGCTCGTTTAAAACGCTGTTCGACTATGAACTCGAACCCGAAGTCTACAGTTTCCGCCTGCTCCACGCGCTCGTAAAGGCCGCGCAACACGAAGGCATAACGGGCTATCCGGTTCATATAAAACTCGACACGGGAATGCACCGGTTGGGATTCAACCCAGAGAGAGATATGCCTGAATTGATTGGCTGTCTGAAAGGACAAAATGCAATAATCCCGCGGTCAGTGTTTTCACATTTCGCTGGGGCGGACAGCGACAACTTCGATACATTTTCCGACGAGCAATTCAGACTTTTCAAGATGGGTAGCGATATGCTTTGCAATGCTTTTTCGCATCGAATTTTGCGCCACATGGATAACTCGGCCGGCATAGAGCACTTTCCTGAGCGGCAACTTGACATGTGTAGGCTCGGCCTGGGACTCTACGGTATAAACCCGCGCACGAACTCTATAATAAACAATGTCGCCACGTTGCGCACAACAATCCTGCAACTCCGAGAAGTGAAGGCCGGACAAACCGTAGGATATTCGCGGCGCGGAACAATCGAACGCGACAGCGTCGTTGCAGCTATTCCGATTGGATATGCCGACGGATTGAATCGTCACCTGGGTAACCGTAACTGTTATTGCCTGGTAAACGGTAGGCCGGCGACCTATGTAGGCAACATATGCATGGACGTGGCTATGATTGACGTTACTGGAATACCCTGTAAGGAGGGCGATAGCGTTGAAATCTTCGGCGACAATCTGCCAGTCACCGTGCTTAGCGACGTGCTCGGAACGATACCCTATGAGGTTCTCACAACAATCAGTAACCGCGTGAAACGAATGTATTTCCAAGATTAAATAATATGGCTATAATAACCTACATCATCCTCGGAGCAGTATTGGGCGCAATATTCGTGTTCCTGCTCATGCGAAACAAAAATATCCAAACGCTTTCAGAAGCTAACTCCCGACTGGCTGTAGCTGAAAATCAACTTCAAACAGAGCGTAAGCACAGTGAAGAATTGCGAGTCGAACTAACCAAACAGATGGAGGCAGATAAACGTCTGATGCAGGAAGAAGTGCGGAACATGACGACCAAGCTGCTCGACGAAAGTCGCGACCGACTGAATTCTGTCGATAAGGAACGGCTTGACAATCTTTTGGCTCCGCTCAAAGAACGGCTTGAGGCTTTCAACCAAAACGTGACGAATAATAGTAAGGAAAATGCGTCGAATAAGACCGAAATAAAAACCGCTTTCGAAGAGGCAATGAAGCGCCTCCACGCCGAACAGGAAAACACCGTGAAAGCCATGCGCGAAGAACAGCAACGTACCGTGAAAGAATTGCGCGAACAAACTGAACGCATCGGTAATGATGCCGCGTCGCTCACAAAAGCTCTCAAAGGCGACTCGAAAATGCAAGGCGATTGGGGCGAAATGATTCTAGAAAAAACACTTGAAGATTGCGGACTCATTAAAGACCAGCAATATTTCCTTCAGGAAAATTACAAAGACGAAGACGGAAACAATTTCCGTCCTGATGCGGTGATAATGTTTCCTAACGACGAAAAGGCCGTTATTGATTCAAAGGTTTCGCTCACTGCCTATCAAGTCGCTCTCACGGTTGACGACGAAAAGGAACGCAACCGCCTTTTGCACGAGCATTCTCTTTCCATGCGCAGGCACATCGATGAACTGTCGGCCAAGAACTATGAGAAACTTGTCCCCGGTTGCATCGGCTACGTGCTTATGTTCGTGCCATACGAAAGCGGCTACTCCGCTGCTCTTAAAGCCGATCCAGGCATTCTGCAATATGCCTATAGAAAGCACATCATTCTTCTCAGTCCGAGCAATCTGCTCATGGCTCTGCAGCTTACGCACACCATGTGGCAAAACTTTAGGATGAATAAAAACGTGGAAGAGATTCTCCGTCAGTCGAACGACCTTTACGATAAGTTCGTTTCTTTTGGTGAAACTTTTCTCAAGCTCGGCAACGGCATACAGCGCATTCAGCAGGATTTCGACAAGGCTCGTAACCAGCTTAGCGAGGGTAAGGGTAACATTGTGCGCCGTCTCGACGGAATGAAATCACTCGGAATAACTCCTAAAAAACAAATCCCCGAAGAATTATAAGTGTAGGATGGAGTGCGTAATTCTATGGTTTTAATCGTATATGTGGAAAATGCGCTCCATCATTTTCCATTTGTCGTTTGAAGTGTCGGTTGCTTTGCACTGTTGGAAGGCGGCGACGAAGGCTTCCCACTCCTGTTGGCGGGGAAGGGTGGCGAGTTTTGCCATGGCTGAATCCCAGTCGAAATCTAGGGGTGTTTCGACAATCATGAAGAGCTGGTTGCCGGAGAGATAGATTTCCATTTCGAGGATGCCTACAGAGCGGATGCCTTGGCCTATTTCTTTCCAGAAATGCTCCGGACTGTGGGCTTTTTTGTATTTGCTGATTAGTTCGGAGTCGTTTTTGAGCGTCATTGTCTGGCAATATCTTTTCACTGGGACGCTGTGAGATTTTGTATTGTTTCCTTGTATCATGTTGTGTTTTATTTTTTGCGGGTTTGCTTGTTGTCGTAGAGTTGTGGGATGAGGTCGGGGCGACCGATTCGGCGGAGTTCGCGTTCGATATTTTTTCGTTCTCTGGGTTTATACCAGAAGAAGAATTGTCGTTGGGCCAGTTTCTGGGCTGGTGTCTTGGCCGAGTAGACGGGTTGGAGTGTGTAAGGGTCGTAGCCGGTGTACCATGTCTCGGTGGCGACAGTCATTGGCGTTGGGGTGAAATCTTGTACTTGTTCGAGGTGGAAGTCTAGGTTTTTGGTGATGATGGCTAGTTGGGCCATGTCTTCTTCCTTGCAGCCGGGTGGGAGGAGATGAAGTAGGGTATGATTTGTTGGTTCAGATTTTCTTGTTTGTTTATTCTGTCGAAGATTTTCTTGAATTGATAGAATTGTTTGAAGGTTGGTTTACGCATTAGTTGCAGCACTCGGTCGGAGGTGTGTTCGGGTGCGATTTTGAGTCGGCCGCTCACGTGGTTGCGGATTAGTTCGCGTGTGTATTCTCGGGCGGCTTGATTGCTTGTTTCGTCTTTGCTTTGGTGGAGCAGGAGGTCATAGCGTACACCGGAGCCGATGAAGCTTTTCTTGATTCCGGGTAGGGCGTCGACGGCTTTATAGATTTCTAGTAGTGGTGTGTGGTTGGTATTTAGGTTTGGGCATATTTCGGGGTGGATGCAGCTTGGGCGTTTACAGTGTTCACAGGCTTTGAGGTTGCGACCGGCCATACTGTACATATTGGCCGATGGACCGCCGAGGTCGGAGAGATAGCCTTTGAAGTTGGGCATTGCTATTATTTTTCTGACTTCTCTCAGTATGTTTTCTTTTGAGCGACTACTGATGAATTTGCCTTGGTGGGCCGAGATGGTGCAGAAGGCGCATCCGCCGAAGCATCCGCGGTGTATGTTGACGCTGTATTTTATCATTTCGTAGGCTGGGATGGTTTTTCCGCGGTATTTTGGGTGGGGTTGGCGAGTGTAGGGAAGGTCGAATGATGCGTCGAGTTCTTGTGTGGTCATGGTGGGATAGGGTGGGTTTACTACGGTGTAGAGGCCGTTGACTTCTTGGAGGATTCTTTGGGCGTGCATTTTGTTTGATTCTTCTTCGATGTGGCGAAAGTTTTCGGATTGGTGTTTGGGATTGCGCAGGCAGTCGTGGTGTGGGTGGAGTATTATGTCGTTGGCGGTTATTCCGCCTGGTATTTGGTTTTTGGGACATAGGTAGACGGTTTGTGGCAGGTTTTTTATGTTGCTGATGGGTTGTCCGGTTTCGAGTTCTCGGGCTAGGGCTATGACGGGTTTTTCGCCCATTCCGTAGATTATCATGTCGGCTCCGGAGTCGCAGAGGATACTTTTTCGGAGTGTATTTTTCCAGTAGTCGTAATGTGTGAGGCGTCTGAGGGAGGCTTCGATTCCGCCGAGGATGACGGGTGTTTCGGGGTAGAGTTGTTTGAGGATTTGTGTATATATAATAGTGGGGTATTCGGGTCGGAGGTCGTGTCGTCCGTCGGGCGAGTAGGCATCTTGTGAGCGGAGTCGTTTGTTGGCTGTGTATTTGTTCACCATTGAGTCCATACATCCTGGTGCTATTCCGAAATAGAGTCGTGGTTGTCCTAGTTTTTTGAAGTCTCGGTAGTCGCCGTGCCAGTCGGGTTGTGGAACGATGGCTACTTTGTAGCCTGCTGCTTCGAGTGTTCGTCCGATTACGGCTACTCCGAATGATGGGTGGTCTATGTAGGCGTCGGCCGAGAAGAGGATTATATCGAGCTGGTTCCATCCGCGTAGTTGTACTTCTTTTTTTGTTGTTGGGAGAAAGTCGGTGAGTTGGTGTGCTTGTTGTGTGTTGCTTTTTTCCATGTCGGACTTTGTGTTGCTTTTGGGGTGGCGTGCGGATTGATTGTGATCATTCCTGATTTTTTTCGTTTGGTGTGCGGATTATCTGTGGGTTTTATGCCAGTCGTTATATAGGCTGACGAGATTTTGGAGACCGAGTGCTTTCATGTTGGGGTGGTAGATGATGTCGAGGCAGAGGTTGAGTAGTTCTTTGTCGGCGCGACTTCGGTTTCGAGCATACTGCGAATGTTGAGTTTGAGCTTTAGGAGTATGTCTTCGTCTATGATTCCGTTGGAGTCTACGAGGTTCGAGAGGAGTGAATATTTTTCGATTGTAGCTAGGTGTTGCGGGCTTACTTCTATGGTTCGTGTACCTTTTTGGTTGGCTTGGATTTTATACATGTGTTTGCTTTTTTATTTCATTAGATGGGTTATGAGGCCGCGCATTATTCGGTTCCGCTGTTGTGGAGAGGTTATGCATTCCCATGGGAAGGCGAGGATGATGGCGGCTTGTGGGGCGTTGTTCCATGCTAGGGCTGCGGTGGAGCCGTCGGCATAGGTCATGATGGGGTTTATGTTGGTTGCGAGTGTGTCGGCGGGTTGGATTATATTGGGATTGTAGGCGCCGTAGTGCTCGGAGTTTATTGTTCGGTGGATGTTGAATTGCATTCCTAGGCCGGTGATTTGTGGGCTGTTATTGTCGGCGTTGATTCCGGCTGCTTTTATTTTGAGGGTTTGTGCTAGCCATTGTTCTTCTTCGGGTGTTTTCATGTCGGTTGCGAGATAGGCTCCGGATATGAGGAGTTTTCCGCCTTGATAGAGGTATTCTGTGAGTTGGCGGCGGGTTTCGGGGGCGATGGTTTTGTAGAGGTAGAGGCTGTGCCCGTCGTCTTTCTCGAGACCTAGGGCCAGGTCGATGAGGGCGTATTTTTTGAGGTTTATTTTCCCTGCTTCGATGGTTTTGCCGGATGTGCTCGCAATGTTATATTTCTGTAGGGTTTGGATGGCTTCAACGTGCACTGGGACGTAGTTGAGATTATTTCCGGCTACGAGGGTTCCGGTGAGTTCTTCGCCGCCGTATCCTAGACTACCTTGGCCTTCTTTGCCCATTTGCTGTTTGTCGAAATTGCTCTGGCGGCCACTCCATCCAAGGGTCGGACCGAGCGTTATTCCGGGGTCGGTTTCGATATCGAATCCTTGTTCGATATTGGTGTTGATGATCGCGGGTGAGGATAATCGGTCGAATCCGTTGACTACAAGGATTGTTTCGGTTGCGCCTGGCTGTGAGCATGCGGCGAGTGTTTCGGTTGGGAAACTTTCGCCACCTGCGTTGCAGGCTGTGATGCGGAAGGAGTATGAAATGCCGGGGGTGATAGGAATTTCGAGGTTTGTTGTGGTTATATTCTGGCCGTTGTTGAATCCGGCTTTTCCTGCGGCAATGTAGACGTTGTAGGATGTTGGGGTGGCTGATGGTTCGGTTGCGTCTGGGGTAGGGTCCCAGCTTAGGCGTACTTTTCCGGGGGCAATTATTTCAGCGCTAAAGTTTCTGGGTGCTAGGGGTTGAACTATGCTTGTTGTGCCATGCATGGCTGCGGTATAGCGCAAAATTGTTTTGTAGATTGAGCGGGCTAGGATGAATCTGAAGTTGGGGTCTTGAGCGAGGCGCATGTCTGGGAAATTCTGGTGGGAAAGTACTTCCAGAATGGCTGACGGCTGTGCGGGGAGCCTGGTTTCACTGTAGTTTTGGTCGCGTACAGAGCGTGTGTTCCAATTTACCCCGAAGGTTGCTTCGATGTCTTTTTTCACCCCCTGAACGAGTGCTTCGGCGAGGGTTCGGGATGCTTGGCGGGATAATCCGGTGCCTAGTGTTGGTTCGCCTTGTTGCGTGGTGCATATTCCGAGTGTTCCCACAACGGAGCCGTCGGCCTTCACGCCGGCATCGCTGTGGATGGCTAGGGTGAGTTCTATGGGCACGTTTTTGCCTTGGTGATCTGGCAGATAACATGAGCCGCCAGCAAGCCAGTTGGTCATTAGTGAGCGTACGTTTATGTCGTCGGTATAGTCGTTACTGCCGCCGCTTTTGCTTACAATTTCGCGTGGTGCACCGGCCCATTGGGCGTAGTAGCGGGCTCCTTCGAGTGCTCGAGGAAGCTGGCTGGTTTGAGAGCCTCGCTGAATGTTTCCCATTCCGCCTCCGAAGCGCACGGCGTCGGCTGTGACGATTCCTTTCTTTGTACTGTGATTGGTTAGGATAACACAGTTTCGCTGGTTCTGCCCTTTGTCGAAGTCGAATGTTCCGAGATAAACCCATGTTCCGCCGCCCATTTGCTGGTTCACGTGGAAAATTGTTTGCGAACCTTTGTGGCGAACAATGTATTGGGCTTCTTCAGTGCTCTTTTTCATAGTTTGATAGCTCACGTAAACAGCATATCGTCCCTCTTCTGGGAAGTTGGGCTTATATACTATGGAACTGAGCTTGGTGTCTTTCTTTCTGGTCTTAATTTGCCTGGAGGTACCGGCTGTAAAGGGATTCTCGCCGTCGGCATAGGTGCCTTTATGAAAAGCGAATCCAGGCTCTTCAGTAGATTTCCATTTTTTCTTTGCGTTGTTCTCGGCATACGATGATAATGGCGTGTCATTGTCGACTATGACTTCGTTTGCCTGCCAATCGCGTTCGCGAGGACTGAAAACAATGGCTCCGGCGTTTTCGAGCATAGGCATTAGGTATGGTACAACGATGGTTGGGGTGAAAAGGTCTTCGGTTGTTCCGAAAAGAATCGGGCGCTGCCATTTCCAGATACATTTAGCGTTGTCGAAATATCGGCCGTGCGAGGCCCAGATTGAAAAGTGTCGTCCTTGTAGTCCGTTGGTGATTTTATTCGGACGAGATGTATTTTCAACCCATGGTTTTCCTTTATGTTCGGTTTTTCCCCATGTCGTGGTGTTTTGTGCGCAGATTCTGCCTGCTAAGAGAAATATCAGGGTAGTAAGTGTGAATTTTTTCATTAATCAATATTTCCTACGGTGAATAGTTCAGGTCGTTTGCCTTTGAAATCTTTAAAATACAGTTTAATCTCTCTCATATCCTCGTTGATGTTTCCAGTTGGGAGAATCGCCTTAGTGCAACAAATTAGTTTTTGTTCATAGTCTACTCCGTAGAGTAGTATTGGTAATTTTGCTTTCAGGGCGATGAAATAGAAGCCTTTTTTCCAATCGGGATTGGGCGAACGTGTTCCCTCGGGTGTTATACACAGTTGGAAAGAGCTAGCTTTCGTGGCGTGCTCGGCAAGAATATCGGTCAGGCTTGTTTGCTTTGAGCGCCACACGGGAATTCCTCCCATGCTTCTAAACAATGCACCCAAAGGCCAGAAAAACCATTCCTTTTTCATTAGGAAATTGCTTTTCAGTCCCTCGGCATGCGAATATAATTGGCCTATTAGGAGATCCCAATTACTTGTGTGCGGGGCAAGACATATGATGCATTTTTCGGGAAAATCGACAGTGATGGCTTTGTGCCATCCCATTAGTCTGTAAAGAATCCATTGAGATAGTTTCTTCAGCATCGTCCCCCTAACTGATGTTATTGATTTGGTCGATGGTTTCGATGACCTCTTTGTTAAAACTGGTGATGAGGTCGGAAAAATACTTTTTTGGGGGCATACCCGGTTCTACGTGAGACACCCGACTGATATAGTTATTGTGAATGATGAGAATTGAAGAGAGTACTTGCTCTATGCTTTCCTTGTTGTTTATGTCGCCATAGAGTGATGTTGCCAGAGCTTCGGCGAAGAGGTCGCTACAAATGTAATTGATAGTGCGCTTTAATTTTCTTTTGTTGCTCATAGTTGTCTTCAAATTAAAATTATTGGATTTTTTGCCAGCCAAAGATAAGGAAAAAAGCTAATGGGCAAATTTAGGTGCCAGAAAAAAGAGTTAAAACCCTCGTGTACGGTTTTTAAGCGTTTAAAGTAAAGCTTTTTGTGAGTTTGGGTCGGCGAAAACCGTTTTTACGTAGCTTTTTGTTTCGGGGATGGATAATTCAGGAGATAAAGAGCAGAGAGTGACTAATCTCGATAAAGTGAGTGGATAGTTTTGTTGAATTGGTCCAAAAGCCAGTTCTGCTGTTCCTCCATAGTGAGCTGGCTATTGTCGAGCTCTATTGCAGAGGTGGCTTTGCGAAGGGGAGAGAGCTGGCGATGTGAGTCTAGATAGTCGCGCTCTTCAATGTTCTTTAGAATAGTATTATAGTCGGCTTGTATTCCTTTGGATTTGAGCTCGTCATATCTACGTTGAGCTCGGATGGCGGGAGAGGCGGTTACGAATATCTTTAGTTCGGCTTGGGGAAATACGGCAGTTCCGATGTCGCGTCCATCCATAACGATACCTTTTTCTTTTCCCATGGCTTTCTGTTGCGAAACTAGGGCATGTCGAACGGCGGAAATTGCGGCTATCAAACAGACGTGCTCGGATACTTCCATACTACGAATTTCGTGCTCAACATTTTGACCATTGAGATAGGTTTCGGGTTGACCGGTTGACTTATTCAGGTGCAAAGTGATGTTGATATGATTAATGTGGCGTTCAAGAGCGTCGATATTCACACTGCCGTCGTGATTGAAGAGATTGTGGCGTAGGCATATAATGTTACGGCTCTATACATTGCACCGGTGTCTACGTATAGGTAGCTTATTTCCTTCGCGAGATTTTTGGCCATGGTGCTTTTGCCGCATGACGATAATCCGTCAATTGCAATAATTATTTTTTTCATGCTGATATTTCTAAAGTGAGTAGGCAAGATTTACAATGATGGAGCTTGTCGAGGCGTGATATTTTCCGTAGGCCAAGTTGAGTTTGAATCGTTCGAGATTAATACCGGCTCCTAAACTGAGGCCGGCTCCGTGTGCGCTTTGATTGTCACCGGTTCCAATTTTCATTTCGTCGGCTTTGCGGAAGTTATAACCGATACCGAGCCATATATTTGACGAAAGCAGGAGGTCAGCACCGAGGCAGATATGGTTGGCGAAGCGATAATTGTAGTGCGTCATATCGACGAGTGTAGCCGAGGCTCTAACTGGCAGTGCTTCGAAAGTTTTGCTCACACCAAGCTGTAGGTCGAAAGGCATTCGACCGAAATCTTCTTCGTAGGCTTTTATTTGTCCACCTAGATTCTTGGCTACGATGGAGAGCGACCATTCTTTTTGGGGATTGAAGTAGTTGAGGCCGAGGTCTACGCCTACTGCGAGACTGTTGTATTGCCCTATGTTAGAGGAGATGAATTTTCCGGTTATGCCTCCCACGAGATTGTTGGCAAGCTCGTAGGCCAGAATGGCTTCGATGGCCATTTCACTGGCGGAGAAAGTTCCAATTTCTGTTTTATTGGCGTCATATTCTTTCATCTTTCCGTAGTTCATGTATTGTGCTGCGAAGGCGATAGTAGTTTTTTCGGCTGCGACTTTGACGAAAGATGCTCCCATATAATTAGCTCCTTTCATGTAATTCATGTAATTGAGGCCGATGGTTAGGTCGCTGACCGATGCTGCTAGAGCAGGATTTGAAAATATGAGCGAGGGGTCATTTTCTATGATTGAAATATTCTCGCCTCCCAATGCTGCTGCGTGGGCGCTGAGTGGAATTTTGAGGAAGTTATATTCGGTTTGACTTTCTTGTGCAAATGCCAGAAAAGATGACATTGCAAGAAGAAAAACAAGGATTGTCTTTTTCATCTAAACGCTTTATTTTAGGGGCAAAGATACACTTTTCCCTAAGTTCTTCTTACTTTTGCGATGTGAAAAAGGCGGCTCTATCAAAGGCTTCGAGCTACTTGTTTTTCCCTTCATTTTTCTCCCTCATTTTTAAGTCTTGGAAATAAAAAAATCAAACAAAGCGAATCTCGAGAACAAGCGTTGGATCGGTTTTATTTTAGGACTGATAATTGCGCTGTCATTTTTCTTTGTCGCTATGGAATATTCCGACACGGACAGCGTCGACAATGATGAAAAGGTTGACCTGCTAAAGAATCTTGTAGTTCAGAATCTCGATATGCTTCCGGCGATAGACCAGCAGGATATGGCGCAGAAGAAAGACGACCGGAAACCGACGATAGACGACCTACTGAATTTGAAACGGAAAGAAAATCCGCCTAGAGTGACGCCTAAAACAGCTGGGAATATGGATTCGAACGACAAGAAAACCGCTGCTCCGCAGATGAACGACGTGCCTGTGGTGAGTACCCAGGCAACCGAACTACCCGAGGAATCGAAAGTGAAAGAAGAGGATAAAGAGATTAAAAACAAAATGACCGATGACAAATCCGACGAAACCATCGAACGATATGATGATAAGGTGAGCAAGAGAATCCTTTCAGATACACCCACACCGCCTGGCGGATGGGTGGAATTCATGAAATGGCTCACGAAGAACCTCAAATATCCGGACGCTGCAAAAACAGCAGGAAAAGAAGGAAAGGTGAGTGTTACATTCATTGTGAATATCGATGGCTCGGTGAGTGACATAAAAATTAAGCAATCAGCCAACCCATTCATGGAGCAAGAAGCTCTACGAGTGCTCACCACGATGGGCCGCTGGAAACCGGGAATTAGTAAGAATAAACCGTGCCGGTCGCTTGTAGAAATCCCGATAGTATTTAAACTCTAAATCGATTTAAGCATATTATGTACACAGCCAACGAACTCCTCGGAATGGTTAATCATTATATCGACACACTGCCATATAATCGCAAGCCTGAAAGTCTCTACGCCCCTATACGCTATGTGCTTTCGCTTGGCGGAAAACGCATTCGTCCTATTCTGATGCTTCTGAGTTATAATCTTTTCAAAGACAATCCGGAGCAGATTCTATCATCGGCTTGTGCCCTGGAAACCTATCACAACTACACTCTTTTGCACGATGATCTCATGGACAAAGCGCCTCTTCGACGTGGGAAACCGACAGTGCACTGCCAATGGAACGAAAATATGGCCATACTTTCTGGCGATTCGATGCTCGTTCTGGCATATGAACGAATGGCGCAATGCGAACAGCAACTTTTGCCTGAAGTGCTCGAACTGTTCACACAAACTGCGCTCGAAATAGGTGAAGGACAGCAATACGATATGGAGTTTGAAACGCGGAACGACGTAACCGAACAGGAATACATAGAAATGATACGCCTAAAAACCAGCGTACTTCTTGCCTGTGCTATGAAAATGGGAGCAATATTAGCTCACGCACCCAAAGAGGATGCTGATTTGCTTTACAAAGCGGGCGAACAAATAGGACTTGCTTTTCAGCTTCAGGATGACTATCTCGATGTCTACGGTGATTCCAAAGTATTTGGAAAGAAAATAGGCGGCGATATTGTTTCCAACAAAAAAACCTACATGCTCATTAATGCACTTCATCTCGCCGACGAAGAACAACGTCTCCAACTCAACAAATGGCTTAGCAAAACAAACGACGACAATCGGAAAATCCGCGCAATTACCCGCCTCTACAACAAACTTGAAATCGATAAACTGGCAAAAGCTAAAATCGATTATTATTTCGACCTAAGTAAAGACTATCTTAACGCGGTTTATCTGCCCGAAAAACAAAAAATGCAGCTAAGAAACTACCTTGACCGAATGTTGAAACGAAAAAGATAATTCTCTCATGATAGATACCCACGCACATCTCGACGGTGAAGAATTTGCAGCCGATTTACCCGAAGTCATATCAAACGCTACTAGAGCCAGAGTTGAAAAAATATTTCTTCCTGCAATAAATCTCGAAAACGTTTCCAAAGTGCTTAGCATAAGCCAGAATTATCCAGGGATATGTTATCCGATGATAGGTCTTCATCCTGAAGAAGTGCGGGCAGATTATGAAGAGATTCTTGCCGAAATGCACCGTATACTATTCGAAAACCTTGCTTCTACTACCGTACCGCACTTCATTGCTGTGGGAGAAGTGGGACTGGATTTCTATTGGTCGCGCGAGTTCGAAACCCAACAACTCCGAGCTTTTGAAGAAGCTGTTCGTTGGAGTGTTGAAACACGTTTACCGCTCATGATTCACTGTCGCAAAGCTCAAAACGAACTCCTAGGCATCATGCGTCCTTATAAAAACGAACTCCCCGGTGGCGTATTCCACTGCTTTACTGGAAATCAAAAAGAAGCTGCCGATTTTCTGGCCTTCGATAACTTCGTGCTCGGAATAGGTGGCGTGAGTACTTTCAAAAGTAGTAAACTGCGTACCGACCTGCCCGCAGCTGTGCCTCTTGACAGAATAGTACTCGAAACCGACAGTCCCTACATGGCTCCGGTTCCTCACCGCGGTAAGCGCAACGAAAGTGCTTTTGTTGTTGAGGTTCTCCACACTCTTTCCCAGGCTTATGGTGTCAGCGACTCCGAACTCGAACACCAAACCAATCAAAATGTTGCCCGAATATTCGGCACACTATGATTTCTACTCCACAAAAAATTATGATGCTTTTACACGGGTTAGAACATGTTCGCCTATATTGTTTGCGGAGGTTTCGCAAACCTGAAACAATTTTGTTTTACTCTTGCGTCATTGGCGCAAACCTGAAACAGTTTTGTTTTACTCTTGCGTCATTGACGCAAACCTGAAACAGTTTTGTTTTACTCTTGCGTCATTGGCGCAAACTTGAAACAGTTTTGTTTTACCCTTGCGTCATTGACGCAAACCTGAAACAGTTTTGTTTTGCCCTTGTGTCATTGGCGCAAACTTGAAACAGTTTTGTTTTGCCCTTGCGTCATTGGCGCAAACCTGAAACAGTTTTGTTTTGCCCTTGCGTCATTGACGCAATGATTTTGTAAACACTCATGTAATTTTTCTATACCGTAGGGAATAGAAATAATAATGGTGACCGTCTCGAAAGAGACGTACGGGATAAAAAATTAGAGTTTGTGTTACCTATTAGGGCTAGAAAAGGCCAGAAACTCCTTCTTTTACCCGATTGAAGAAGTTACTCCAAATGCTTGAAGATTTTTCTTGGGATGTTGCGGGCTTGGAGGATTGAGGTTTCTGAGGCTGTGATTTAGCGGTTGATGGTGGAGTACTGGTCGGAGGTTCATTTTTAAGACTCTGTGTTTTATTTTGTGGTTGGGCAGGGGTTTTCTTTGTGTTTGATTGGGCAACAGTCGGACGCTGACGAGGTTGTGGTTTTCGAGCTATTGTTTTAGGTTGGTCGAGTTCGGCTGGCTTCTCCCATTCAGGAATGAATTCATAGCACACTCCGGCCATTCCGTATTCAATTTCGGGAATTTCGATAGTGGAAGGTTCGGCTACGAATGGAATTTCGGTGGGCTTGTTTTTCGGAAGAATTTCAACTTTCATGTAGGCCACGCCACTGGAGAGGATGCCCAAATCGCGGGCTGCCGAATAAGAAAGGTCGAGTATACGGCCTTTAACGAACGGGCCGCGATCGGTTACTCGAACTACCACAGAACGGTTGTTTCGAGGATTGGTTACGCGCAGTTGAGTTCCGAAAGGGAGGGTTTTGTGGGCACAGGTGTAGCCATTTTTGTCGTAGCGTTCGCCGTTGCTCATCCTCCGTCCATGGAGCCCGTTGCTGTAGTAAGAAGCCTTACCGGCCATCTGCTTGTTTTCCTGTGCCGATGTAGCGTTAGGGACAAGAATAATGGATGTTGCTACTAAGAGTGTTCTGATGTTATCCATAAAAAACTGTTTTGTCAGGCATCTTCTTTTCGCCTTGGGTTAAAAAAACTTCGATTCTCCCTATAGTTTGTTTTGTGGGAGAATCGAAGTGAATTCTATTTTTCTATGTTTTATACTACTCCTTGTGCTAGCATAGCCTTAGCCACTTTCATGAAGCCTGCTATGTTAGCTCCTTTAACGTAGTCGATGTAGCCGTCGGATTCGGTGCCGTATCTCACGCACTGCTCGTGT
>NZ_BAKH01000003.1 GCF_000614105.1 Prevotella micans DSM 21469 = JCM 16134
TTGAAGTATTACCATCTGATAGAACTTTAAAGTACCCTCTCATATTTCTTCTAGTTTTTACCCTTATCTCGTGAAAAGTTTTTCTCTTAATCCAGAATCCGTCTGAAGTCGTTTGCTGCTGATAACGATTTCAGGCGGATTGAAAAACTTGCACAAGATATGCATAGCAGTCAGACAGCAAGATTGGGCAAGTCTGAAGGATATAATGTATTAATAAGAGTTGAACATTTTATAGATTATAGAGCCCACTTTAATAATGTAGAATCCCTTAGTCGGTAGAGGGATGTTGTCCATACCTTTGGCTATTAATATTCCAGAGGCATTGTAGACCATAACGGGCTCTGAAGATTTATTGACATGCAAAACACCTTGCTGGATGAATATTCCAGAATTAGTGACTGAACGATTCACTGATGTAGGAGTTTCATCCAAATGAACTCTTCTAGATTCGTTACTGATTTTCCCGTCGGCATAGCTCGATACGGTGAAAGCGTATCTCTCCTTCGGAGCAAGGTCAGTTGTAGAGATATAGCAAGTGGTTGCCGTTGGATCTTTCACGAAATTATTGTCGGAATAGTTCACAGCAACTTCCTGTCCGACCTTGGGTTGCTGCCACACGCGCAAATCATCGAAGAAGTAATAGAGTGCTTGTTGATTACCTGCGTCCAATCCCATGAATAATATGTCGCTGTGTCGCATTCCACCTTCAAGCGTAAACTCGTGTTCCGTCCACTGGGTTGTCACATCTATAGTGTCAGCGTCTAGAACTTCGTTTGGTATCACGTCAATATTTCTGAGCTGCACGGTTAGTTTTTTGGCTCGTGCATCGCCTTTAATTTTAAATTTGATATGCACCTTTCCATCACCGTTTCGCAAATCAAGTACCGGCGAGATGATGCTCCCATTAGCCATTATCTTATACCATGCATTATTTATTCCCAAAACACCCTTTGCAAACACACCATTCATTGTTTTCCATCCGCATCGATTGGGTATTTTGAGCTCATTGAATACAAATCCGCCTTGGGTTGTTCCGTTATCATCGGGGTCGTCTACAGTGTTTTCCGATTCGATGAAGCTAAAGTCTGTGTTGAGTAAATCGAAAGTTTCCTCCTCTGTTTCTGCCGTTAAAGTTACGTAGGCTTTCACGAGATATCCTTCAACGTCAGAAACAGTTTGCCAATTGGCGTTGAATCCGTATTCGCTCACGCTACTTGCGGCTTGTGGTACTGGCACCGGGAGGGTAGGATCGATTATGTATTGGGCTGCAATATTTGTTGAAAACAGTCCGACGGCTATTGCCATGAATAGTTTAAGCTTTCTCATACTTCGTAAGTTTTAAAGAGTTAAGAGATGCGCGCAGCAGCAACGAGCATCCAGATTTATTTTATAATTATTTTCCCTGAGGATGATGTATTGTCTTCATAGACAGCTTTGACTACATATAACCCTTTTTTCAGATGACCGATATTAATAATTCTAGCACCATATTTAATATCTAGCATCGCGCCACTCATGGAGAATAGAGCAATGTAGCTAACAGCTTTATCGGTAAGTGTTTCCAATCGTTCTGAAGATGTTATTCTGAATATTGGTTCAGAAATACCTTCAAGCAGAGAAATTCCTGTCGGGTCGATAGAATTGAGAAATACAGGAATTTTGAGGAGTGAAACCAGTGGATCGTTGGAGGTTACTTTAAGACGAGCCTCGTAGAAGTTATTTTGCAGTCCGTTCGTGGCAAGGTGCAATTTGATGTTTTTTGATTGTCTAGGGGCGATAACAAATTCGTCATCATCTATGCTTAGCCAGCTTAAGGCAGATGTTCGTCGACCGGTAATATTACCTCGAATAAGCAGATTTCCATTTGTCCCAAGATCGGCCAACGACCACCAATAAGGACTTTTCTCAACGCTTATTTTGTCACCGAAGCCTATCGTTGCTGGACCTCTATCTATCCCTATCAGATAATTTATTCCTTTACAGCCTTCGAAAGCTACGCCAATCCACATATCTTCACCTGAAATATGCACGGGATTATCGAGCACAATATGATTCCACGAATTAGCTTTTGGCGTGAATTGCTGTCTTAGCAACTCCTCACCGCTGATATTTTGCGTTTGTCCTTTCCATACCACAACGAACGATTTCCGTGCAGGCGACGCAATATAAACATCGATGCTAGAAAGCATCATTCCGTCAATTCCGGCCAACATTCTACCAGGGAACGATTGTGCAAAGGAAACATAGACATTGTCGGAACCCACATTACTATTATAAGTACCGGCATAAGTTAGAGTAAAATCATTAGATTGCGGTGACCCCGGAGTTTTGAACAAGTTTTCAGATACTTGAATCCTAGGTTTTGCTGACGATAAATTCACAATAGCAGGAGCTTTATAGACAGGCTTGATGTCAGGCGAGAGAGGCAGATGAAAATCTAGAGTTATTTTACCGCAAAGTTCTTCTTCTCCATCGTTTCTGATGGTGAGAGTTTGATCGGTGCTTTCATTCACGTTCATAGAGAGACTAAATTCTTTGCTTCCAACCACCATTACAGGTGACTTTGATAGTCGTGCAACGGTTAGAGTGTAATCTTCTGTCTCACCATAGGTATAGGCGCCGAACGATGGTACATCCTGATTACTCAGAATAATTCTCATGCATTTATCGCCAGGTTCAGTGCAGATGTTTTCGGGAATCTTTATATCGATAGTATTCTTAGAAACATATCCAATAAATTCTCCTTCATCGTCGAAGAGCCCGTTGTTGTTCCAATCCACCCACAGTTTCATGAAGTCGCCCTTACGTGTAACACGTTCTACGGTCATAGTGAGAGTTTCACCTGGCTTGATTTCGGTTTTCATTCCAGTGAAGTCGGAATATTTGGACCAACCCGATTCATTGTCTATCGTTCCGACCTTTACCTTCTTTATATATTTAGACGAGCCTTCGAAATTGCTGTGCGAATCGCATACACCGGTGAAATTGTTGGTAAAGAACGAAATAGTTTGTTGAGCCAGCTGCTCATCGCCTGGCGTGATGTTTTTGAGCATGAAGTTATGCACGCCGTTAGTTGAACAATTCACTCTGTTTTTGAAAGTGTATTTGTATGTATCTCCGCTAAATATTGTTGCATCAACATGCTCGGTGTAAAGCAAGCGGTCGTTTTCATAGAGTTCGAGCATTGCATCTGAGATATTGCTTGTACCATAGTTCCGCAATTCCACCTGAACCTTTGCGAACTTACCACGTTCAGTTGGCGAAGGGCCCAGCATTCTGGAAAACTTCAATCCTTTCTGAGCTAGCGGTTCATTTTGATCGCCTAGGAAACAATAGTTGAATCCACCATTATACCATCTCGTTTGCTGTCCTTCTTTATCAAACGAGATAAGTCCGGGATTCTGAACTTCAGAATCGTGAATCAAGGCGAAAGAACTTTTAGGATTATTGCCCATGTCGACAGCACAAACGCTTACGAAGCCACTTTCCATTCTCACTTTTTCCTTCAAATCTATTTTGAAGGCATAGATAAAGCCTTCGTCAGCGGCTCCTTTGGTTCCCCAGGTGGCTGCGGTTTTCTGACCGATGATGTCTACTTCCTCACTGTAGACCTTCTCATCGGGATAGCCCGTTGGACCAATCTTCCAGAAGGCAACTTCTAGACGTACAGGCACCGTCATATTTCCATCCTCGTCGGCATGAAGTCTTTCTGTTTCGGCTCTGAATTGTTCGTTTGCAAAGAGACCGAACACCTGAATACCACGAACGACATAGGAGTTATCCGAGAACATCTGATAGCATCTGGTTTTTCCTCCTACATATCCGAGGTCGGAGCGATTGATACCTTTCATTCGGGCTTTTGGATTGTAGGTTTCGGAGTGAACCGTATTTGGTGGGCAAGGGAGGTCGCCCGTCACCGACGATTGTGAGACGCCCGACATTTCTATATTGATTCTATGCGATACAGGATTATCGCCGGCAATTGCGCTGTCGGGGCATAGGAACGCAATTGCTGTGATGAATATAACTAGTTTCTTCATACTGATAATTTCTATAGGAATTATAGTTTCAAGAAAACATACAACGCTGTGTAGCCGAAATTAATCGGCCACACAACGTATTGAATGGGCGAAGGCTCTGTTGCCCATCGCCTTTAGGGTTAGGAATTTTGTTCGGGTTTGATAAGCGAGCCTGTAAGCCATCGGAGAATTATCCAGTCCGAACATTATATCAGTGACATATTCTGCAGTAGAAGACCATACGAAAATACCTCCACCAAAACCGATGATATTACAGCCCGAATCAAATTCTCGTCCACTGCCCGAAGCTGGCCACCATGCCGTGTTTCCTTCAAACGTATAAGTGGCACCACTCCAATCGTCTCTAGGAACGAAATTGGCAAGTGGTTCCTCCCAGTCGGAGGTTTGCGGAATATGGAACCCAGCTGGACTGGGGTCGTAGTCGGTCTTAACGCCGCCCCACAGTTTAAGGTTAATGGTGTTGTTCCAGTCGCACGATTTCTTATCACAGAAGAATACTGTTGGGCGTGCGATAGCTTCGTCTATCTCTACAGCATGATATTCGAATTTCCATTCCAATCCATATGTCGGATTCATTATTGTCCATTTGCGCGACTCAGTGAAGGCATCTTCTTTTTGCCATTCCGTTTCCTCGTATCCGCTGAAGAACGGAACAATTCGGCCCCATTGCCATAACAGGCCCCACGTCTTTTTTCCGTCGGCTTCGTTAGCGCTAAGTGCTCCTAGATTACGATCCATAAATACTTTGCCATTCGAATATTTCATTGTCTTAGGTACTTCCGTGCACCAGATGTGCCACACCCAGACAATTTTTCCAGCGTTATCAAAAGCAGCCAGAACAATACTGCCTCGCTCACCGGTAGCATCGATTTGTACGCGCTTGCCATCATACTTCACATACGTAATCAATTTCTGTTCGTTACTTTCGCCCACTTTCGTTGCCCATATCCAGTCGACCTTGGCAATATTTTCAATTGGCTTTCCACTCACGTGCAGCGGAACGAAGCTATATTTCCCTGCTTCGGGTATGATATAACAGTTAGCTCCCTCGCCCAGGTCTTTATAAGCTGATTTGAGAGTCTTGAAATCTGTCCGATATACTTTATCTGCTATGAGATTTTTGTAGTAGACAACAACAGCCGTATACTCAGTGTTATCCACAAGCGTATCGGGCGAGAATGTTTTCGACCCCGTAATGAGCTTCTCGCTTATTTTCGTATTGTCGGGCACAATCAGCTTTGTAATCTGATCGTCGTTCAGCCCCTGCAACGAAGCCGAGCGGAACAGCCCATAGCTATAGGTTGCCTTTTCGTTTGACGGAACGACAGTAACATCGGCGCTGTTTTGTGTGATATTAGATACGTTGATTTTTAAACTAACCGGAACTTCCGGCTCAACTTCGGGCGAATTATTTTCGCCACAACTCACAACAACCAGTCCTAGAGCTAAACCTAGGACATGGAAGAAAAAGTTTTTGTAATTCTTCATAAAGCTAAATCTATTTGATCAGTTAGTAGACCTTATCACTTGCAAGTAGATTGTTATGGTCTGATGTTTCGTTTCACAATGAAAACGCCGCAAAAATAGGCGATACTTCCTTTAGTTCCAAATCGACAACACTCGAAAAACAGTTTTTTCTTACATTATTTCGCCCTCGAACTTCGCGTATAAGTGCAGAAACAGTGCAAAGAAGAACAAAAATATTTTTTTGATTTTTTTATATTCTTGTCTACTCCCGGATTATCCCTCGGTCATATGTCCCTACATTAGGGCTAACACCCTTACATAAGAGTATAGTACACCTTTGACGAAGAGTATTTAATACCCTTGGTGAAAAATATTCATTTGTAATACTTTGCTTGTAAAATCTCTAATGACCGATTTGGGTTAAACCTAACTCATGTAAGACACTTGATAAAAACAGGCCTCCCCACATAATGATTTCGTAAACAAAAAAAGGCTGACCCTTTTAACAAGAGCCAGCCCTAAAATCTTTTCTGAATTTAATCTCTAATTGAGCTTTTCTTTAGAAGAACAGATAGCGATGGTCAACAACGTTAGCCTTCAGCACTAAATCCTGCATAAAATTGCCCACATATTGCATGTTCTGTTGAGCACATTGTTGCATCTGCTGCACCTCGTTATACTTCGAGCCGGCGCGCATATTCTTCTTCGTTACCTGGAACATATAAACTCCAGCATTGCCTTTCACCGGATGCTTCGAGAAAGCTCCAACAGATGTTGCAGCAACGGCTCCCGAAAGAGCGGGCTCCACGGCTCCTGTAGCCTGAATAAAGGCGGGCGACGAGAAAGTTATCTGGCCAACGGTGCTCACCCGAGCGCCTTTCGCCGTTGCAGCCGAAATACTGCTAACTCCTTTGAATTTAGCCATGAGGCGGTCGGCCTTTTTATCTTTCATAACTTCGCGTTTCAAGATATCCTTAACCTCGGGGTCGTTCCAGTCGCGGAAACCTTGCGGATGAATGCCCGTAAGTGCAATAACCATCAAATGGTCGTTATCGCCACACTCCCAAAGTTGTGACACATCGCCTTGCTTAGCATCGAATATCCATTTCAAAGCATCGCGAGTTGCATGAACATCGGCAACATAATGTGCGGAGGTTACAACGTTTTTGAGTTCCTGAACCTTGTAGCCATATTTTGTACTGTTGCGTTCGATGTCGGCAAGCGATGGACTCTTTGCAACAAACTCGGCGAACTTGTTGTATGCTGCACTTCGGGTGTCTTTCGAGAAATCGATGGTTTTCTTTATGATTGCTGCCGTTGTCTTGGTTGTCATTGCCTTGCGGTCAAGAACCTGCAGAATCACATTCCCTTGGGTTAGAGCAATATTTTGGGTTGCGTTAACTGCTCCGTTGAGAACTGCTTCGATGTACTGACGATTGTCCTGACTCATGCTTGGGGCCTGTTCGTACTGCTGACCAGTGAACCATATTTTTTCGCCCGTCTGGCCATATCGTTTAGCTATATCCTCGAATGCAGCTCCGCCATCGAGTGCCTTCTGAATCGAATCGGCCTTGGCACGAGCCGCATCGGTAGTGTTGGCAACAACCTGTATTTGTCTGAACTGAACTGAATCTGGGAGCTCGGCTTTTGCCATGATACGTATAATATTCAGCGTGTTGTCTTGTGTATTTTCAACAACTCCGGTGGTACCAACGGGCAGAGAATCTATCTTCGATGAAATGTCTGAATAAGCCTGATAGGCCTTGCTACTAACCGGCAAGCCTAGATAAGGAATAATACTTCCGCTCTTGCTTACAACCTGTGCAGGGTCGGTAGCCGTAGCCAATTGCTGCTGAAGGGTGTTCATTTCCTTAGAAATAGCGTTGCGGTCGGTTTTGCTGGCTTTGATTTGGAAGTCTACATATTTGATGTCGCGTGTTTCGGCCGACTGGCGGAAAGCTAATTTCATTTCATCGTATTTAGCTTTGAGCTCTTCGTCGGTAATCTTCACCTCATCGTCTTTTATGGAGTTATATGCCAAAGAAGCAAGCTGAATCTGTGCTTCTTCGTTCTCATCCTTAAAGGCCATCTTAGCTTCGGCTTTATTCGAGAGAACGCAGCTAGCCAACAATGCCTGATATTTCTGTCCGAGCAACTGCGAACGCAAGTTCTTTTCCACAAAAAGCCAATAGTTGTAAAGCGGTTGCATCTGCTCGGCCTGTTGTGGATTAGCGGTTTGGGCTTTTTTATAAGCATCGAGGAACTGCTTCAATGAGTTCACGTCAAAGCGTCGTGTTTGCTGATTCACAAAAGGTGTCTGGGCCAACAACTGACTAGTTCCTTCGTTCAGCACCGTTTGCAACTCTTGTTCTGTAACTGTAAGTCCCACTTTCTTGGCGTCATTTTCGAGAACTTTGCTACTTATGAGTTGCTGCCAAACCTGGTCTTTCACCTGGTTGAGTTCTTCCTCCGAAAGATTATCGCGTTGCATGGTAAACTTGATTGCATCTTGATATTCAGTTACCAGTTTCTGAAAATCCTGCACATTGATTTTTTCGCCCAGAACCTCGCCCACCTGCTGTCTGGCCTCACCTTTGATGCCATTACATGAGCGGAAAGCTTCTTCGGCAATAAAAGCAAACAGGGCCAAACCGATAATAATAATCAGTATGAGCCCTCTGCTTCTGATTTTTCCTAATACTGCCATTTTGTTGTTTTTTATTTATGTTTTATGTGTTTCTTATGCGTCTAAAAAATTGCGCACAAAAATAATAAGAAAAAGATAACCGCCGTAACATTCCTTTGATAAATCGCCCAGCACAAGCCTGTTTCAGGCACACTTACAGCTCTTCCATGTAATAGACTAGACCTCCGTTTTTAATGAAATATTAAAACCAAACAGTTTCAACGCTGCGGAACTTCCGCGAGAGTAAAACCAAACAGTTTCAACGTTGCGGAACTTCCGCGAGGGCAAAACCAAACAGTTTCAACGTTGCGGGACTTCCGCGAGGGTAAAACCAAACAGTTTCAGCGCTGCGGAACTTCCGCAAGAGCAAAACCAAATAGTTTCGACGTTGCGGGACTTCCGCGAGAGCAAAACCAAATAGTTTCAACGCTGCGGAACTTCCGCGAGAGCAAAACCAAATAGTTTCAGCGTTACATCGAATTACTCTAGATTTAATACGACACAACATCTCCTCACCATTATATTATATCTTATTTTATTGCAGACAACCTATAGTAAACTTCACATTGTCTTGCCTCGTATACAAATAAGGTATTGGGTATAGTTATCTCGGGGGGCAGAAGGATAATTTTTGTATACTCTATTTTTTATATACTTTTGCGCAATTAATTTTAATTCAAAAGAAATTATGTATAGACTAAAAACGCCCCCTACTTCTAAGAGGCAACATGTAAAAGGAAAGAGATTTAGATTAGTTGATTTCATCTTGGCGATAGTATTATTAGCAGCAGCTACTCTATACTCGTGTGGTGGAAATCAAAACAATGGGCTACCTACCCCTGGCAATTCCGGTGATGCTACATTCTCAGTTTCTATAAAGGAGAACTTCTCAAAGAACCCTTTAAAGAATCTAAATAACATTCAGGTCAGAGATACCTTGCGATATGATATAGATTTAAAAGACTTAAATAATGAATCCAATATCCATTACTCTATTGATTTACATAGTAAAGATGGAGAATTTCATAGACGTATAGGAAAAGATTATCGTGTGTTCATTTTCAGACGAGACTCTTTGGATAAACATCTCTCTGCTAATCCTAATTTCCTTAAGGAGAATGAGGAATGGATGAAAGATGGAGAAATTCGACAATCTCTAGTAGATCTTCCTGGAAATAAAGAATATGTATTACTTATTATACCAATTCAACCTGGGACTTTCCAGCTCTCTTATACTTTTCTGAAGCTGAGAGGTAAAGAAAAGCCTACGGAAACCGTTAACAAACAAATAAACTTCAATTGTGTTCATTTATCTGCATGGTATAAATCTATAAAAACAAGAGATGGAAGTGGAGGCTTTATAGGGATTGGAAGCCACGCTTCTGAACATCATAATGAATTCTATTTTAAAATAGATGATGGAAGCAATGAGAAAGATAAATTTCTAGCGTCTATACCTAATAGAAGTCAAAAATATACGTTGATGTATAATGGAAAACGGTATGACGGCAACGACTTTTTCGAAGGACAGGAGATACGCTTCTTAAAAGGGGAAACGACGGAAAAGCATGCCCCAGAAGTAACAGTAAGAGTAATAGAGGAAATAACTATACGACAAAAAGATGAAGGGCGAGACGAGGTAGTACTTGAATTCTACAACATTCCTTTAGAACAAAAATAAATCATTTGAGATATGAATAAGATATTTAAATTTATACCGGTATTAACGGTCATAGTAGTGTTAATAAGTAGTTGTAAAAGTGATGAAGATGCAACATCAAAGCAACTAAATAACTTGAAACCAGTAATATTTAAAGTTGCCCAACCAGAAGTAATATCTTCAGAACCTACAGGTAATGTTATTGATGGTAATAAAAGAGAATTATTGCAAGTTGTGAGAAGGCAGATGACCCTAGCTCCAGTAGAACTTGTTGATGAAACTCTCTCTGAGATTATTTTCCCAGGAAGTATACTTCGCGGAGATGCCTTTATGGAAGGAGAATATGCTCCGGTAGTTGTTAAGAATCCACAAGAAATAAAGTTATCGGCATCTTTGAGAGGAAAAGACTTGGTAGTCTCTGAATCATCATTCCCCATCTTGAGTAATGTTCGACAATCCATTAATAACTTATTAAATCCACATGTTGGAGAAATAGATTATAATAACGCTCCAGCGTATATTACATACCGAAGTAATGAAGTTACAACAGAAGAAAGTTTCTTAAAGACATTTGGAATACATGTTAAAGCCAGCGTCCTAGGAGGAATGGTCAAGGCGAAATTTAATTATGAGCATAAAAAATATTCTTCGAATAAAACACATTATGTATTGGTAAAAGTCAGACAGCAATTCTTTAATATCTCAGTAGATCCGAAGTCAGCTGATGACTGGGGAGAACTGACAAATCTTGGAGAATATGAACCAGTTTATGTTAGCAGTGTTGACTATGGTCGAGTTCTTCATATTCTTGTTGAGACTACAGAAAGTGCAGACTCTATCAGTAAGATGATTAAAGGAGGTATTGAGGCTAATTTCGGAAAATATAGTGGAGAAGTTAAAACAGAACTATCCCAGAAATGGAATAAATATTTCAAAAATCAGAAAATCAAAATTATGATAGCGGGTGGCCCACTAACAACTGCTAGTAAGGTAAGAGATTATGAGACTTTTATGGAGTTCATTAAAGTACCAGAATCAACATCGATTATAGGAGCCTCAGTGCCCATCTCTTATAGAGTGCGTTCTTTGCGTAATAATAGAGAGGTTGAAATCCGCATATCATATACAGACGAAGAATTAGTACCAGAACAGTAGCAAGTCAGACATCGCTCTCCGTCTTTTTAGATTTTAAATAAGTAAAAGCTCAATCAATTTTGATTGAGCTTTTACTGTTTTTTGAAAACTCTACCTAGAATCTTATATATGGAATATAGTAACTTTGCGCGGGTTAAATCATACTAGGTAACAGTGACTAAAGAAGATGTTAAACTGAAAGTTCGGGATATTCTGACGGGCTATTTGGAAATTTATAATCATAGAAAGACAAGCGAGCGATTTGCCATCCTTGATGCCGTTTACGACATGAAAGGGCATTTCTCCATTGACGAGTTGAAAGACAAACTTGAGGGAGAAAACTTCCATGTTTCGCGCGCAACTCTCTACAACACGATGCGCCTCTTTATTGAAATGCGACTGGTGGTGAGACACAGATTCATCGGGCAAACAAAATATGAAGGGAGCTACAACAACGACATGCACGTGCACCAAATTTGCACCATGTGCGGAAAGGTGGTAGACATCGATTCGCCCGAGATAGCCGGTGTCATCAACGAGGCTAAATTGTCTAAGTTCAGAAAGGATGGATTCTCATTATATATATATGGAATCTGCGCACGCTGCCAAGCCAACTTATCGAGGCAACGTAACAAGATTAAACAACAGAAACAAAAAAAAGCAAATGGAAAAAGGAAAAGTTGATGTATTGCTAGGTCTCCAATGGGGCGACGAAGGAAAAGGAAAAGTGGTCGACGTGCTCACACCAGCCTACGACGCTGTAGCACGGTTTCAGGGCGGTCCGAACGCCGGTCACACACTTGAATTCGAGGGACAGAAATATGTTCTGCGCTCCATTCCTTCAGGCATATTTCAGGGAGGAAAAACAAACATCATCGGCAATGGCGTTGTGCTGGCGCCCGATTTGTTCATGAATGAAGCCCGCGAGCTCGAGAAAAGCGGTCATCCACTCAAGCAGCGGCTCAAAATATCGAAGAAAGCTCATCTCATCATGCCCACCCATAGGCTTCTCGACCACGCCAACGAAGCGGCAAAAGGAAAAAATAAGGTGGGAACGACGGGAAAAGGAATCGGTCCAACTTACACAGACAAAATCAGTAGGAATGGCCTACGAGTGGGCGATATTCTGGAGAATTTCGACTGCAAATACGCAGCTTGTAAAGCTCGCCATATGAATATGCTCAAAGCCTTAGGTTGGAACGATTTCAGCTCGCTCGAAGAATCCGAACGCATTTGGATGGAAGGCGTGGAATACATGAAAGAGTTTGAGTTCGTTGACTCCGAGCACGAAATAAACCACCTCATCGTCCAGCAAAAAAGTATCCTTTGCGAAGGCGCACAAGGCACTATGCTCGACGTCGATTTCGGCTCATATCCATTCGTAACCTCATCGAACACCGTGAGTGCCGGAGCCTGCACCGGTCTGGGTATCGCCCCGAACAGAATAAGCAACGTGCTCGGAATAATGAAAGCCTATTGTACACGCGTAGGTGCCGGTCCGTTTCCCACCGAACTGTTCGACGAAACAGGCAACAAGCTGCGCAATCTCGGGCACGAATATGGCGCCGTAACCGGACGCGAACGCCGATGCGGATGGCTCGACCTTGTTCAGCTGAAATATTCGGTAATGATTAACGGCGTGACTAGCCTCATCATGATGAAAAGTGACGTGCTCGACGGCTTCGACATCGTAAAAGCATGCATAGCTTATCGCCTACCGAATGGCGATACCACCGACCATCTGCCATATTCAATAGACAACGTGGAGCCCATCTACAAAGAGTTCCCCGGCTGGCTCACCGATATGACCGACTTCACCAACGAAGAACAATTCCCACAAGCATTTGCGAATTATGTTGAGTTCATCGAGCAATTCCTCGGTGTGCGAATAAAGATAATATCCTTCGGCCCAGACCGCCAGCAAACCATCATCAGAAAATAAAACACAATGGCAAACAAACCATCCATACCCAAAGGCACGCGCGATTTCGGACCAACCGAAATGGCCAAACGCAACTACATCTTCGAAACAATCAGAAGCGTCTATGCCCTCTACGGCTATCAGCAAATAGAAACCCCAGCAATGGAAACCCTCCAAACACTTATGGGAAAATATGGCGAGGAGGGCGACCGACTGCTATTCAAAATCCTTAACTCGGGCGACTACTTCAAATCCATAACCGACCAGGAACTCACCGAGCGCAATACGCTGAAACTCCAAACAAAACTCTGCGAAAAAGGTTTGCGATACGACCTCACCGTGCCATTCGCACGCTACGTAGTAATGCACCGCGACGAACTGCAACTACCCTTTAAACGCTATCAAATTCAGCCCGTATGGCGGGCCGACCGTCCGCAAAAAGGCCGCTACCGTGAGTTCTATCAGTGCGACGCCGATGTGATAGGCTCAGAATCCTTACTCAACGAAGTGGAATTGATGCAAATAATCGATACCGTATTCACACGATTCGGAATCAGAGTCGTAATCAAGATTAACAACCGGAAAATCCTCACCGGAATAGCCGAAACCATTGGCGAAGCCGATAAAATAATAACCATCACAACCGCAATCGACAAGCTCGAAAAAATCGGGAAAGAAAAGGTAAACGAAGAACTTGCGCAAAACGGACTCTCCAACGAAGCTATCAACCGCCTTCAACCAATCATCGAACTCCAAGCTCGAACAACCAAAAGCTCGATACCATCGCCAGCGTACTAGCCGAAAGCGAAACCGGCAAAAAAGGCGTAGACGAAACACAATTCATACTCCACACGCTAGAAAACACCGGTTTGAAGAACGAAATCCAACTCGACCTCACCCTAGCCCGCGGACTGAACTACTACACCGGCGCCATCTTTGAAGTAAAAGCCATCGACACCGAAATAGGCTCCATAACCGGCGGCGGACGATATGACAACCTCACCGGAATCTTTGGAATGCCCGGGATATCAGGCGTCGGAATAAGTTTCGGAGCCGACAGAATCTACGACGTTCTGAACACCCTCAACCTCTATCCCAACGACAGCGTGAGCGGCACCCAGATACTCTTCACCAACTTCGGAACCGACGAAACACGCTACATCATGCCCATCATCGCCACCCTCCGTCAAGCCGGTATACGCACAGAACTCTATCCCGACGCATCGAAAATGAAAAAGCAAATGACCTATGCCAACGCCAAACAAATTCCATTCGTAGCCATAGCCGGAGCCGACGAGATAAAAAACGGCGAAATAACCTTGAAAAACATGCTCACCGGAGAGCAAACAACACTCTCCCCCACCCTATTGCTCTCAACTTTGCAAAAAACACCTATCTAGTTCGGCGTATCTTACAGGTAGTCGGCACATCGTAGCAAACATAAAACCATCCCCCACTCCAAATCAATAAAACGTAAGGGCCTGCACGCATCCATCTATGGGCGTGCAGGCCTTTTTTAGATTAATTACCATCGTCGCAGGCGTTTTGCAAATTGCAAAAGGACTTTTATCGTTGTCGCGAACGATTTGTAATCTTACAAAATCAACATTACCATCGTCGCGGACGTGCAAATTGCAAAAGGGCTTTTACCGTTGTCGCGAACGTTTTGTAATCTTACAAAAGCGATATTACCATCGTCGCGGACGTTTTGCAAATTGCAAAAGGGCTTTTACCGTCGTCGGGAACGTTTTGTAATCTTACAAAAGCGATATTACAATTGTCGCGGACGTTTTGCAAATTGCAAAAGGGCTTTTACCGGCGTCGCGGACGTTTGCAAATTGCAAAACGGCTTTTACCGCCGTCGCGAACGATTTGTAATCTTACAAAAGCGATATTTGTCAGATAGTAGAGCATTCCGGCATGAGAGTACTCTTGAACCAGGAGGCGATTAGGTCAATTACCGGGCGTTGAAACCAGTAATCATCGCCATGGCCGGCGTCGGCAATCTCAATGAATTCAACAGGAGTATTGAGTTTCATAAGAGCTTCGTATAGATGAACACTTTGGAAACGTGACACCATCATATCGTGAGTACCGTGCATGATGAGGAATGGGGGTAAACCAGATTTTAGATGCCCCATAGGACTGGCCCAACGGGCACGCTCAAGGTCGTCGTGGATATCGTAACTGGGACTTCGGCCGTAGGTGACACCATTAAGCAACAGAGCCTCGGCAGCACTGGGTGAGCGATGAAAAGCTTGTATTTCGGGTGGAAAGCCCTCATCGACCGATGCTAGGTCAGATGGGCCAAATATATCGCAACAGGCTTGCGTTGCTGATGATTCTTCGAGAAAATCGCCTTCATCAAATTCTTTTTCGTCTGCAGTCATTGTGACTAATTGTGCAAGATAACCTCCGGCCGAGTTACCCATCACCCCGATGCGTTCTTTATCTATTCCGAATTGCTTAGCATGTGCGCGAAGGTAGCGCACGGCTGTCTTTCCATCAATTAGGATGGCGGGGAATGGGTGAGGAATAGTACGATATTCAACAGCGGCAACAACAAACCCTTCTAGGGCTAATCGCATTCTAAGTCGACCCCATTTTCCGTAGTCGGATGTTGTGAATCCTCCTCCAGGAAAATATATAACACATGGTTTCGGTTCCGACGTGTTGGGTACAAATAATGTCATGTGCAGGGAGTGTGTACCATTGTGGAAGTGTTGCGAATAGACTACTTCAGTAATGGTATCGATTCGTGGATCGGTTATTTCGATCTTTACAAGTCGACGTCCGGCTTGTGGTGTAACAAGGTCGGCTACGGGTTTTATCCTTGGATTTGATTTGTTCATTTTATTGAGAAGATTTAATCACGGAAAAAAATATCACGTGTGTATACTTTTTCCTTCACGTCGTCGAGCAAAGAGTCGTATCTGTTCGCAATAATAGCTTGGCATTTCTGCTTGAAAATGTCGAGGTTATTTGTTACTCGGCTACCAAAGAATGTAGAGTTGTCGGGAAGCGTCGGTTCGTAGATGACAACTTGCGCACCTTTAGCCTTAATGCGTTTCATTACCCCTTGAATGGAACTTTGTCTGAAATTATCACTATTCGATTTCATAGTGAGACGATAGACTCCGATGACACATTCTTTTTCCTCATCAGGATTATAGTCGCCCCGATCGAAGTAATCATAGTAGCCTGCTTTGTGTAGAACCTGATCGGCTATGAAATCCTTACGTGTTCTGTTGCTCTCAACTATGGCCTGAATTAGGTTTTCTGGCACATCAGCATAGTTTGCTAGGAGTTGCTTAGTATCTTTCGGTAAACAATAACCACCATAACCGAACGATGGATTATTATAGAACGCCCCCACTCTCGGGTCGAGACATACACCACGGATTATGTTTGCTGTGTCTAGGCCTTTCACTTCTGCATAGGTGTCAAGTTCGTTGAAATAGCTCACACGCAGGGCAAGATAGGTATTGGCAAACAACTTCACAGCTTCGGCTTCGGTTAGTCCCATAAAAAGTGTTGGTATATCGCGATCGATAGCGCCTTGCTTGAGTAGACTGGCAAAATGACTGGCGGCTTGCTGAAGTCTGGTGTCGTTGTCTGGCCTACCTATTATTATCCTACTCGGGTGTAAATTATCATAGAGCGCCTTGCTTTCACGCAGGAATTCAGGGGCAAATATTATATTGGGATTATTATATTTCCGGCGAACACTCTCGGTATAGCCCACCGGAACTGTAGATTTGATGACCATTATTGCATCGGGATTCACTCGCTGTACCATTTCTATTACTTCCTCGACGTGCGAAGTATCAAAATAGTTTCTAGCCGTATCGTAATTAGTAGGTGTTGCGATAACCACAAAGTCAGCGTAGCGATAGGCACATTCTGCATCAATAGTTGCAGTGAGTTGAAGCGGTTTATTTGCGATATATTCCTCAATATAATCATCCTGGATTGGCGAGCATCGATTGTTTATGAGTTCCACCTTTTCAGGAATCACATCGACAGCTGTCACAGGGTTATGCTGGCTAAGCAAGGTTGCTATGCTGAGGCCCACATAGCCTGTTCCGGCAACTGCAATCTTTGTTTCGTTTTCCATAATTATTTCTTTTTTAGAGTATCTTTCGCAGCTACTTTAGCTTCAGCTTCTTGTGCTTTTCTGTTGGCTTCGATGGCATTGGCCTTGCGATGATATTGCATTACTTTCTTTCCGAATTTAGCTGCCATAGAATCAGCAGATAGAAACACCATCGTTCCGTCGTCGTGCCCAACCTGGTCGTCGGGGATTCTGTTTCCTTGTTCATCAATAGTGTCTTTGTAAATATAGAGCCAACCATTATATATATGCCAACCCGTGTAAACAGTTACTTTGGGATATTCCACTGGACTTTCGTCTTCCAGCGTGTTCGACTTAACAATGTAACCAACTGGAGAGGCTTGATGATAGCTCTTAAGGGTAAATCCATATTCACGCGGCACGAAGAGCGCTTCTTTCATCGAATCAGTCATACTGGCCATTATCTCTTCTTCCGTTTTTGTTGCACTGGGTTTAAGCTTCGGAATCACCTGAAAAGTCCACGTGCCTTTCATCTGCTCGAGGTCTATCACCATCGTTGCCTCATTTTTATTGTGAGGGTTTATGAGCAGTGCCAGTTCATCGCCAATCTCAATATCGCCAAAAACCTGATGATTTTTCTGTGCATTGACAATATTATATCTCACCGGATCACCCCCTTCGTTGGGTAAGAAAACAATTACAGAATCCGAACACCCATCGCATGCCAAACCATAGATAGTTCGGTCGCCTTTAAGCTTTGTTTCCTTATCGATAGCTCCTCGGTCGCCGCTCGAAACGCGGTCATAACAAGCCATAAAAATAAAGGTTGAAAGCAAAAGCGTAATTATGAAAAACTTCTTCATTTTCTTTGATTTATTATGCGTGCAAAGGTAGCCCAATAATCGAGAACAAAGGGCGTCACAAGAGTTTTGAAAAATTTCTCTACTTTTGCACGCCAGGTTATATACAACATAATCCGGTTATTTTTAGAACAAGAATTATTTAATAATATGGGAAAAAAAATTCAGTTCAGTCTCATCTATCGAGACATGTGGCAGAGCTCTGGAAAGTTTCAGCCACGCAAGGACCAATTGGTGCGCATAGCTCCTATTTTCATTGAAATGGGTTGTTTCGCACGTGTTGAGACCAATGGTGGAGCTTTCGAACAGGTTAACCTGCTCGCAGGAGAGAATCCAAACGATTCAGTTCGCGCTTATTGTGAAATTCTGCACAAAGCCGGAATAAAAACTCACATGCTCGACCGCGGGTTGAACGCTTTGCGAATGTATCCCGTGCCTGACGATGTTCGCGCAATGATGTATCGCGTGAAGCATGCACAAGGAGTCGACATTCCACGCATTTTCGACGGACTGAATGACATCCGTAACATTGCCCCCTCTATCAAATGGGCAAAAGAAGCAGGAATGACTCCACAAGGAACACTTTGCATAACAACCTCACCCGTTCATACACTGGAATATTACAGTAAATTAGCTGATGAAGAAATCGCAGCCGGAGCAGAAGAAATTTGCTTAAAGGATATGGCTGGAATCGGCCAGCCGGCATTTCTTGGCCAGTTAACTAAAATGATAAAAGATAAACATCCCGATATCATCCTCGAATATCACGGCCATTCCGGTCCAGGTCTGTCAATGGCATCAATGCTCGAGGTTGCCAAAAACGGAATCGACATCCTCGACGTGGCCATCGAACCGCTGTCATGGGGAAAGGTTCATCCCGACGTAATCTCCGTGCAAAGCATGCTCAAAAACGCCGGCTTCGACGTGCCTGAAATAAATATGGACGCCTATATGAAGGCCCGCGCACTTACACAAGAATTCATAGACGAATGGTTGGGGTATTTCATCAATCCGCAAAACAAAATCATGAGTTCGCTATTACTTGACTGTGGACTTCCAGGTGGAATGATGGGCTCAATGATGGCCGACCTAGGTGGTATTCGAGCCTCTATTAACAACCTTCGTAAAAAGAAAGGCGAAGAAGAACTCAGCGTAGACGACATGCTCGTAAAACTATTCGACGAGGTAGCATATGTTTGGCCGCGCATAGGTTATCCACCACTCGTGACCCCATTCTCGCAATACACCAAGAATATCGCCCTGATGAACCTTCTCACTATAGAACAGGGCAAAGGACGATTCGTTATGATGGACGACTCTATGTGGGGAATGATTCTCGGACGAAGTGGAAAAGTACCCGGAGAAATATGCCAAGAGCTCAAAGAGCTGGCTGCACAGAAAGGACTACAATTCACCGACGCTGACCCGCATACACTCCTTCCCAATGCCCTCGACGACTTCCGTAAGGAGATGGACGAAAATAGATGGGAATACGGGCAGGATGAAGAAGAACTCTTCGAACTCGCAATGCATCCCGAGCAATATCGCAACTACAAGAGTGGCCAAGCTAAGAAAAACTTCCTGGCCGACCTCCAGGCAGCCAAAGACGCCAAGCTCGGCGCCAAGATAAGTCCCGAAGAAGCAACCGCTTTCAAACACGCCAAGGCCGATGCTATCGTAGCCCCTGTAAAAGGACAAATATTTTGGGAATTCCAAGGCGACGGAGAAATCTCCCCAGCCATCGAGCCATACATTGGCAAGGAATATAAAGAATCTGACACCTTCTGCTACATTCTCTCACCCTGGGGTGAATTTGTCGACATTCCTGCCAACCTAGGTGGTAAACTTGTTGAAATAAACGCCAAACAAGGTTCGAAAATCAATAAGGGCGACGTGATAGCTTACATTGAGCGTCCACACGAAGCATAAACAAGTCTGTTCAGTTAATCTTCTCTATATGCACGATTCATTCCTTTTCGGAATGAATCGTGTTTTTTTATGCTTAAATGAGAATCCAACAATATAAATCAAAAATGTAAAGTCCCTTGTAAATCGTTGTATTTACAAGGACTTATAGTACCCAGAGCTGGTACAAAGCAGGTAAAACAAGAGAAACGAAAATAATATATTATACTGACAATCAACTATTTATATTTGGCAATTTTACCCGTTCTTGCCTGTTTTTAGTTAGATACTACACTTTGACATTCGGAACTTTTTAGTATCTCATGCAAAATAAGAAAATATCTGAAAATAAATGAGTTAATGATTTTACTCGGTTCTATACTCATTCAGGTACATAACTATCAATTATGGCAAAATTAGAAAATAAAGCAAAGGAAAATCCGAAATTGGAGCAAAATGTGCTTTCTGATGGTCGAATAAGTCTTTATCTGGAGTATTATCTCGGTAGAGAAGAAACGCCAGTGTTGGACGAAAACGGTAATCCTGTTTTGTACGAAACAGGAAAGATGGCTGGTAAGCCCAAAGTACATATTAAGCATAACAGGCGAAAAGAGAATTTGCAGTTGTACTTGATAGCTAAGCCCCGTACTCCTGCGGAAAGGCAACAGAACAAGGAAACTCTTGAATTGGCTGCCAAAATTCGTGCGGAGCGTGAACAGGAATTTAAGGAGAGTATGCTCGGTTACCGTTTGAAGAAAGATAGAAATATCAACTTCCTAGACTACTATCAGGCTTACATAGATACTTACTCGAAGAAAGACCTGCGAATGATTAAGATTGCCTTGAACCGTTTTAATGACTTTTTGAAAGAGCAATATCCTGTTTATGAATTTAGTATTAAGCCCGAACTAATAACCAAAGATATGATGGAACACTTTGTTGAATATTTGCAATCACGAAGTGTTGTTGAAGGAGCAAAAAGTATCTATCAGCGTTTCAAGAAAGTTATACATTATGCCATTGACCATGAAGTAATGCAGAAAGATCCCTGCAAAGGTGTTGTGTGCAAGGTAGATGACCAAGTGTTGCGCAAAGATGTACTCTCAATGGACGAAATACAGGCATTGATTCAATGTCATTATGAGAATGAGAATCCTAATGTTAGACGTGCTTTTATTCTCTGTCTCTATTGTGGCCTACGCTTCTGTGATGTAAAAGACCTTACCTATAAGAATGTAGATTATACCAATCGCCTGCTGAAGTTTGAACAGAATAAGACCAAAGGACATTCTGCACATAGTGGTGTAGTTATTCCTCTGAACAACGGATTGCTTTCATTGATAGGTGAAGCACCTGAGGATTTAAGTTCCTCTATCTTCAACCTCCCTTCATATGAGAGCTGCAGCAAATCTGTTAAACGATGGGTGAAACGTGCTAGCATTAACAAACACATCAGTTGGCATTGTGCTCGCCATAGCTTTGCAGTGAATATCCTCAACAATGGGGCTAACATCAAAACCGTCGCCAGTTTATTAGGACATAGCGGATTGAAACACACCGAGAAATATACTCGTGCTGTGGATAAATTGAAGCCGGAGGCAATCAATAGTTTGCCTGAATTGAAGATTTAAGATGAAAAACGAATTGAAAAACATTTTTTTGATTCAACAGAACTGTATTTTTGCATGAAAAGCATGTGCTTTAAGAAATAATGAGTAATTTTATGGCGTAATCAAGTTACATAAGTATGGAACGTAAGAAAATCAATCGCCTAAAGGTGGTACTCGCCGAGAAAGGAATGACAAATAAACAACTGGCAGAAATCTTGGATAAAGACCCTGCGGTTATATCAAAGTGGGTTACGAATGTAGCCCAACCCAATGTTGAAATGTTCATTCAGTTGGCAAAGATATTGGGAGTGAGAGTTGATGATTTGTTGTGGACAGATGATTTGTAGTTGGCTATTGAAGGAATTGTATTATGGCACGAATTTATGATAATATAGAAAGCAAGTTTGCCGAAGGGCTGCAAGGAATTATTACCAATACGGGTGTAAAGCGCGTGGACTTCTGCGTTGGTTATTTTAATCTGCGTGGATGGAATATTGTTGTTGACCAAATTGATTCGCTTACTGGCGATTATATCTATGAAAACGATGAACGCGTATTTCGCAAATGTAGATTGCTCATTGGTATGCATCGCCCAGCCGAAGAGATAATACGGCAGCTTTACACAGAACAGCCATTGCCTGATACCAATTATGTAAGCCAGTGCAAACTGGCGATAAGTCGTGAGTTCAGACGCCAGCTGCAATTAGGTTTCCCTACAAAACAGGATGAGTTCACGCTTCGTCGCCTTTCCAAACAGATGAAAGACGAAAAGGTATGCGTGAAGTTATATCTTCGTGAACCACTTCATGCAAAACTCTATCTTGCCTATCGTCCTGATGATAATTTCAATAAGATTCAAGCCATCATGGGTAGTAGCAATCTTACCTATTCGGGACTTACAAGGCAAGGAGAGTTGAACGCTGAATTTGGAGATAGTGATAGTGCTGAAAAATTAGCTTGTTGGTTTGATGAACGTTGGGAAGATAAGTTTTGTCTTGATATAACTAAAGAGTTAATAGAAATTATCGATAATAGCTGGGCTGGCGATAAAGACATTCCTCCTTACTACATCTATCTCAAAACTGCATATCACTTAAGTGAAGAAGCACGCTCTGGAATTAAAGAGTTTACGATTCCTGCAGAATTTAAGAATAGTCTTTTTGACTTTCAACAGACAGCTGTAAAGATTGCTGCCCGTCATCTTAACAATGAGAAACGTGGTGGAGCAATGATTGGAGACGTTGTTGGATTGGGAAAAACCATAACAGCTTGTGCTATTGCGAAAATGTATGAAAACACCTTTGGCAGCAACACGCTGATAATCTGTCCTGCCAACTTGCAGGATATGTGGGCAAAGTATCGTAAACAGTATGACCTGAAGGCAGATATTATATCGATGGCAAAACCTATCGATGTAGACAATGCACGCTACTACAAGCTCATCATCGTAGACGAGAGCCACAACTTGCGCAACAGTCAAGGTATGCGCTATCGCAATATCAGAGATTTGATACAGAAACAGGATTGCAAAGTATTGTTGCTTACAGCTACACCCTATAACAAACAATACAAAGATTTGAGCAGTCAGTTGCGTTTGTTTATAGATGATGACACCGACTTGGGTATTCGTCCGGAGGCCTATATCCGTGAGATTGGTGGTGAAAGGAAGTTTGCCGAGAAGCACGAGGACTTTATACGCAGCATCAAGGCGTTTGAACGAAGTGATTGTCAGGAAGACTGGCAAGAACTGATGAAACTCTTCCTGATTCGACGTACACGCACCTTCATTAAAGATAATTATGCTAAGACCGACCCCACGAATGGGCGAAAGTATTTGGAGTTCAAGGATGGGCATAAGTCGTATTTCCCTGATCGGGTGCCCAAAGCCGTCAAATTCAAAACAGCTGATGGTGACCAATATAGCAGGCTTTATTCAGAACAAATGATTGGACTGATGGAGAGCTTGAATCTTCCTCGTTACGGTCTGATACATTACTTAGACAAGAAGAAAGCAGAAGATGCATCGAAGTATGAGAAGAACCTGATAGAAAACCTATCACGTGCAGGAGCACGTATGATGGGATTTTGTAAGAGCACCTTCTTCAAACGTATCGACAGTAGCGGTTTCTCGTTCCTGATTACCCTGTTCCGCCACATACTGCGTAATGCCGTATATCTCTATGCTATCGACAATAAATTGAAGTTGCCCGTCAGTGATGAAAATACGTTCCCTGAGGATTTCATAGATGATGCAGATATCAACGATGTATTTACAAACGACGACGAGCATGAAGAGTATTCCTCCGGCGACAACCTAATAACCGTTCCCAACGACATGCAGGTCTACATGGATAAAGCTAAGGAGTATTACAATGGCTTGATTGGCAAGAACAATGTGCAATGGATAGATTCCAAGTACTTTAAGCGCACGCTCAAGCAGCAATTGAAAAAAGATTGCGAGCAACTGATTGCCATGATTAACCTATGTGACGCATGGAATCCACAGACCGATCAAAAGCTCAATGAGTTGGAAGGCTTATTGAACGATAAGCATCAGAAGGATAAGATTGTGGTCTTTACGCAATATTCAGATACGGCAAACTACGTATATTATCAACTCAAGAAGCGTGGTTTCAAGCACATAGAGAAAGTGACGGGAGGCACAAAGAATCCAACGGATGTTGTTGACAGATTTTCGCCCATTAGTAACAAGGCTGATGTTTCCACAGAGAATGAATTGCGTGTGCTGATAGCAACTGATGTGCTGAGTGAAGGGCAAAACCTGCAAGATTCACATGTCATCGTGAACTACGATCTGCCGTGGGCTATTATCCGACTTATTCAGCGTGCAGGACGTGTGGATCGTATCGATCAGAGTTCTGAGCAAATCTATTGTTATTCTTTCTTCCCTGCTGACAAAGTAGAGGAGATTATTCGCTTACGCACACGCCTTAACGAACGAATTAATGAAAATGCTGGTATTGTGGGGAGTGATGAGGTGTTCTTTGAGGGCAACGAACAGAACCTACGTGATATGTATAATGAGAATAGTAGTAGCTTAGACGAGGATGAAGATGATATAGAAGTCGACCTTGGGTCACAAGCTTACCAGATATGGAAGAATGCAACAGATGCCAATCCAGACTTAAAACGTATTATCCCAGCAATACCAAACATCGCTTATTCTACAAAGGCAGCAAATGACATTAGTGAGGATGGCGTTATTACCTACGCACGCACTTATAATGACTTCGACGTACTTTCGTGGTATAATTCTAAAGGAGATATTGTTAGTCAGTCGCAAAAGCGTATCCTGCAAACAATGGCATGCACCATTAAAGAACCTTGTCTACCTGCACAGGATAATCATCTGTCATTGGTTGAGAAAGCGGTAAAAAGTATTAAGAACGAGAACACTAATGTTGGAGGTATCCTTGGTAGTCGATTCAGTACTAAACGTAAAATCTATGAGTTGCTGAATCACTATTATGAGCAACCTTTAAATCTTTTTAATACGCAAGCAAAGAAAGATATATTAAAGTTTGCTATCGACCAAGTATACAACTATCCGTTATTGGAAAACTCTAAATTTATCCTTGGTAGAATGATGCGTACAGGCAATACACATGACGATATTGTCGACACTGTCATTGAAATGTATGAGAATGCAAATCTTTGTCGTATAGACGAAGACAAAATTAAACATAAAGACCCTGTGATTATCTGTTCTATGGGATTAAAAAAATAAAATAATGAAAAGGAATATATTCAACCAGTATATATCAGCATCCGATTTTAAGGGACTGTTCGTAAGTGAAATGCTATGGAACAACCCTTTAGGAGCTACACAACTACCCGAAATAACAATAGAAGACAAAACGTTTCACATAAAGGAGATTGCCGAACGAAATGGATTTCAAATTCTGCAATGCCATGTCGAAGATATTCCTTCGTCGGCCATGTGCAAGAAGATTGACCATAAGATTCGGAAGAATGCCGAAAACTATATTTGCATCTTTATGGTTTCGAGTACGGTGCACCATCTTTGGGTGGCTCCTGTGAAAAAGGTAGAGAAGCGGGATATCGTGTTGGTTGAATATGATTCGCTTGACAAAGCAGGGTTCTTGTTTGAGAAAATGGAGGCTCTGTCGTTCACCCTGGAAGATAATCCCACCATTCTCGACATCATAGCGAAGGTGCAGGCGGCATTTCTCATCAATTCAGAGAAAATCACCAAAGACTTCTATGCCGGGTTCAAGAAAGAGCATAGCAACTTCGCTAAATTCATCTCTGGCATTGACGACCATATCGATGACAAGCAGAATAAGAACAAGCAGTGGTACACCTCGGTGATGCTCAATAGGCTGATGTTCTGTTATTTCATTCAGAAGAAAGAGTTTCTCGATGGAGACGTGGATTACCTGCGACACAAATTAGAGTGGACACGTCAGCAGGATGGCGAAAACCGCTTTTTCAACAAGTTCTATAAAGGCTTTCTTGTCAACCTGTTCCATGATGGACTCAATGCGCCCAAACACAGCCATGAGTTTGAAAAGATTTATGGGCGCATTCCTTATCTGAATGGTGGCATGTTCGATGTGCACCAAATAGAAAGGGAATATGCTAATTTGGATATTGCTGATGAGGCTTTTATTAGTCTCTTCGACTTCTTCGATAAATGGCATTGGCATTTAGACGACCGTATGACTGCTTCTGGACGTGATATCAATCCTGATGTCTTAGGATATATATTTGAGCAATATATCAACGACCGAGCCCAAATGGGAGCTTATTACACAAAGGAGGATATTACTGAATATATCGGGCGTAACACGATTGTCCCTTATTTAATGTCTACTGTTAAGCGTAAAGATGAAAAGCATTTCCACGCAAACAGCGAACTATGGCAGTATCTGAAAGAGAGTGGTGATAAGTACATCTTCGATGCTATGAAGAAAGGAGTTGACCAAACTATTCCTGAGGAAATAGCAATAGGACTTGACACCACAAAGCCCAACCTTTTGGAACGTCGTTGCCATTGGAACGAGCGCACACCTGAAGCATTAGCTCTACCTACAGAGATTTGGCGTGAGACCATTGAACGACTACAACGTTACAACAACATTAAAGAGAAAATTGTAAAAGGAGAAATCACTGACGTCAATGATTTCATCACTTACAACCTCAACATACGCCAGTTTGTAACTGATTATCTTGCACACACACAAGACCATCTGTTTGTAAAGCATTTCTACCATGCATTGCAGCATGTCACAATACTCGACCCTACCTGTGGTTCGGGGGCTTTCCTCTTTGCTGCACTCAATATCCTTGAGCCGCTCTACGAGGTATGCATCAACCGTATGCAGGAATTCAATGCAAAGAATTCTCAACTCTTCAAACAAGAGCTACAGGAGATTGAACATAAATATCGTTCTAACATACAATACTTCATCTATAAGAGCATCATTCTCCGCAATCTCTATGGTGTCGACATTATGGTCGAAGCTACAGAAATAGCCAAACTACGTTTGTTCCTAAAGATGGTGGCAGTAGTTGAAGTAGACAAACGTGACCCGAACTTAGGACTTGACCCTTTGCCCGACATCGATTTCAACATCCGTTGTGGCAACACGCTTGTGGGCTATGCTACACAGAAAGAACTGGAACGGGACTTGGTGCAAGGCGATATGTTTGCCATTGAAGAATTTAAGGCAAAAGTGAATGATGAGATGGATAAGGTAGCCCGCACTTACGACATATTCAAGAACATACAACTGAAGCAAACAGAGGATATGGCAGCTTTCAAGCATGCCAAACATGAGCTGAAAGAACGGCTCACACAGCTTAACGACCTGTTGAATCATAAAATGTTTGGTGCTGTGGGCACTGCCGCTGATTACGAGGCCTGGTATCAGTTGCACCAACCCTTTCATTGGCTTGCTGAATTCTACGATATTATCAATGATCACGGAGGATTCGATGTGATTATTGGGAATCCACCGTATGTGGAGAATAGACCATCTAATATACGATACAGGATTTTACATTATGAGACAATAGCGTGTGGAAACCTATATGCTTTTACGTTAGAAAGGGAATACTCTCTAATTAATGAAAAAGGACTGATGGGAAACATCGTTCCTGTCTCAATTATGTCTACTCCTGGTTATGTAAATTTGCGGAAGTTTATCCATAAAAAAGGGACAAGCTATTTTTCATCATACAACATCCATCCGTGTTGTCTTTTTGAGGGTGTGCATCCACGACTTGCTATTGTTATAAATACTCTTGACAGCATAAACAATGATGTTTATGTATCTCAATACTACAAATGGACAGTATCAGAAAGATCTATTCTTTTTAGGAAATGTTGCTATATAAAACTTGCATTAGAATTAGTAGACAGTTCTATAAATCGCTCCTTCCCGAAAATATCAAATAACATCCAAAACCAGATTCTTTTAAAAATTAAGCGAGAAAAGAAACCAATTGGTTATTATCAGATGAAACAGGGTGTTTCCTTTTGGTACAGACGGGCATTCGGTGCATTCATCTTGTTCTACGATAAAAAACCATTAATGTTTGATGAATATGGGCATCAAATAGTTCCAACCGAATTAAAGGAACTTGTTTTCGACGAAAAATACCAAGATATAATTTTAGCTGTTTATCACTCATCCTTATTCTATTGGTTTACGTATTCATTTAGTGATTGTAGAAATATCAATAAACCTGAGGTCGAGGATTTTCAGATTAACTTGGATACATGTAAACAAAACTATAGTCGTTTATTGGGCAGCCTTTCTTTAAAACTATCTAAAGATTTGCAAGCTAATTCTCAGTTCTTAGAATATAATTATTCTTCAGGTTGGAGACGGTTTCAAGCATTCTATCCACGGAAGTCTAAGCCCATTATTGACGAGATAGACAAGCTCCTTGCTCGTCACTATGGCTTTACCGAAGAAGAGTTAGATTTCATTATCAACTACGACATTAAATATCGTATGGGTGATGAATTAAACGAGGAATAATCAATAAAGTTAAGTTTTATGTCACGTTTTATATTATACACTTTTCAATGTGCTCCTTTGCAGAACAGAGAAAAACATCTGTTTGAGAATTTACCTTCTATCCAAGAACGGATGGATAATAAATTAGAGTATATCCGTAATATCATTACAAGTCCTGGGTTTAAATTTAAGAGTAAGAAAGATGGAGAGTTTAACTTCAAACTTTTCTACGATCACGAAGGCCTTCTAGTTTTTAGGATTGCTAATAATAAAGCATTAAACCTTGAAGAAAACTTTAAAAATACCCAACATCATTATTCTCCTAGTTGCTTTGTTATCTTAGACAATAGAGAAAATATACAGCAAGTTGCAATTGAAGAAGATAAAAAGTCTTTTTCAAGTACAGATGTTGTTAGAAACATATTAGAATATACTCTAAAAAAGAGGCTCCTTAATAATGGTCTTACCATTGAAATAAAAAAAGAATACGAACAAAAAGAGTTTTGGGAGCTTGTTGGCAAGCAAACTAAAGGTGTATCAATGGTACGATTCACATTATCTTATCCAAATCTTGGAAGAGTACATGATAGTATAGAAAAATTTCTTAATTCTGAAAGTAAAGCTGTAAATAGTAAAAAGACAGAGTTGGAGTTTTGTTCAGATAACTCTGAACAATTAGAATTACATGAAAGCAATACTCAATTGGCAGGATTAGTTGAAGCATCAGCAAAGAGCGGTAATCCAATAACTATAAAGGCTCGTGGAATAAAAAAATTTATTCGGACTGGAGAAACTATAAAAAGTTTTGAAATAGATGATTTAGAAGCAAAGATGGCATCATCAGATTTGTTTCAAAATCTATCAGGGTGGTTAAAGCATCAGTACGATAATGAAAATGCTTAATACATTATTTAGATATATTGGATATGCTACAGTTTCTGTGTCTATTGGATACGTGTCATATCTTGGTGGGCAAGAGTATGATTATCTTTTTAAAATAAGTGGAAATTTAGTACCTATATTGATATCTCTTCTCGTATTTTACGTGACAATATTTGGAAGTATTTTAAAGGAACTAATTTGCTATAAAAATAGAACGAATGCAGATACAAGTGACGTTTTGAAAAATATAAAATTAGAAATTATAATAGAGATGATACTGATTATATTTTCTCTACTCTGTTTTATTGCACGAGGAGCTTGTGAAACTTTAGCCCCTAACACTATAAAGCCGTTTATAGCTACAGTTTCTAATTCAATAACAGTTTTTTCAATCATCTATTTTTTATTAGCTATATATGATTCAATATTGGGTTTATGGGACTTAATAGAAGCGAATAATAAAAAATGAATGAAGCTTAATTATATCTTTTGTAAAAATAATGAAAATAAATAACAACGACAATATGCTTATCTACCAGTCGGCAGATGGGAAGATAAAGATAGATGTTCGATTTGAGAGGGAAACCGTGTGGCTGTCGTTAGACCAGATGGCAACACTCTTCGGGCGTGATAAATCTACTATCTCACGACATGTTAAGAATGTGTTTGAAGAGGGAGAATTACCTCCAGTATCAACTGTTGCAAATTTTGCAACAGTTCAGTTGGAAGGGAATAGAGAGGTTTCTAGAAATATAGATTATTACAACCTTGATGTAATAATATCTGTAGGTTATCGGGTGAAATCACAGCAGGGCACACAGTTCCGCATTTGGGCTACACAGCGGCTCAGAGATTATATCATCAAGGGCTTTACATTGAATGATGAGCGGTTTAAGACAGGTTCTTCCTACAACTACTTCAAAGAACTCTTAGATCGTATTCGCGAGATACGCCTTTCTGAGAAAGTGTTTTATCAGCAAATAAAGGACATCTATGCAACAAGCATCGACTATAATCCATCGGCTGAAATGACATTGGCTTTCTTCAAAGAGGTACAGAACAAGTTACTTTGGGCTGTCAGCGGAAAGACAGCTGCTGAACTTATGTTTTATCGTGCCAATGCTTCACTGCCAATGATGGGACTTACTTCTACGGAAAAAGAAGAAAAAGTTACCAAGAATGATGTCTTGATTGGTAAGAACTACCTGAATGAGAAGGAGATTGGTCAACTAAAACTTATCGTAGAACAGTTCCTTGCCTATGCTGAGGCGCAGGCTTTGGCTGAGAAACCGATGTATATGCGTGATTGGGTGCAGAAACTACGCCTTGTACTTACCATGAACGAAAAGAATATCCTTGAACATGCTGGCACAATTTCTCACAAGCTGGCAGTAGCCAAAGCAACGAAGGAATATGTTGCTTACAAAGAACAGCAACGGCAAATAGAACACTTTGATAGTATCCGACAACTCGATCAAGATCTAAAGCGTATTGCACCACGAAAGAGCAATAAAACGAAAAAAGACAACGGAGAGAATAATCAATGATAGTCACCACAGAATATCTTGGCAATCAGGAACTGCTGAAATTACAAAAGACAGCCTTCCTCGCATCAAGCAATATTGCTTCCGAAACGGTGTTGCGGGTATATGATTGGGCTACTGATATGCGTAGTCGGAGAGACTGTATCATCAGCGGATTTAATAGTAAATTGGAACAAGATGTACTTCACTTTCTGTTGAAAGGTAAGCAGCCTGTTATTCTTGTTCTTGCCCGGCGAATGTATAAAGTTATCCCTAAGGAATTACAAGAAGCGTTAACTCAAAATAGACTATTGATAGTTTCTGTAAGTAATGCTGCACGTCAGTCAAAGAACACAGCAATGATGAGGAATAAGTGGCTTTGCGAAATGGCTGACAGGATATTATTCGTAGGTGTGACCGAGCAAAGCAGCCTCTACGCGCTTAAGGCCGCCTTTAATAATAAACAAAAAATGATAACATTATAATTCCCACTATGACTATACAAGACACAATAGCCCGCAAGGAAGGTCAGACATTTGATTGCAAGAGCATTTAAATTGTTCCCAAGACTTTGGCTGTACCCATCGTTGCGTTTGCCAACGCTGATGGTGGAGTGATTGCTATTGACGTATATGACAAGACTCGGAGGATAGAGGGTGTGGATCAATATACAGAGATGCTAAATGAGTTGCTGCGTGTTCCTTAGGATTTCTGTAATCTTTCCGTGCCTATTACCACCGATTTGGTCCCTTGTACTGATAAGGATGGGAACGACAACCATATTTTGTTAATGTATATCCCTGCAAGTTCGGAACTACACGCTAATCAGGTAGACGAAGCCTATATGCGTGTTGGCGATAAGAGTAGAAAGTTGACTTTTGAAGAACGCATACAGCTGATGTATGATAAGGGTGAACGCTACTACGAGGATACGGCTGTGTATGGTGCTATGGTTGATGACATTGATATGACCGCTGTCGAAAGATATACAGAATTAATTGGTTATACCAAATCAGCAAAGCAATATTACAATAAAATAATGGCTTCTTGACTACCAATGCAAAGGGAGAGGAGCAAGTTAGTGTGGCTTGTATTCTGTTGTTTGGTAAATATCCTCAAAAGTTCTTTCCTCGTGGGCGCACTCGCTTTATCCGTTATAAAGGTACAGAAGAGAGAGTGGGCGCAGAGATGAACGTGATTAAGGACGTAACTTTTGAAGGAACGATACTTGATCAGGTGAAAGCCACGATAGCTTATCTTGAAACCCAAGTAGAGGAGCATACGTTCCTTGGGCAACATGGACAGTTCGTAACCCATAGAGATTACCCAAAGTTTGTGATACAAGAAATGGTAGTTAATGCTTGTTGCCACCGTGCCTATAATATAAAGGGTACGGAAATCCAAATTAAGATGCTTGACAATCGACTTGTATTCGAGTCGCCCGGTAGGTTACCTGCAATGGTCAAGCCCTCTAATATCCGTCATACGCATTTCTCTCGCAATCCGAAAATTGCTCAATTCCTTAAGGCATACAGCTTTGTAAAGGAATTTGGTGAAGGTGTAGACCGTGTATGTAGAGAGTTGGAAGCTAATGGTACACCATGTTTATCTTTCCATCTTGATGATTTTATTCTGAAGATTACAGTGCCGAAGGTGACAGAAAGGATAATAGAAAAGGATGTCAACGTGACAGAAAAGGTGATAAAAACTCATCAAGAGGTGATAGAAAAGGTGATAGAAAAAGCGGTGGCTCTCAATGAAAAATTAACAGAAAATCGTATTTCTATCATCAAGCTAATAATAGAGAATCCATATATTTCTAAATCGGAACTTTCCAAACATGTGGGAATCAGTGAAAATTCTATATCTCGTAACATAGAAGCTATGCGTGATAAATACCTTCGCCGTGTCGGTCCCAATAAAGGCGGCTTTTGGGAAATCATAGAATAATATGCAGCGCACAAGCCCAACCAAACGAGAACTTAGGTTGGGCTTGCTTCATATAGGATTATTTCAATTTCTTTGCAACCCATACAACCCATGTGTCAATATGATCTTTGAGAGAGGCGGGAAGTGGTAGTGGAATCTTTATATCTGGCTTGATTCCTATTTCTTTTGTTTTTATTTGTAAAGCGAAGTCTTCGTCGACGCAAACTGGATAATAGCAAGTAATCCCACTATGTGGCAGTTGAAATGGAGCGATGTTACCCGATAGGTTTGCTCCGCTGGTAGGGTCTTGTCCATATATTTTTCCACGATGGCAATAGTCTTTTACAAAACGAGCTAAGGTTTCTCCAGAACTTGCTGTTCTGCTATCAACGAGAATTGCCGCCTTTTTTAAATGGCTTGCAATGAAAGGCATTTCCTCGTTATTGTTCTCTTCTGACAATGGCACAAACTGTGCTTTCGATTGACGGGCTTTCTCTACGATATTTGTATCACCTTGTTTCATGAGTACTTCCCTATTCATGGGGGTGTTTCTGAATAGGACTCTCCAAGGTTTCTTTGGTTGATGGTCTGCGAGTATCTCAAGAAAAGGTTCCCAAATGGCATCATTTCCCCCAGAATTACCTCGAATATCTAAAATGAGATAGGGACAATTCGTTCTTTTATAGGCTTGGGCAACACTATCGACCCATGCGTAAGTGGGATTCTGTCCGCTGCAAGAGGGTATTCTTACCAGATAGGTATCCGTATCGAGCATACACGCAAGGGGTTGAGGGTCATACTCCATCTTCTCGTTATACTTGGGATGAACTCTTCGGTCATACTCTTGCCAGAATCGATGTCGGTCAACTATAAAATGGGTGTCGAATTGAGAGAAAAACCAAAAGACATAGTCACAAGTTGCGGTTTCTATATCTTGACCTTTCAGTAAATGTCGCTTGATCGACTTTTTAAGCTTGGCGTATTCCTTACCATACATTTTGTGAATATATGGGTAAGTAGCAAGATTGGCTTCAGTAAATCTTGTTAGATATTGATAATCTTTTAGATGATGATTGATGCTGTCGGGATGTATTGCAAATGAGGTGGAAGTCCAACATAAAGCAACAGAAATACAGAGCTGTCTTAAGTTCATCATATATTGTCTTTCAGGTGAATTATATTTTAATCATATCTTTGTCAGTGGTCACTTCTTGTTTAGTATTCGATCTTGGTTTGCAAATTTATATATTTTATTCCGTACTTCTTCTTTTTCATGTTTTTGCATCTTTCCATGGTCCTGCCCTACCCGTAATGTTTCTTTATTTCATATAATTCTTTATGTGCCATAAGTTACTTCTTGTATTAAAAGTTTGCTTTCCATTATGTATCTTTAATCTTCTTAATTTATCTGTGCAGAAATTTTAATCGGTTTTATATTGACCAAAGCTTCAATCTCTGCTTTCTCAAAGTAAAGTATTCTACCCCGTGGCTTGTAATGAGATATAAGAGTACCCCAATGTGAGTTTGTAGAGATAACTCTTCGATAAATTTAAGAACCTGCATGACTAACTATCGTGCTTTATTGCCCTTAATCTAGCCATTTCAGAAAGGCCATATGGTGTCAATACCCAATAAGTATATGCAGAACCGTCATAATCTTTACCCACATCTGTACTAATCAATTTTAGTGCCATTAGTTGTACAAGTATTGTTTGGAAATCTGACTCTTTTATACTAGAATATCTTGGTATAAAAGCCTCTTCAAGTCTATCTTTTATTTGTCTCTCAGAGACTGGCTTAAGTAATAAAGTACAGACTGATAGGAATATGTCATTCCATGAGGCAGCTTTCTCTTCATCATGAAAGTTATCCTCAGAAAACAAAGTAGTTCTATAATGTATCGTAAAAAGTTCTTCTCCTTGCTTATACTGTTCAGTACCTTGCAGGCGACTTTGAACTTAGAAAATCGACTTGTTGAGTAAGCTTCTTATTTTCCTCTTGAAGTTCTAATATCTTAGTATTCGCCTCATCTGAGGTTATTTTATCAGCTCTAACCCATCCTGGGCGTGGATGATGCTTTATTTGATAGTCTAAGCTCGTTGAAACATAGCCAGCTAAGTTGTCTTTATTAGTCCATGATTTACACATCCTATTAATCTTTACAATACTCTCAAATTGTTTTAATTTCTCTTTTAGCAGACCGAGACGAAATCTCCTTCTTTGCCAAGTTCGTACTGTGTTCCAATAACGAGTTATTCCCAGTCATCATAGATGTGGTAGAAACCCGATATTGGGTCAGGAAGATAGAGCGTCTTAAAAGTGATGATACCTACTTTCTGCAAAAGCTGAAAGCCGAAATACCCGCCTTTCTCTATTTTCTGCAGCACTGCCCCTTTTCTACCCAAAAGGAGAGTCGCATGTGGTTTGCGCCACAACTGACCTTTACGCCAGCCCTGTAGCGTATTATCCGCAGTAATCCTAATAAGTTGGAGCTTGAGTTTGCTGAAGTTTAAGGTAAACACAGAACTTAATCTATAGTACGACTTCGACATTGGTAGAGGTGGCAACATCATCGACCTTACAGCCTTGCTCTACAACTCTTCGGACGTGTCGTATCTCATTCATCAGATAGAACACAATGCGCCAAGCAGTGTGTCGGTTAGACAGCCCACAGCCAAGCCGACCACACCGCAGAACTCCTTTGGGCACCTGCAAGTGCTCCCTCTCATGCATCCAGACCTTATCCAATAACCTTGAGAAAAGATGTATCAACATTGAAATGGCCAGAAAGGTGTGAAAGGAACTGCACTTTGATACAAGGGGGTAAACATTACTTTGCTATTGGTTTGCCCAACATCTCTGGTGGCTATGAGTTGCGTAATCCATTCTTCAAGGGAGATATCACGCCAAAGAATATCGGTCATTTCATGGAAGAGCAGAACAATGTATGTTTTCTTTTCGAGGGCCTCATGGACTTCCTCTCATTCCTTACGATTCGAAGAAAGGAGAACAACGGACTGATACGCCAGGATTATATGGTACTCAATTCTGTGACGAATGTCCGTAAGTCATTAGAACGTTTGTCGCGTTATGACAAAGTACAATGCTTATTGGATAATGATGATGCAGGACGGAAGGCATACCAAGAGTTACTCTCGGAACTAAAAATACCCGTCATTGACTCTTCAGGCCTATACGCTGACTGCAAGGATCTCAACGAGTTCCTCTGCCGTCAGAATATTCTCCTGCAGAAGCCTGTTAGGTAACAACGAAGATGGTTAAAGCCTTGAGGCTTTCGTTCCTCTTGCCTACGGAGTTTTTATGGCAATAAAATGCTATAGCTCATTAGGGAATTTTTCGAGCCGCAATACAAGTAATGCAAAAAATTCCCAATGAGCCAAGGACGTTACACCCCTCTGAACTCCCTGTTTCAAAAATAGGTACTTGCATCATCTTATCAAGCGGATGATGAAAGTACCTATACAACGAACTAAAAATTTTCATGATATGGCAAATTTTGTAGTTCTCCATCTGGAGAAAGCAAAGAGGGCAAATTCCAAGATGTCTGCCCATATTGAACACACTTTCATTGCAGGCAACGTGGATGAAAGTCGCATACACCTCGACCGAGAATTGATTGCTTTTCCCGAAGGTGTGAAATCACGGTCGGCAGCTATTGAGCATCGAATATAGAATGCGCATCTCAAGCGTAAGGTGGGAAAGAATCAAGTGCATGCCATCCGTGTGATGCTTTCAGCGAGTCCTGAAGCAATGGAAAGGATACAGCACGAAGGAAGGCTTGACGATTGGTGTGAGCAGTCAGTGAAGTGGATGCAGGATACCTTTGGAATAGAGAATCTTGTCTCTGCTGTTCTGCACATTGACGAACAGACGACTCATATCCATGCGACAGTAGTTCCCATCGTCACCGCTACACGTAGAAAGAAGAAATCAGAGGACAGCGTGAAGAAGCACTATTGTAAGAAAGCCGAAGGCTCCCGCCTGTGTGCCGATGATATATACAGAGCAATACTGCAAGGCAGAGAATCTCAAAGAGGATATTGTTCTTTTGGCAGAGCAAAAGGAGAAGGTATCAGAAGATTTATTAAAGGTAAAATCAGAACTGAAACAGACCACGCTGAAAAAGGGTATCAGTAATGCCTGCTCTGATATGCTAGCGCCATTGGCTCTTTATTTTCAACGAAAGACCAACAAACCATAGCAATGCTAAACCAACAAATTATCGAAAAAAGATAAGATGATTGCTACTTTAAATAAGATTATTCGTGAAAAGGAAAATCTCATTCAAACGGAGAAAGATAATGTTGGATATGCCCAAAAGAAGTTGCAGCGTTTCAAAAGAAACATAGAAGAGTGGTATCCTGATATATGCGCCAATGTGGACTTTGCCAATACATGCTCTAATGCTTATCGGATTAGCGATGAGATTGTTAAACAATTATTGAATGGGAAAAGAGCTGTATGTTCAGGAAAGTTCCTGCCTAAGGGCGAGAAAGTTCCGTTTGAACTTAATAACGCTGTGTTCTCGTCTAAAATGACAAAGTCAAGACCATCGTACGCTGTTGATTAATGGTGAGTTAGTGGCAGATATGATTAAGAACAGGCGACAGCAATGGTATCTTGAAAGGAAACAGAAGGAAGCAATGGAAAGGGCACAGAGAGTTTCGAAAGGTCGAGCTATATATGAAAATGGGGAGAAATATTTGCACAAACTGCCTATTTGATATATGTTAACTAATGGCATTGCATTTTTTCTTAAATATCTTTATCTAAAAGGTGCGGAGGATTTTTTTATTTTAATCCAATTCATGCCAATACTATCCAACCAAGAATTTAGGGAATCTTTAGCAAGATTAGATTCATTAGTGGGACCTATCCAAATTTCTCTAATAGCCTCTAAAGGGATAAAAATGTCAACAAATGGCGAAATCACCCCTCTTTTTATGTCGTACTTTATAGGAAAGAACTGATCTCGTTTTGTAATACAGCATTTCCCATAATGTTCTCTAAGGGGAATTCTGCATTCTTTCTCATATTCAAAATGAGGATTCTTCGCAATAGTATTTAACTCAATAGTTTGATATGTTGTTTCAGGTTTGTCATGGATAGAGTTATATATATACTCTGCTAATTTATTTGATAGTTCATTATCATAAATACACTCAACCAAATTATATCCTTGGTTAACAATAGCTTTTGCATCAAATCCAATGGATAAACCATGCCCATTATGCCCATAATTATTCCACATAGGTAGCGAGTCTGAGACTTTAGAGAAAGAAACAGAGAAATAGTGTTGTTTAGCTTGATGAGCGCTACGTTCAAAAAGGTTCTTCCTGAATGCACTCCTTGTGGCTGGAACTTTTATCTTCTCACCTTCTTTTGTTTCTATTATTTGATAATATTTTTCTGCTATTTTCCTTTCTTCAAAATCTGATAATCCTCTTGGAATGATTAAACCTTCAGAAACATCATTCATATAATTTACACTATAAGCTCGTAAGACGGCTTTTCTATTATTTAAATTCTCAGAAGATAGAATACCTTTAAAAAGTGTCTCCCAAGTTGTATAATGATATACAAGACCTTCATTAATTAACCTTACTATATTCTTACTATCTGGATATTTTTCAAATAAGTGTTTGAGTCTAGTATCTTCAGGAATAGGGTCATTGTCATTGTACAATGATGGTGGAGGTGGAACAAATTTTATCCAACCATCTTCATTCAGCATTTCCTCTGTTGGGTTTATTATTTGTTGATCTTTAACATTAATAAATCCTGCGTAGAAAATTCTACCTTGAGGAGTATCTTTGTAATAGTGATTCATAGGAATATATCATTTGAGTGAATAACATGTGTATTGCTTTTTTGAGATTTAGTATTTTTGTTTTTGGATAAACGCCCTACATCCTGTTAATATTATATCTTTTGTATTAAGATTGATTGGGAACAAAATGGGAATAATTTCTAAAAGAAGAAGGGCTAAGTGTTAAAAAACAAACAACTTAGCTCTTCTCATAGTACCCAGAGCCGGGGTCGAACCGGCACGGATTGCTCCACTGGTGTTTGAGACCAGCGCGTCTACCGATTCCGCCATCTGGCTTATTTGAAATTTATGATGCAAAGGTATGTATAAAAAAGGAAAAGTAGGTATTGTAATATGAACCGTTTTTACTTCGCTTTACTTTCTATCTTCATTTATCTCTTTTCTACCTTCATAGTTTTCTATCGTTTCTTTGTAATGTTTCATCATTCTTGTAGCTCGTATATTTATTCTTAAATCCTGAAGAGGGTAAAGGCTAGCGATTATTAATTATGAATATCTGACTATAAGATTATTTCCGAAAGCGGGATGTATCAACTTCTTTATGTTTCTTTTCCTGATAAGCTCCGAACTTTATGGTGAGGGACAGACCAAGTTGACGATAGCAGGAAAAATGCATATTCAGATTCTGCCCCTTGAAGTCTATCTCGGGCGATATCGAGGAGGTCTCAAAGATGTCGTTACAGAAAACATGCAGGATGGCTTGCTTCTTCCAGAATTGCCAGCGTAGGCCGAGGTTGAGATTGCCTGAACCGGGGAGATCATAGATGGCTTGTTTTGCCTTGCTACGTATCATTCCGTCGACTGTGAGCGACAGGTTCGACTTCTTGCTTAGCATTGCAACATTGTTTATCTGTGCCATTCCGTAGAAGATGGCGCGATTGAACGGAATGTCGTAGAACTCATCGTTTTTCTCGTGCATCCACACGCCTGTCAGGGTTAAACGGGAATCGAGCCAGGAGCCGAATTTATGTGGCAGCACGGCCTGTACACCTGCTTGTTGCTGAAAGTTGGAGTTAAGGGTTCGGAACATTATTGCCAACCGGTCTGGACGTTGATATGGAGTTTGCATAAAATAGTTGTCGATGTAGTTGAACCATGCAACGAATTGATATTTGTTTTTCAGTACCCAAGCCAGTTGTGTTTGGTAAGAGTTGGCAGGTTTTAGATATGGATTGCCCACAATTTCGTCGTATCCGCCATTGCCATACACTGTGAAATCGTTCATTGCCCAGTATTCCGGATAGGCACGGTCGGTTGAAAAATTAATCAGCCATATATTGTTCGGGTTATGAACATAAGTTATGTTCAACGTGGGATAAATGTTCCATTTGTGCCATTGTGGCGAATGATAATATTCGGCGGATAGCGATGCGTCAAGAATCAGTTTATTTGTCCAGTTCTTTCCAAAACCTACGTAGGCATTAACCACATCTTCTTTCTGTCGGAGATAACTCACAGGGGTAACATTTTGATTAAGATAAGCCTGCCGACTATGGTTGACCGATTGTTTATGCCATGCGCCGTAGTTCAGGCTCCAGTTGTTTTTCAATTGATGTTCTTGCGACAAATAATATCGCCAAACATTTATCCGCTGGTCGTTATCTGCCAGGAGATTAAGATTTCCCGTAGGTGTCACACTATTAAGATTCTGCTTCATCGGATTGTGATAATAAGTGGCCTCGGCGCCAATTTTAATTCCGAAGGGAATCTGATAATCCAGTCTTATGTTATGAAGCCAATTATGATATATGGTCAGCGTATTTCCGACGATGTTGCCGGTGTAATCATTCGTTACGTCGCGATGATTATAGGCTCCCTGATAGGCGAATAAGAGTTTATGCTTTTCGGTAAAATCAAATTCTGCTCCGAGACGATAATTATGCCCGAACGACTTTGAAAGCTGAGTTTGATGATTCTTGATGTCGTGCACCGTTCCGTTGTTGAGCGAGTGGTGAGAGTCTTCGTCGGTTACGCCATATTCTTTGCCATGACCATGTAGATACATCGCATCCAGCGAGAACTTACCTTTATGATAATACATCGCCCCCCGTTCGCCAAACATGGCATTGTGCTTTTGATTGTAGGCAAGATTGATTTCTCCGTTAAGAAGAGATTCTTTTGAAGTTTCTTTCTTCAACCGGATGTTTATGAGAGCTCCGCGAACCTGCGTTTTTGCCGGAGCGGAATACATTACATCAGCCTTATCCAGCCGGCTAACGGGAAGACTCTTCAACAGCGAGAGCATCTGGTCGGGCGTCAACGTCATCACTTGTCCGTTGAGCGATATAGTTACTTTCCTACCGGCCAATTGATATTGTCCTTCATTCTCAACAACTCCTGGAAGCTCTTTAATAGCATCATAAATATTGTCGACAACTTTATTTTCAAGCAGTCGCGGCAAGTCGTAAGTTATTACGCTACCGTTGACAACAGCTATCGGTCGTTCGCCTTTGACCAACACTTCCGGAATTTCGTACATAATACTGTCCTTGGGTAAGGAGTCTGATTCGTCTTGCGAAAAAACCGTCAGATGCGACAATAGAGCAATTGCGAGAAAAACAAGTTTAAGCATAATGCTAAACCTTAAAGGCTGTTTCACGGAAGTTGCATGGATTGTTATCTTCATAATCTAATAAAATGATTTTATTGTTTTTGTCATCGCCTGCAAAACTAGGGCATCTTTAGCTAACCTACGAGAGGTTATCGCGACTTTAAAAAGAGATTAAATATTCCTACAAGCCCCTATTCCATTAGCGAACATATGCTTTTCGGCACTATTAAGGCTACTCGGATTATTCTTCCGACATTATAATCTCCTTGAAGATGCTATGTTTTCATGATTTATATCTCCGGGAAGTTACGAAGATATAAAATACTAATATAATCAATGTTCGGAAAGTTACGGATATATAAAACACTAATATAAATAATCTTCGGAAAGTTCCGAAGATATAAAACACTAGTTTAATTAATGTTCGGGAAATTCCGGAGATATAAAATACTAATGTAAATAATATTAGGGAGATTCTGAAGATATAAAACACTAGTGTAAATAATATTCGGGAAGTTCCGGAGATATAAAATACTAGTTTAATTAATGTTCGGGAAGTCCCGGATATATAAAATATTAGTGTAATTAATATTCGGGAAATTCCGGAGATATAAAATACTAGTGTAAATAATATTAGGAAAGTTCCGGAGATAATATACTTTTCTCGGGATTATATGAATTATACAACGAATGAATGTTGCTTTTTCTGTTAGCCTAGAAAAAGTTGCGTTATGTAGAGTCTCAATTTTGAGAAAGAAAAACGGGAATAAATCTTAAGTCGATTCATTCCCGTTTAGTGTTTCGTGTGCGTAAATCTTACGTCTGTGCAAGGAAAGCGGCATTTATTTTCGCAGCAATGTCTTTCTGCTCTTCGGCAGTGATACTGATATGTTTACCGAAGTTTATATCAGCCTCGCTGTTGATTGGGATGAGGTGAATATGGGCATGAGCAACTTCGAGGCCGAGCACAATTTGGGCAACCTTCTTGCAGGGGAAAGCGGTTTTGATGGCACGGGCCACTTTCTTGGCAAAGATTTGGAAGGCAGCCAGTTCGTCGTCGGGCATATCGAAGATGTAGTCTGTTTCTTGTCGCGGAATGACTAGGGTGTGAGCTTTCCCAACTGGGTTGATGTCGAGAAAAGCGTAGAACTTATCGTTTTCTGCACATTTGTAGCTCGGAATTTCTCCGGCTGCAATCTTTGAGAATATAGTCATGGCTGTTTTTGTTTAAACGTCGATGCTGATGTTGTCGATTCTCAGTTGGATTGTTCCGCGTGGGATTTCGATTTCGACTACGTCGCCAACCTTTTTGTTCAATAGGCCTTGTGCGATGGGTGTTTTGATGGATATTTTTCCTTGTTTGAGGTTAGCCTCTGTTTCGCTGACGATAGTGTATTTCATCTTCGATTTGTCTTTGAGGTTAGTCATCTCGACGGTCGACATGATTTGTACCGCTTCGTTGCTGAGGCGTGATGTGTCGACGATTTTTGCATGTGCAATAGTCATCTTCATTTCGTTGATTTTTGCCTCCAGGTGCCGTTGTGCTTCCTTGGCGGCATCGTACTCTGAGTTTTCGCTGAGGTCGCCTTTGTCGACTGCTTCAGCGATTGCGGCTGATGCTCTTGGGCGTTCAACCGATTCTAAGTGCTGCAATTCGGCCACGAGTTTTTCGTAGCCCTCTTGTGACATGTAGGACATCTTTATTTTCTTTTAAAAGTTATGTGTTTGATGAAGGATATAAAAAGATAGAATTCCGACATGTGTTTCGATGTCGGAATTCCATTCCTTTTTTAATCCTATCGTTGTGATGCAAAGGTAGGCCTTTATCGCGAGCATCCGGATGATGCCGGGTTAAAATTTGCTTTACCTTTTTGGGGAGGATAACGATTGGTTGCGTTTTTCTTATTTCTTGAGCCTTGCTGCGAGAAGTTCGGGGATTTCGCTTGTTTCGCGTGCCACTGGAACTCCGGCTGCTTCGAATGCTGCGATTTTCTCGGCTGCTGTGCCCGAGCCGCTGGAAATGATTGCACCTGCATGTCCCATTTGCTTTCCTTTAGGAGCTTCGCGGCCTGAAATAAAGGCAACGACGGGTTTGGTCATGTGGTCGCGTATGTATTCTGCTGCACGTTCTTCAGCATCACCCCCGATTTCACCAATTATGGCTACGCTGTCGGTTTCTGGGTCGTTTTCGAACATTTCGAGCAGGTCTTGGAAGTATAATCCAACGATTGGGTCGCCCCCTACACCTACGGCTGTGGTTTGTCCCATTCCGTTTTCGGTTAGGTTGGCCACTACTTGATAGGTAAGTGTTCCGCTTCGGCTTATCACTCCGGTGTGTCCTTTCTTGAAAATGTTTGTCGGCATGATGCTACCATACTCTCGTCGGGCGAGATGAGACCGGGACAGTTTGGACCGATTAGGTTGGCACCCTTGTCGCGAATGTAGCGATAGGCTTCAACAACATCAAGAGTTGGCACGCCTTCGGTTATACAGATGATTAGCTTGATGCCGGCGTCGGCTGCTTCGAGCATTGCGTCTTTGGCAAAGGCTGCGGGCACGAAGATTACGGAAGTGTTGGCATTGGTTGCTTCAACAGCGTCCTTAACGGTGTTGAACACTGGGATGCCTTCAACATTCTGTCCGGCTTTACCGGGTGATGTTCCGCCTACTACGTTCGTGCCGTAGGCTTTCATTTTTGTTGCGTGGAAACTTCCGTCACGGCCGGTTATGCCTTGTACTATCAGTCGTGTATTCTTGTTGATAAGTATACTCATTGTCTTTGTGTTTTTTTGTTTGTGTCTGATTGTTCAGTTACTTTCTCTTAGCATTTAGATGCTAGTTCGACAGCCATTTTCCCGGCTTCGCCCATAGTGTGGGCAACGTTGAACTTGGTGCCTTTGAGCAGTTCTCGTCCTTCGGTCTCGTTGGTTCCGGTTAATCGGATAACGATTGGCATGTTGATATCAATCATCTTGAAGGCTTCGATGAGTCCTTTGGCAACATCGTCGCATCGAGTAATTCCACCGAAGATGTTTATGAGCACAACCTTCACATGTTTGTCGGAAAGGAGGAGTTTCATTGCTTCGACAATCTTCGTTGGATTGGAACTTCCGCCGATATCGAGGAAATTGGCCGGGTTGCACCGTAGAGTTTAATCATGTCCATGGTTGCCATTGCGAGACCAGCTCCATTGACCATGCAGCCTATTTCACCACCAAGATTCACGTAGCTGAAGCCTTTTTCTTTAGCTGCTTGTTCTTTCTTCTCATCTTCCGTTGGTTCGAACATCTCGAAAATATCGGGATGGCGGAATAGTGCGTTATTGTCAAAAGTCATTTTTGCATCGATAGCTTTCAGATTACCCTCACCAGTAACAACAAGCGGGTTGATTTCGGCTAGCGATGCATCTTTTTCAACAAACAGGCGATAGAGATTCTGCAACACCGGGATGGCCTGCTTAACGAGGGCCATGTCATCGAAAAGTTTGAAAGCAGCTTCACGCGCCTTGAAAGTTGGTAGGCCAATTAGTGGGTCGATTGGGATTTTTACAATCTTCTCCGGAGTGTTTTTGGCAACGGCTTCGATGTCCATACCGCCTTCACGACTAAGCATCAGGATTGCCGACTTAGATTTGCGGTCGATTACGATACTCACATAATATTCCGAAGCGATGTTGATTGCTTCGCCAACGAGCACTCGGTCAACGGTGAATCCTTTGATGTCCATTCCCAGAATTTGGGTAGCATACTGCTTTACTTCAGCTTCGCCGTTTGCAACCTTCACACCGCCGGCTTTTCCCCGACCTCCGGTGTGCACTTGTGCCTTGACAACCGCGCGTTCACCACCTAGCTTTTTGTAGGCTTCCACAGCTTCGTCGACCGTGCGACAAAGAATGCTGTTGTCTACAGGCAAGCCATAGTTTGCAAAGAGAGCCTTTGCTTGATACTCATAGACTTTCATAGTAAAAACAAATTAGTTTATAAAAATTATGATGATTATTGTTGTTCAAAAATTAGCATGTGCAAATGTATTGCTTTTTTCCGATGGGGTGATTAATATTCGCCCCAAGCTTTGATGTCGATTTCGTCAAGCTTCACATTGCAAAACGCATGGATAAAAGCGCTAGCCAGACGACTGTTCGTAATAAGCGGCACATTAAGATCGGTTGCAGCTCTACGTATCTTATAACCATTTGTAAGTTCGCGCGGCGTGAGGTCTTTCGGGATATTGACAATCATGTCAAGCTTTTTTTGATGAAGCAAGTCGAGTGCCTGAGGCTGTTTGTCTTCGTCGGAGGGCCAGTAGACCAGTGTATTTTCGATACCGTTTTCGGTTAAATATTTCGACGTACCGCTAGTTGCAAACAAATTATAGCCATGATTGCGGAGTATGCGTGCGGCTTCGAGCATTTCGGCTTTCTGTTTTGCACCGCCGGTCGACAAAAGAATGTTTTTTTCAGGAATGCGATGACCGACAGATAGCATGCTTTTCAGTAGGGCTGTCGAAGTGTCGTCGCCTAAGCAACCAACCTCGCCAGTTGAACTCATATCGACCCCGAGCACAGGATCGGCCTTCTGCAGACGATTGAAAGAGAACTGACTAGCTTTGATTCCCACATAGTCGAGATCAAAGAGATTTTTCTCGGGCTTCTCTACCGGAAGACCAAGCATAACTTTCGTTGCAAGGTCAATGAAATTCAGCTTCAGAACCTTACTCACAAATGGGAATGAGCGGCTTGCACGCAGATTGCACTCTATTACGAGAATATCGTTGTCGCGGGCCATGTACTGAATATTGAATGGACCGTTGATGTGGAGAGCCTTCGCAATTTGTTTACTAATTCGTTTTATCCGGCGAACAGTTTCAACATAAAGTTTCTGGGGTGGAAACTGAATGGTTGCGTCGCCAGAGTGAACTCCAGCAAACTCGATGTGCTCAGAGATTGCATAAGCCAGAATTTCTCCATCGCGGGCAACAGCATCCATCTCTATTTCCTTTGCGTTTTCGATGAATTTGCTAACCACTACAGGATGGTCTTCGCTCACATTTGCAGCAAGACGTAAGAATCGCGTGAGTTCGTCTTTATTAGAGCAGATGTTCATTGCTGCGCCCGAAAGGACATAAGAAGGGCGAACGAGAACCGGGAAACCCACTCGATTCACAAACTCATCGATGTCATCCATACTCGTAAGCGCGCGCCATTCGGGTTGGTTAACTCCGATTTCGTTGAGCATCGACGAGAATTTAGCACGGTCTTCTGCGCCGTCTATGTCCTTAGCTGATGTTCCAAGAATAGGCACGTTTTCGGCATCGAGGAACATGGCAAGATTATTCGGAATCTGGCCGCCAGTCGACACAATCACTCCATACGGCATTTCGAGATCGATGATATCCATAACTCGTTCGAAAGTGAGTTCATCGAAGTAGAGGCGGTCGCACATGTCGTAATCGGTAGAAACGGTTTCGGGGTTATAATTTATCATTATCGAACGATGCCCTTGTTTTCTGATTGTGTTGAGGGCCTGCACACCACACCAGTCGAATTCCACGGAGCTGCCGATACGATAGGCTCCTGACCCAAGTACGATGACACTGTTTCGGTCATTAGCAAATGATATGTCAGACGCTACGCCTGAATATGTCACGTAGAGATAGTTAGTTTGTGCGGGATATTCTGCCGCGAGTGTATCTATTTGCTTAACCATTGGCAGGATATCATGGCTTTTGCGAAGCCGGCGCACTGTAAGCATGGCTTCGTGCATATTACGCGATTCTTCTTCTAGTCCAACAGCACGGGCTATTTGGAAATCGGTGAAGCCATAGACCTTCGCCTCGCGTAGGAGTTCTTTACCGAGGGTATTTATATTGCGTTTTTTGAGTTGTTCGTCGATATCAATGATATGTTTCAATTTATACAAGAACCATCGGTCGATTTTCGTTAGTTGGTGAATCTGATCTACGTTGTAGCCCTTGTGCATAGCCTTCGAGATAACGAAGATGCGTTTATCGGTTGGCTCACGCAAAGCGGCGTCGATATCGTCTATTCGGAGTTCTTTGTTTTCAACGAAACCGTGCATACCTTGGCCTATCATACGGAGACCTTTTTGGATAGCTTCCTCGAAGTTTCGGCCGATTGCCATGACTTCTCCGACAGATTTCATGCTCGAACCGAGTTCTTTGTCGACACCGCGGAACTTACTGAGATCCCAACGTGGAATTTTACACACGACATAATCGAGTGCTGGTTCGAAGAATGCAGATGTCGTACGGGTTACGGAGTTTTTGAGTTCGAACAGACCATAGCCCATGCCGAGTTTGGCAGCTACAAAAGCAAGCGGATAACCGGTAGCTTTGCTGGCCAGGGCTGATGAGCGCGAAAGACGGGCATTGACCTCGATGACGCGATAGTCCTCACTTTGCGGGTCGAAAGCATACTGCACATTACATTCGCCCACAATTCCGATGTGGCGGACTATCTTGATGGCTAGTGCACGCAACTTGTGATACTCGCTATTAGTGAGGGTTTGGGAGGGTGCAATTACAATTGACTCGCCAGTGTGAATGCCGAGCGGGTCGAAGTTCTCCATGTTACAAACAGTGATACAGTTGTCGTAGCGGTCGCGTACTACCTCGTATTCTATTTCTTTCCAGCCTTTCAAGCTCTTTTCAACTAACACTTGAGGCGAGAAAGCGAAAGCTTTTTCACATAGCCGGTCAAGCTCTTTTTCGTTATCAGCAAAACCGCTGCCGAGTCCACCCAGAGCATAGGCGGCGCGAATAATTACCGGATAGCCCAGTTCGCTAGCTGCACGGCGAGCATGCTCTGTATTTTCGCAGGCTTCGCTTTTGATAGTCTTAACGTCTATTTGGTCGAGTTGTTCAACGAAAAGCTCGCGGTCTTCGGTGTTCATAATTGCCTTTACCGGGGTGCCGAGTACGCGTACTCCATATTTCCGTAGTATCCCATGGCGGTCAAGTTCCACACCGCAATTCAGCGCAGTTTGTCCTCCGAAGGAAAGGAGTATTCCGTCGGGACGTTCTTTTTGTATAACTCTTTCAACGAAGTAGGGTTGAACCGGTAAGAAATAAATTTGGTCGGCCACACCTTCGGATGTTTGTACCGTGGCAATGTTTGGGTTTATGAGCACGGTTTTTACTCCCTCTTCACGCAGTGCTTTAAGGGCTTGTGAGCCGGAATAATCGAATTCACCTGCCTCGCCTATTTTGAGTGCACCTGAACCTAGTATCAGGACTTTCTTTATGCTTTCGTCTTTCATTTTTGGAGTATTTCTACAAATTTATCGAACATGAAATATGTATCCACTGGGCCTGAGCACGCTTCGGGATGGAATTGCGAGCTGAACCATGGATTTGTTTTATGACGAATACCTTCATTACTGCCATCATTCATATTGACGAACAGTTCTTCCCAATCGGCTCCCAACGATGCAGCGTCTACGGCATAACCATGATTTTGAGATGTAACGTAGCATCGCTCTGTACCTACCATTCTCACAGGTTGGTTATGTCCACGGTGTCCGTATTTGAGTTTGTATATCGATGCTCCAGCGGCTTTAGCCAGAAGTTGGTTGCCCATGCAGATGCCGCAAATGGGCTTTATACTTTGGTTCATTTGTTTACGGATGATGTCGACGGCGACCTGGCACGTGTCTGGGTCGCCTGGGCCGTTAGCAAGGAATAAACCATCGAAGTCGAGCGAGATATAATCGTAGTTCCAAGGCACACGTATTACTTCGACACCTCTTTTAACAAGACTGCGAATGATATTGGCCTTCACGCCGCAATCTACGAGAACAACCTTTTTTCCGGCGCCTTCGTTGTAGCGGATTATTTCTTTAGTCGACACGCTATCTACGAAGTTCACACCTTCATAGTCGGCTTCCGGAATATTGTTAGGTTCGTCGTCTAAAATGATTTTCCCCATCATCACACCGTGTTCGCGCAGTACTTTGGTTAGTTCGCGTGTGTCTATGTCGGTTATTCCGGGTACTTGTTCGTTTTTGAGCCACTGGGCGAGACTCATTGCAGCATTCCAATGTGAGTGATGCTCGCTATAGTGGGCCACAATGAGTGCAGAGGCGTGAATGCGGTTGCTTTCCATGAAAAGGGGTATACCGTCGGAGCCGATTGTAAGTGGCGGTACACCGTAGTTTCCAACCAGAGGGAAGGTTGTTACAATCATTTGACCGGCGTACGATGGATCGGTCAAACTCTCCGGATAGCCCATCATGGCAGTGTTGAAAACTACTTCGCCGGCCACAGGCTTTTCGTAGCCGAACGATTTGCCGTGAAATCGGGTTCCGTCGTTCAATATTAATGTTACGTTCCTCATTTTCTTATGTCGATTTCTTTATCGTTGTTCTTGTTTTGTTCTGTCGTAATCTAAAAGAATGTGGGGCGGTATAAGATTTTTGTCACACACCCATTGTGAACTCGGGTGATGAACCAAATAACCCTACGAATTGGCGTGAGGGATAACGCGACTATCATTTTATATCTAACTCACATTAATCTTAAAACGTCATTGGCTTTGCATGCTGTGCTCCCTCACGCACTCTGTATATCTATTTTGAAGAATTGAAAACCTTCCTGCAATCTGCGCATAAACCTTTTAGATACACAAAAACATCCCTGCAGCGTGCATGGAGCAAAATTGACCACAAATACCTAATGACCGATTTGTGGTAAAGCCTCTTTACGCTCCTCATAGAAGTTTACGAATGCCTGATTAACCAATCTCATACCGCCTGGAGTGGGGTATTTGCCTGTGAAATACCAATCACCCCGATGGTGAGGTATCGCCTCGTGCAAACCTTCGATACTTTGGAATACAAGTTCAACGGGCGTTGTCATGCCCTCAGGGCGTAGCATATCTACAATACGGCGGTTGATTTCGTTAACCGTGAACGGCTCGTAAACGGCACACACGGCATTTTCTATTGTCTCTCCCTTGGGCTTGGCTAGTTCTGCAAGACATCGGGAGTATATCTCGTTTAGCAAACTTTCCATCCCACGCTCTTCAATGAGACTGATGGTTGCGCGGAATACGCAGAACTCTTCAAGCCGAGGCATGTCGATACCGTAATAGTCGGGATAACGAATCTGTGGTGCACTCGATACCACGATTATTCGGCGCGGATGAAGCCGGTCGAGAATCCTGAGGATACTCTCGCGCAGAGTAGTTCCGCGAACAATGGAGTCGTCGATGATAACGAGATTATCCCGGTCTGGGCGGATACTCTCGTAGGTGATGTCGTAAACATGAGATGCGAGGTCGTTGCGCGAATTTCCTTCGGTGATGAAGGTGCGCAGTTTTATATCTTTCCAAGCCACTTTTTCAGAGCGCACTTGGCGGCTTATAATTTTCTCGATTTCATTTCGGTCGGGATTCGGTCCGAGGGCTGCAATCTGCTCGGATTTCCAGGAGTCGATGCGTTTTCTGAATCCATGCAGCAAACCGTAGAAGGCCACTTCGGCCGTATTGGGAATGAACGAGAGTACGGTATGGTCGGTGTCATTGTCTATGGCATGCATAACGGGTTCGGTGAGCTGTTCGCCGAGTTTTTCGCGCTCCTTGTATATATCTCTGTCTGACCCACGAGAGAAGTATATCCTTTCGAAGGAGCAGGCAGCATCGGCACGTTGCGGAATAATCTGTTTGAGCGAGCATTCGCCTCTTCGGTTAACGATGAGAGCCTCACCGGGTCGGAGTTCTGTAATGTCTTCGCATTCCAGATCAAAAGTTGTTTGAAGCACGGGTCGCTCGCTGGCCAGAGCTACAATTTCGTCGCTGCGATAGTAGAATGCCGGACGAATAGCCCAGGGGTCGCGTATGGCGAAGCTCTCTCCCGAGCCTGTGATTCCACAGATAACATATCCACCATCGAAATCCTGCATAGTTGTTTTGAGAACGTTGCTCATTTCGACATGCTCTTCGATGTATCGGGTTATGGCCTGTTTCTCGAGACCTTGTTTTTGGGCATCTACAAAGTTGCGCTCTACCTCGCGGTCGAGCCTGTGTCCCATGAGCTCAAGAAGCAGATAGGTGTCGCTGTATTTGCGTGGGCATTGACCTTGTTCGGTTAGCTTTTCGAAAATATCACCGATGTTGGTCATATTGAAATTGCCGCACATACACAGGTTTTTAGCTTTCCAATTGTTGCGCCTAAGAAATGGATGGACGTATGAGAGTCCGCTCTTGCCCGTCGTTGAATATCTCAAGTGGCCCATATAGAGTTCGCCTGCAAACGGCAGATGTTCCTTGGCGAATTGCACGTCGGAAAGCTGATTTGTAGAGTAAGGTTTAAAGTGTTTGTGCACATTGCCGAAGATTTCCGTAACGGCATTTTTTCCCTCGGCTCGTTCGCGAAACATATATTCGTTACCGGGGCGTGTATCCATTTTCACGGTCGCCATTCCTGCGCCTTCCTGTCCTCGGTTGTGCTGTTTCTCCATCATCAGATAGAGTTTGTTAAGAGCATACATCCATGTGCCATGTTTTTCTTGATAATATTCCAAGGGTTTGAGTAGCCTTATCATCGCCACTCCACAATCTTCATGTATGTTTTTTTCCATTTGTATTCGATTTTATTCAACTGTTACTGATTTAGCCAAATTGCGAGGTTGGTCTACATTCTTTCCCTTACAAACGGCGATATGATAGGCCAGAAGTTGCAATGGAACAGTGGCCACCAACGGTTCGAGACATTCCATCGTTTCGGGTAGTTCGATAACGGCGTCGGCGAGTCGCGAAACCATCGTGTCGCCCTTGCTCACTAGGGCAATCACTCGTCCTTGACGCGCTTTTATCTCCTGCATATTGCTAAGCACTTTTTCGTACATGGCATTGTGGGTGGCGATAACAACCACGGGCATGTCGGAATCGATGAGTGCAATCGGACCATGCTTCATCTCGGCTGCGGGATATCCTTCGGCATGGATATAGGATATTTCCTTGAGTTTAAGCGCCCCCTCAAGGGCAACGGGATAGCTGAATCCACGCCCGAGATAGATGAAATTATGGGCGTAGGTAAATGTGCGAGCCAAATCGCGTACCGTATCGTTTGTTTTGAGCACCTCGCGAATCTTATCGGGAATAGTGGCGAGTTGTTCAACTATCTTAACATAGTCTTTATTCGCGACAGTTCCTTTTGCTTCGGCCAAAGTGAGGGCAAACATTGTGAGTACGGTTACCTGACCTGTGAAAGCCTTTGTAGATGCAACGCCAATTTCGGGACCCACATGGATGTAAGTACCCGTATCGGTAGCGCGTGGAATGCTTGAACCGATGGCATTACAAATTCCATAGATAAAAGCGCCTTTCTCCTTTGCCAGTTCAACGGCTGCGAGTGTATCGGCGGTTTCGCCACTCTGCGAAATGGCAATTACAACGTCGCAGCTGCGCACAACCGGGTTGCGATAGCGAAATTCGCTGGCATACTCAACATTAACCGGAATACGACAAAGATTCTCGATGATTTGCTTACCTATCAACGCGGCGTGCCAGCTGGTTCCACAAGCAACAATAATGATGCGTTTGGCGTCGATAAGTTTGCTACGATGGTCGATGAGTGCGCTCAATGTAACGTGGTTGTGCTCTACGTTTATTCTACCGCGCATGCAATTAGTGAGACATTCGGGCTGCTCAAAAATCTCCTTGAGCATGAAGTGGGGATAGCCACCTTTCTCGATTTGGCCAAGGTTGAGGTCGACCGTATGAATAGCGGGTGACAATTCCTCGTTGAGGATGTTCACAACCTTAAGTTCCTCGCCGAGTTTCATCACGGCAATATTCCCATCCTCAAGATAAACCATCTTGTCGGTGTATTCAATAATCGGACTGGCATCCGAACCCAAGAAAAACTCGCCGTCGCCTATCCCGACAACTAGTGGACTTTGTTTCCTGGCTGCAATGATGGTGTCTGGATTATTCTTGTCGAGCAACGCGATTGCGTAGGCGCCAATCACCTGGTGAAGTGCAACCTGAACGGCGGTGAGGAGGTCGAGCCGTTTTCTTTCCTGGATGTATTCCACAAGCTGAACGAGCACCTCGGTATCGGTGTCAGACCGGAATTCTATGCCCTTCCCTTCAAGATTCCTCTTTATCTCGGCAAAGTTCTCTATTATCCCATTGTGAATTATGGCCAGGTTCTTCGATTCCGAATAATGCGGATGAGCGTTTGTTGCCGACGGTTCACCATGTGTAGCCCAGCGCGTGTGAGCAATTCCAACGGTGCCCGATGTATCCTTATCTTGACAATAGTCCTGCAAATCGGCCACTTTACCTTTGGCCTTGTAGATATTGAGTCCTTTTTTGTTAAGCAAAGCAACGCCGGCGCTGTCGTAGCCCCTATATTCGAGTCGCTGAAGTCCTTTTATGAGTATGGGATAGGCCTCGCGGTTTGTCCCGATGTATCCAACTATTCCGCACATAATTGATTTCTTTAAATATAAATGAAAAATGAAAATACTCTCTTACATCGTTCGGCTGTCTGTAGGAATTCGTAAGCCGGAGTGTAATAGAATATTTTCATTTCTTTTTCTAAACAAAAGCTCTGTATGAGGTCTGCGTATGTGATGGTTGTTTTTCCTATTTCAATACGGTTACTAACATTGAGGCTACTGACGTTACGATTCCGACGAACGAAAACCACATCGTTGTAGATTGCCCGATGTTTGCACTCTTTGCTTTTGCACTGTTCGGCTCGACATAGAGAATGTCGTTTTGTTGCAAATAGTAGTAGGGCGAGTTTATTAGATTAGCATCGTTCAGGTTCAGCCTCGTTTCGTGCTTCTGCCCGTTGGCATCTTCTCTGATGAGCATGATGTTGTTTCGTTTACCGAAAATGGTGAGGTCGCCCGACTGTGCCAGAGCTTCTACCACGCTAATCTTTTCTGTTGAAACCGGAATAACTCCAGGGTTGGCCACCTCGCCTATAACCGTGATACGATAGCTGCTCATGCGAACCATAACGACAGGATTTTCGGTAGCTGCGAGATAGGGTTTAATCTTACTTTTTATCATCGCTTCGCACTCTGTCTTGGTTAATCCTGCAACGTGTACTCGACCGATTAAGGGGAAGCTGATGAATCCGTCATTATCAACCAGATAGCCTTTCGAAGCTCCCGAAGTACCCGACGAAGTTTCTATATTAAAAGGTGAAGCTGCAGCCGGATCGGTTGTGTGCACGCTTATTGTTAGCTCGTCTTTCGGCATTATTTTAGCATCGTAGAGACCGCGTGAAGCGGCTAAACTTGTTGAGTCGATATTGGTAAAATAAGCAACGCCCTTACTCGAGCCGCAACCAGACATCACCACAATTGTGGCAAGTGCGATGATGGGAAAAAGTAATCTCTTCATAATTATTTTGCGCTATTTCTTTGATTAGTGCGTTGCAAAAATACGCACTAATTTCCAAACTGAACCGCTATAGAAACGCTGTTTCTAGCAACTTCTCAAACGGAAACATACAGAAGTACCACGCTCTAACGATTTTCCAAACGAAAACAGAAAGGAGCGTCACGATCTAGCTATTTTTCAAACGTAAACAGACAGAAGCGTGACGCTCTAGTGATTTTCCAAACAGAAACAGACAAGAGCGCCACGATCTAGCGATTTTCCGAATGGAAACAAACAGAAGCGTGACGCTCTAATGATTTTCCAAACAGAAATAGACAGAAGCGCCACGATCTAGCGATTTTCCGAATGGAAACAGCCAAAAGCGTGACGCTCCTGCAATGTTCAAAATTATTTCTTTGTAAGTCCTAGCCAGCGTAGGGGCTTTTTGATAAGTTTCTTCAATCCGCTTTCGCGCTGCTTCTTGGGCCGTGAAAATTCTTCGCGTATATCGTATTTCGTACTGCGCGGTTGCTGTTGCTTTTGAGGTGCTTTGCGACGGCTACTGCTTGAGGAACGACGCCTTTTATTACGCGATTCGGTTTTTTCTTCGGCTTGTTGCGGGATTTGATTAGATGGTTGCCTTTGGGGTTGTTGCTTTTCGTTACGTGCGGGGCGTTTTCTCGAATTGCGAGTTTCGGATTTCTTTTCTTCAGTCTGTTTATCCGACTTATGCGAATCCTGGGGCCTATTTCGTCGCGAGCGTTGCTTAGTGTCCTTATGACTTTGTTGTTCGCGAGCTTTACGACGGCGTGAACGAGCATCTCCACTTCGTTTTGGTTTTGTTGCCTGCTGAGTGTAATCGGGGCCTTTACCTAGAGATTCTGGAAGAGGCATTTTTTCTACTTCACGGCCGAGGAATTTTTCGATTTGCTGAAAGAAATATATGTCGTCATCGTTGACGAAAGTTATTGCTACTCCGTCGCGGTCGGCACGTGCTGTTCGGCCGATTCTGTGAACATAATCTTCGGCATCGTGTGGCCCGTCGTAGTTTATAACCATTGCTATATCGTCGATGTCGATTCCTCGAGCCAGAATGTCAGTCGCGACAAGCACGTCAATCTGTCCGCTTTTGAAGCGGAACATCATTTCATCACGTTCAGCCTGCTCTAGGTCAGAGTGCATCTGCCCGCAATTTATTTGTTTCTGATTGAGCGATTGGGCTATTTGCTTCACTTTTTGTTTTGAACCGGAGAAGATAATTACTCGTTTTAGGTCGCCCGCCTTAAAAATATCCTTGATGATTCCCATCTTTTGCGTTTCGTGACAAACATAGGCCTGTTGACGTATTTTCTCGGCCGGTTTGCTCACCGCAAGTTTAATTGTGACGGGGTCTTTGAGGAGTGTTTTTGCTAGATCTTCGATTTTAGCAGGCATGGTTGCCGAGAACATTATTGTTTGGCAGGTTTGGGGTAGTTTCTTGGCAATAGTCATGATATCGTCAGAGAATCCCATGTCGAGCATTCTGTCAGCTTCGTCGAGGATAAAGAAACTAACTCTCGATAGGTCTACATTGCCGAGCGAGATGTGCGATATGAATCGTCCTGGAGTTGCAATGACGAGGTCGGCTCCGAGGCTTAGGCTTTTTAGTTCCTGGTCGTAGCGATTGCCATCGTTTCCGCCGTAAACAGCCACACAGGAAACTTTGTCGAGATAGTAAGAGAAGCCTTGTATGGCCTGGTCGATTTGTTGTGCAAGCTCTCTTGTGGGCGACATGATGAGGCAGTTTATAGCATCTTCGGGATAACCTCCACTTGCCAGTTTCGAGAGCACAGGCAGAAGATAGGCTGCTGTTTTTCCGGTTCCGGTTTGAGCCACTCCGAGCACATCTTTTCCTTTGAGAATCTCTGGGATACATTTTTCTTGTACCGGTGTGCATTTTTCGAAGTGCATGTCGTAAAGTGCGTCTAACACATTATCGTTTAATTCTAATTCTTCAAATACCATTTTCTTGTTTTGTTTTTTCCCGTCCTCATTCCGGGCGTGTTTGTTAGTTGGGTGCTTGTTTGTAGCAAAAATATGCTATGACTGCGAAGACGATGTTCGGAATCCATGCCGCGAGCATGGCAGGTGTGTTGGCATTGATAGCGAATGTCGACGAAATGGTTTGCAGGAGGATGTAACCGAAGCTCAATGCCAAGCCGATACCGAGATATAATCCCATTCCGCCTTTTCGTTTACGTGCCGAGAGCGACAATCCTATCACTGTGAGGATGAACGACGAAAACGACATTGCGATTCGTTTGTGATATTCAACCTCGTATTGCACGACGTTCCCCGAACCTCGACTGGTTTGTTTCGAGATGTAGGCGAGTAGTTCGGGCGATGTGAATGTTTCTTGCAGTCCTTTTGAGTAGACAAGGTCGGTTGGCTCCATGAGGATGAGCGTGTCGAGATTGTCTCCGCTGGTTATGTGTTCTTTTAGTCCTTTTAGCTTTCGTATTTTCCAGTTGCTGGCTTTCCAATGAAACTTCGCGTCGGCCACGGTGTCGTATTGAATCTCGGTTGCCGTCATGTGCTCAACGAGCTTTTTGTTTTCAAACTTGTCGAGCGAGAATCCGTAGCCTCGTTTGTATGTATTATCGTAGTTTTGAATGTATGCCACGGTGTTTTTGCCTACTTGCAGTTGTACGTTTTCGGCCGTGTTGTTTTTCTTCGAATTTCGGTATAGCGATTCGAAGTTTTGCCTGATTACGGTTCCGTGGGGAATCACAAAACTGTTGAGATAATAGGTTAGGCCGGCAATAAGCACGCACGAAATCATGTAGGGTCGCATTAATCGATTAAACGACACCCCGGCAGCAAGCATAGAAATGATTTCGGAGTTGCCTGCCAGTTTCGAGGTGAAGAAAATCACGGCGATGAAGACGAAAAGCGGCGAAAAGAGATTGGAATAGTAGGGGACGAAGTTTGCATAGTAGTCGAACACAATGGCACGCCACGGTGCATGATATTGCGTGAACTTCGATAGGTTTTCGTTGAAATCGAACACGATGGCAATCGAGATGATAAGTAGGATTGCAAATACGTAGGTTCCAATGAACTTCTTGACGATATACCAATCGAGTAGTCCGAGAACGCGTTTCGGACTGAACTTTCCGATTATTTTTCTGAGCTGCGCGAGGTTGTGTCTGGTACGAGGCGATGTTGCTCGAGCTTTCAGACTTTGGAATAGTTCGGCTGGCTTGTTCATATCACGTTCGATTATATTCTTCGTCCTAGTTTTTCAACCGCTTGCGATTTCCACACTGTGAAATCACCTTGCGCTATGTGCGAGCGAGCCTCTTTTACCAAGCGCAGATAAAATGCCAGGTTGTGGATGCTGGCTATTTGCATGGCCAGAAGTTCGCCGGCTTTGAAAAGGTGGTGCAGATATGCTTTGGTGGTTATGCGGTCTATGGTGCATCCTTCGGGGTCGAGGGGCGAAAAATCGTTCTCCCATTTTTTGTTTCGCATGTTCATCGTGCCTTCGCTGTTGAAGAGCATTGCATTCCGACCGTTGCGGGTGGGCATCACGCAATCGAACATGTCTACTCCGCGTGCGATAGCCTCAAGAAGATTTTGCGGGGTGCCGACACCCATAAGATAGCGAGGTTTGTCTTTGGGGAGAATGTCGTTCACCACTTCAATCATTTCATACATCACTTCGGTTGGTTCGCCCACGGCTAGTCCGCCAATCGCATTGCCGTCAGCTTCCTTATCGGCTACGAATTTCGCTGCCTCAACGCGCAAGTCTTTGTATGTACAACCTTGTACGATTGGGAAGAGACTTTGTTTGTGCCCATAAAGTGGTTCGGTTTCTCGGAAGCGTTTCAAACAGCGGTCGAGCCATCTTTGTGTGAGGGCAAGACTTTTTTTTGCGTATTCATAGTCGCTTTTCCCAGGCGGACATTCGTCGAATGCCATCATTATGTCAGCTCCGATGATTCGTTGGGTGTCCATCACGTTTTCGGGCGTGAAGAAATGTTTCGAACCGTCGATATGACTTCTAAATTCGCATCCTTCTTCCGACAATTTCCGGATGCCTGTCAACGAGAATACTTGGAAGCCTCCCGAGTCGGTGAGGATGGGTCGTTGCCATCCGTTGAAGTTGTGTAATCCACCGGCTTTTTTGAGCGTTTCGATTCCGGGTCGTAGATAGAGGTGATAGGTATTTCCGAGAATGATTTGTGCTTTCACTTGTTCGATGAGCTCGGCAAAGTGTACTCCTTTCACTGCGCCGGCTGTTCCGACGGGCATGAAGATTGGGGTTTCTATTTGTCCGTGGTCGGTTTTGATTAAACCGGTTCGGGCGTTGCTTGCCGAGTCTGCGAATTGGAGTTCGAAAGTCATTTCGGAGGTTTATTTGTTGTTGGTTTCGCTAATCGTGAGATTTACCGGATTGGCAACGATTTGGTTTGTGAGTGCGATGTCCCATACCTGCTGAATATTCTCCACGTAATGGAACTGAACTCCTTTTCGATATTTCTCGGGAATATCTTCGATGTCTTTCCTATTTTCTCGACACATTACGATGTCGGTTATGCCGGCGCGTTTTGCGGCTAGAATTTTTTCTTTGATTCCGCCCACGGGGAGGACTTTTCCGCGGAGGGTGATTTCGCCGGTCATTGCGATATTCTTGCGAACTTTTCTTTGCGTGAGTGCCGATGCGATACTAGTTGCGATTGTTATGCCGGCCGACGGTCCATCTTTCGGCGTGGCTCCTTCGGGTACATGAATGTGAATGTTCCATTGGTCGAAGATTCTATAATCGATTCCCAAACTGTCGACATGTGCTTTTACGTATTCGAGGGCTATTACGGCCGATTCTTTCATCACGTCGCCGAGATTTCCGGTAAGTGTGAGTTTGCCGGCTTTGCCTTTTGAGAGTGAAGTTTCGATGAACAGGATTTCGCCTCCCACGCTGGTCCATGCAAGACCGGTTACAACGCCGGCGTAGTCGTTTCCTTGATATATATCGCGATAGAAGGGTGGTTTGCCAAGCAATCCTTCGAGTTCCACGGGGGTTATTTTTTCGTAGTCGAGTTTCCCGTTCATTGCTTGCTGATAGGCCAGCTTTCGAAGTGCTTTATTTATTTGTTTTTCGAGCTGCCGAACTCCGCTTTCGCGCGTATAACTTTCAATTATCTTTTCGAGGGCCTGTTTTGTGAATTTCAGCTTCGGAGCGTATTCGTCGAGCCCGCTATTGGAGAGTTCTTTCGGAAGAAGATGTCGCTTGGCTATTTCGATTTTCTCTTCGGTGATATATCCCGACACTTCGATTATTTCCATTCGGTCGAGCAGTGCGCGCGGGATGGTATTGATGTCGTTTGCCGTTGCGATGAATAGGACTTTAGACAGGTCGTAGTCGACATCGAGATAATTGTCGTGGAAGGCATTATTTTGTTCCGGGTCGAGAACTTCCAGGAGTGCCGATGAAGGGTCGCCGTTTACGGTATTCTGTGTGATTTTATCTATTTCGTCGAGCACGAACACTGGGTTCGACGAATTGGCTTTTTGAATGTTTTTGATTATCCGGCCTGGCATTGCGCCGATATATGTGCGCCTGTGCCCGCGGATTTCCGATTCGTCGTGCAATCCGCCGAGCGACATTCTCACGTACTTGCGTTTCATCGATTCGGCGATACTTTTGCCCAGGCTGGTTTTGCCTACGCCCGGCGGACCGTAGAGGCAGAGTATGGGCGATTTGTTGCTTCCTTTTAGCTGGAGCACGGCCATATATTCGAGTATACGCTCTTTGACTTTTTCCATTCCGTAGTGGTCGCGGTCAAGAACTCGTTTGGCGCGTTTGAGGTCGAGGTCGTCTTTGGTGTATTCGTTCCATGGAAGACCAACCATCGTTTGGAGATAGTTCACCTGAACGCTGTAATCGGGGCTTTGGGGATTGAGGGTGCTTAGTTTGTCGATTTCTTTTTGGAAAATCTTCGCTATCTCTTCCGACCATTTCTTTTTCTTAGCCTTTTCGAGGATTTCCTTCTTTTCCGGGGTTGAGTCGCCATCTCCGAGTTCTTCCTGAATATTTTTTATTTGTTGATGCAGGAAGTATTCGCGCTGTTGTTCCTCGATATCTTCGCGTGTTTTGGAGCGAATGTTTTGGCGCAGATGCTGGAACTGAATTTCGCGATTGAGAAGTTTCATTAGTCTGAAAAGCCTGTCTTTGACAGAATTTTCTTTCAGCATGAGCATTTTTTCGTAAACCGGGAAAGGCATATTGCTGCAAACATAGTTTACGGCTGCAATCGGGTGCGAAATATTATCTACGGCAAACTGCGCATCGTCGGGCAGCTCATCGCTCCCATGAATATACTCTTTTAGGGTATCTTTCATATCGTTCACGGCTGTGAGGAACTCTTTGTCGTCTTTGTCGACCAGTTCATCGCTCAGCTTCGACGTTTTTGCGTGCATGAAGGGAGTTGTCGATGTGATTTCATCCAGATGGCATCGTCCGAGCCCCTGGAGCACCACCGTTCTGCTTTCTCCGTTTTCGCTTCCAGGCATATCGAAAGCGCGAATTAGCTTCACATAGATACCTGTGCGGTAGATGTCTTTCGATTTGGGATATTCCACATCGCCGTCTTTCTGACTAACGATTACAAAGATTGTTTCCGGATTTTCCTCCAGAAACCTCACCAATTCCAGCGTCGCTTTTCTTCCTACGAGCACCGGCATCAGAATTCCGGGAAACATCACCAAATTTCGTGTCACGAAGACAGGCACCTCCCCTTCGATTTTAATCCCATCAAAGTCGGGCATATCACCATCGTAATCTGTAAACATATGTATAGGGTTATTGTTGGGTCTCATTTAATTATCCTTGAATGATTGACGCGCAAAAGTACAAAATAAAATATGAACGCATTTTCGAGCCTCATCCTCTTTGTTTTTCAGGGTTTGCAGGAAAATTCCACATCTCGGGAATGTAATGTCGGAACTTATTTTATTTTCCGAGACATACGACTGAAGACACCCCAAAAAAACTTTTTTTCAGAGCCCTGCAACATGCAGGAAGCAAAAAAACTTTTTTTTTCACGCCACGCAATATGCAGGAACGAAATCAAACATTTTTTTCAGGCCCTGCAGATTGCAGGAAGCAAAAAAACTTTTTTTCAGAGCCACGCAATATGCAGGAAGCAAAAAAACTTTTTTTCGGGCCCTGCAGATTGCAGAGGTGGAAAAAAACTTTTTTTTTCACGCCAAAAGTTCCCAGAGACCCGAAAAAACATTTTTTTCCGACCAAAAGTTCTCTCGAGGTCAGAAAAAACTTTTTTTTCACGCCAAAAGTTCCCAGAGGACGAAAAAAACATTTTTTCCCATCAAAAGTTCCCCGAGGCCCGAAAAAAACTTTTTTTCCACACACCCAAATCCCCCAAGGTCGCCGAAAAATAAAATACACCTTATATAATATATATATAGCCCCCCGAAAAACACCCCAAACCCAACCACAACACCACAAACCTCCCATCCAAACCACGTATAAGCCTCAAATAGAGAAAAAAAGACAAACATTTTGGCCAAAAATCGTTTTCTTCCTACTTTTGCCAACGTTCAGAGGAATGAGGGGCTTAAAAAAGTCCCTCATTTTTATATTCAAAAACAAAATGATAGACAAAAACATCGTAAAGAACCTCGTTGAACAATGGCTCGAAGGAAAAGAATATTTCCTGGTCGATATTCAACTTAGTTCCGACAACAAAATCGTAATCGAAATAGACCACGCCGACGGAGTGTGGATCGAAGATTGCGTTGAACTAAGCAAATTCATCGAAGAACGACTCTCGCGCGACGACGAAGACTATGAACTCGAAGTAGGCTCCGCCGGTCTCGGACAACCCTTCAAAGTAGCCCGACAATACGAAATCTTCATCGGCAAAAACGTAGAAGTACTCGGAGCCGATGGAAAAAAAGTTCGAGGAACACTCAAAAGCGTCGACGGCAACAACTTCATCGTGTCAGTTAACGAAAAAGTCCACGTCGAAGGCAAAAAACGCCCCGTGAAGATGGACGTCGACCACGAATTCAAAATGAACGAAGTGAAATACACCAAATACATAATAAGTTTCAAATAAAACCCATGGCAACAAGAAAACAACAGTCAGAAGAACGTCCGAACATGATCGAAACCTTCAAAGAATTCAAAGACATGAAGAACATCGATCGCACCACACTCGTTAGCGTGCTCGAAGAAAGCTTCCGCAACGTCATAGCAAAAATCTACGGCTCAGACGAAAACTTCGACGTCATCGTAAATCCCGACAAAGGAGATTTCGAAATATATCGCAACCGAGTAGTTGTTGCCGACAACGAAGTACAAGACGACAACAAAGAAATAGGACTAACCGAAGCCCGGAAAATAGAACCCGACTACGAAATCGGCGAAGACGTCTCAGAACCCGTCAACCTCACCAAATTCGGCCGAAGAGTAATCCTCAACCTCCGACAAACACTCGCATCAAAAGTCCTCGAACTCGAACACGACGCACTCTACAGCAAATACAAAGACCGAATCGGAGAAATCATATCCGGCGAAGTCTATCAAACCTGGAAACGCGAAGTACTCCTCGTCGACGAAGACAACAACGAACTCATCCTCCCAAAAAGCGAACAAATACCAAGAGACAACTACAGAAAAGGCGAAACCATCAGAGCCGTAATCCTCCGAGTCGACAACGAAAACAATAACCCCAAAATCATCATCTCACGCACCGCACCCGAATTCCTGGAACGACTCCTCGAACTCGAAATCCCCGAAATAAACGACGGCCTCATAGCAATCCGCCGCATAGCACGCATCCCAGGCGAAAGAGCCAAAATAGCCGTCGAAAGCTTCGACGATAGAATCGATCCCGTAGGCGCATGCGTCGGAGTACGCGGAAGCAGAGTACACAGCATCGTCTACGAACTCTGCAACGAAAATATCGACGTAATCACCTGGACCGACAACATAAAACTCTTCATCCAACGCGCCCTCGCACCAGCAAAAGTGAGCAGCCTCTCGATAGACGAAGAAAACAAAAAAGCCGAAGTCTACCTACAACCAGAAGAAGTAAGCCTCGCAATCGGACGCGGCGGAATGAACATAAAACTCGCCAGCATACTCACCGGATACACAATAGACGTGTTCCGAGAACTCAACGAACAAGACACCGAAGAAGACATATACCTCGACGAATTTGCCGACGAAATAGACTCATGGGTCATCGAATCCATAAAAAATATCGGACTCGATACAGCCCGACAAGTGCTAAACGCACCACGGGAAATGCTTATAGAAGAAGCCGACCTGGAAGAAGAAACCGTCGACAACCTGTTGAAAACCCTAAAAGCAGAATTCGACAACTAAACAAAAATCCGTAGGTGATGGATGTTGACTGAAAGCTGAAAAAAAGGATGAAACAATTCAGCAACGTCCATGTTCGGAACCCTACAACAAATACATTATCCAACAACAAACATCCAACACCGAAAGATTAATAATCAATGAGCATCAGATTAAATAAAGCAATACGAGAACTCAACATCGGACTACAAACAGCCGTCGAGTTCCTCGAGAAAAAACAAACACTCGGCGAAGTTAAAAGCGACCCGAATTTTAGTCTCAACGACGAACAATATAAAGCACTCGTAGACGAATTCAAAACCGACAAAGACGTCAAGAATGACGCCGTAAAACTCTCGCAGAAAAAACAAAAAGAACAAGCGTCCGAAAAGAAAATCGACCATCGCGCCGAATCGCTGCTAAACAAAGAACATCAGCAGCAATACAAGCCGCTAGGAAAAATCGATCTCGAAAGTATGGGTAAAAAACCGACAAATCAACCCTCCACGTCCGAACCCATTATCGACAAAAAAGAAGATGAACCCAAAGTTCAAAAAGAAATAAAACAAGAACAACCCAAACCAAAGGCAACCCCAAAACCGAAAAAGCAAAAAGAAGCCTCCGTTGAAGTCGTCCCGGCCGATTCCGAAACGGCGAAAGAAGAAACTCCCACACCCGAAATTAAGGAAATACCCCAACCCGTCGAAGAGGAGAAAACCATCACCGAAACTCAACCCACAGAACCCGAAGAGCCTAATACAGCTGTCAAAAACGAAGACTCCGAAAACAAGGAAAGAGAAATCTTCCAAACCAGCAATGAAAAGAAGATACTCAATGTTCCGAAGATGACTGTCGTGGGAAAAATCGACCTGAGTACCATAAATCAAAACACACGCCCGAAACGCAAAACAAAAGACGAGTGGCGCAAGGAACGCGACGAGAAAATAGCTCTTAAAACCGCCTCTGCACAACAAGAACAAGGCAAGAAAAAGCGCGCCAGAATAAACAAAGAGCGCGTCGACATAAATATCGCCTCCGGTGGTCAGCAACAACAGCAACAAGGCAACAAACAAGGCGCTAAACAAACAAGTGGCAAAAAAAATAAGAACAGAAACGTTGCCACTAACAACAACACAAAAAAAGTTCGCAACCGCAACCAGCGTCCGCTCGAAGTCGACGACGAAGCAGTTGCACGCCAGGTAAAAGAAACCCTCGCCCGACTCACAAGCAAAAGCCAAAACAAAAAGGGTGCGAAATATCGCAAAGAAAAGCGCGACGCCGTTCAAGAGCGTCTCAACGCCGAAGCAAAAGCCGAAAGCCGCGAAAGTAAAACACTCAAACTAACCGAATTCGTCACCGTCTCCGAACTGGCAACCATGATGAATATCCCGGTTACGAACGTCATTTCCACCCTCATGTCGGTAGGTATAATGGTGTCGATAAACCAACGTCTCGACGCCGAAACAATTAATCTCGTGACCGAAGAGTTCGGATATAAAACCGAATATGTGAGCGCCGAAGTTCAAGAAGCCGTAAGTGAAGAAATCGACGACGAAAACGACCTCATACCACGTGCTCCAATCGTAACCGTGATGGGACACGTTGACCACGGTAAGACTTCCCTACTCGACCACATCCGCAACACCAACGTGATTGCTGGAGAAGCCGGAGGAATAACCCAGCACATCGGCGCCTATGGAGTGACTCTCAAAAGCGGACGAAAGGTAACATTCCTCGACACGCCAGGACACGAAGCTTTCACTGCTATGCGAGCCCGAGGCGCACAAGTAACCGACATAGTGATTGTTATCATAGCCGCCGATGACTCCGTGATGCCCACAACGAAAGAGGCTATCGCTCACGCCCAGGCAGCCGGCGTTCCAATGGTTTTCGCGATAAATAAAATAGACAAGCCAGGAGCCAATCCCGACAAGATTCGCGAAGACCTCTCGCAAATGAATCTTCTGGTAGAAGAATGGGGCGGAAAATATCAATGTCAGGAAATCAGTGCGAAGAAAGGAATCGGAGTGAGTGAACTGCTTGACAAGGTTCTTCTTGAGGCCGACATACTCGACCTCAAAGCTAATCCGAACCGAAAGGCAACCGGTACAATCATTGAGTCGTCGCTCGATAAGGGCCGAGGTTATGTAAGCACGGTACTTGTGTCGAACGGTACCTTACGCGTAGGCGACAATCTTATTGCCGGAACCTCGTGGGGCCGTATCAGAGCTATGTTCAACGAGCGTAACCAACGCATAGAAAGCGCCACCCCGGCTGAACCCGCCATAATTCTCGGATTGAATGGAGCTCCAACAGCCGGCGACTCATTCCACGTGATGGAAACAGAACAAGAAGCGCGCGAAATTGCCGCTAAGCGCGAACAGTTGCAGCGCGAACAAGGCCTGCGCACACAAACGCGCCTCACACTCTCAGACATCTCGCATCGAATTGCTCGCGGAGAATTCCACGAAATGAACATCATCGTCAAAGGCGACACCGACGGTTCGATCGAGGCATTATCCGATTCATTCATCAAGCTCTCCACCGAGAAAGTGAAGGTGAATGTGATAAGTAAGGCTGTCGGTCAGATTTCTGAAAACGACGTCATGCTAGCCTCGGCATCCGATGCCATAATCGTTGGATTCCAGGTTCGTCCTTCGGTTGATGCCCGCAGGTTGGCCGACCACGAGGGGGTTGAAATCAACACCTATTCCGTTATCTACGACGCCCTCGACGACGTCAAGTCGGCCATGGTCGGCATGCTCGACAAGCTCAAGAAGGAAGTTATCACTGGTCAGGTAGAAGTCAAGCAAGTATTCAAAATTTCGAAAGTTGGCACGGTTGCTGGCGGTCTTGTAACCGAGGGTAAGGTTCACAGCAAAGATAAGGGCCGGGTGGTTCGCGACGGCATCGTTATTCACACTGCCCCCATCGGCGCCCTAAAGCGCTACAAGGACGACGTTAAAGAGGTTGTCACCGGGTTGGAATGCGGCCTGTCGCTAACGAATTATAACGACATTCAGGTTGGCGACATCATCGAAACGTTCACCGAAGTTGAAGTTGAACAAAACCTATAGGAGTAGTTCCCTGTATGTTTACAATTTAAACAGATGAATTAAGAATATAGAACCATGAGGGGGAATCCATTATCGGATTCCCGCTTGTGTGTTTAAGAGTGCTCTTTGAAATTATTTTATCCCCATTTCTGTCCCAAAGCGGATTATGGTTTGTGATATATGTGAGTTCAATGTAGGGAGCGACTGGCTTTGTCGAGACAACGGGTTGATTTGTGAGATTTGAAACGATTTTCAGGATGTCTGCACCGCAGGTGCACTCCAACCGAAACAACAAATGCCGACTAACTCAAACGGTAATCGTCGTTCCTAAGGGAGAGCAGTACTCGTTCCTAGCGGAAGCCAATCGTCGTTCCTAAGGGTTGGCAATAGCCGTTCCTAGGGGAGGGTAATGCTTGTTCCTAAGGGCGGCCAATAGTCATTCCTAGCGGAAGCCAGTCGTCGTTCCTAAGGGTTGGCAATAGCCGTTCCTAGGGGAGGGCAATGCTTGTTCCTAAGGGAGGCCAGTCGTCGTTCCTAGCGGATGGTAATCGCCGAGTCAGAGGAACCCCGTAGGGGCGGCGGACCACAGGCAGGCGGTGGAGCCCGATAGGGCGGAACCCCTGCACAATAATCGACCTCAAGTGGGGAGCCCCGAAGGGGCGACGGAACGTAATCAGACCGTACAATCCATGACCGCGGGGAGGCGACGAGGGCGATAAACGGGCATCCGTCACCCCTTCGGGGTTAACGTCGGCCGGGCGTGATTACAGGGGTTCCGCTGTCGCTCCACCGCCTGCCTGTGGTCTTGCCACCCCTACGGGGTTCCGTTGGCTCGACGAGAAGGTAATTGTCGTTCCTAAGGGAAGGCTACCGTCGTTCCTAAGGGAGAGTAATAGCCGTTCCTAGCGGCGGGCGATAGTCTATTCTATGAGAGAGTAACTATCGACTCGACAAGAGAGCAACAGTCGATTCGACAAGAGAGCAACAGTCGATTCGACGAGAGGATAACTGTCGACCCGACGAGAGGATAACTGTCGTTCCTAGATAATCCCGAATGAACAGCAAGACGGTAGGCAGTCTGCAAGCCATGCCAAATCAACCTACTGGCACCATTACATAGCATTTCCAGTATCACAGCAAATGCCAATGGCAACTCCGGAGAACGATAATTCATCGGGAAACAAATGTTACCCAGTCCTCCGGCGGCATAATCTTTGAAATTACAAGCGTCGGCAGTTCGGATAGAAGGTTAAAATATAGATTAATATAACATAGGATTAAATACATTCAAAAACAATGTCAGATAATAACAGCAATGAGTTTGTCAGGCAGGTGGCCGAGCAGAAATATGCATTCGGCTTCACCACCGACATTCACACCGACATCATACCCAAAGGCCTTAACGAAGACGTTGTGAGGCTCATTTCACAGAAGAAAGGCGAGCCCGACTGGCTGCTCAACTTCCGTTTGGAAGCCTATAGATATTGGACAACCCTCAAAATTCCAACGTGGGGACATCTACATCTGCCGAAAATCGATTTCCAAGGTATATCGTATTACGCCGACCCGCTGGCAAAGAAACCCAAGAATAAGGAAATAGACCCCGAACTGGAAAAGACATTCGATAAGCTGGGCATTCCGCTCGAAGAACGACTCGCGTTGAGCGGTACGGCCGTCGATGCAATTATGGACTCCGTTTCGGTGAAGACAACCTTCAAGAAACAACTCGCCGAGAAAGGCGTGATATTCTGCTCGATAGGCGAGGCCGTGAAAGAACATCCCGACCTGGTACGGAAATATCTCGGAAGCGTTGTGCCCTATCGCGACAACTTCACATCGGCACTCAATTCGGCCGTGTTCAGCGACGGTTCGTTTGTTTACATCCCAAAAGGCGTGCGATGCCCGATGGAACTGAGCTCATATTTCCGCATAAACGCTATAAATACCGGACAGTTCGAAAGAACGCTCATCATTGCCGACGACGACTCGTATGTGAGCTATCTTGAAGGCTGTACAGCTCCTATGCGCGATGAGAATCAGCTACACGCAGCTATCGTCGAGATAGTTGTGCTTAACAACGCCGAAGTGAAATATTCCACGGTTCAGAACTGGTATCCCGGTGACGAAAATGGACGAGGCGGTGTACTCAACCTTGTAACCAAACGGGGCGACCTTCGTGGCACAGGTTCGAAACTGTCGTGGACACAGGTTGAAACCGGGTCGGCCATCACATGGAAATACCCCTCATGCATCCTCCGCGGCGACAACTCACAGGCCGAGTTCTATTCCGTGGCCGTTACCAACAACTATCAAGAGGCCGATACGGGCACAAAAATGATTCACCTTGGACGGAACACGAAGAGTACTATAATCTCTAAAGGAATATCAGCCGGTCGGAGTCAGAATTCCTATCGCGGCTTGGTGCGAGTGGCACCAAAAGCCGAAAATGCACGCAATTACAGCTCGTGCGACTCGCTTCTGCTGGGTTCGGAATGTGGTGCCCACACGTTCCCTTATCTCGACGTTCATAACCCAACAGCAATCGTCGAACACGAAGCCACAACCTCTAAAATCGGCGAAGACCAGCTGTTCTATTGCAATCAGCGTGGCATATCCACCGAAGATGCCGTTGGTCTCATCGTGAACGGATATGCCAAAGACGTACTCAACAAACTGCCAATGGAATTTGCCGTCGAGGCACAAAAACTTCTAAGTGTATCGCTCGAAGGCACGGTGGGATAAAGAATATTCATACATAAATAAACTCAAAACAGATATGTTAGAAATCAGAAACCTGCACGCAACCGTTGCAGACAAAGAAATATTGAAAGGCATAAACCTCACCATCGCCGACGGCGAAGTACATGCTATCATGGGGCCCAATGGCTCTGGTAAATCAACCCTGAGCGCGGTACTCACAGGTAATCCGCTCTATGAAGTAACCGACGGAATGGCAATATTCAACGGTAAGAATCTGCTCGACATGAAACCTGAAGACCGCGCGCGAGAAGGATTGTTCCTTTCGTTTCAATATCCTGTCGAAATTCCCGGCGTGAGTATGACCAACTTCATGAAGGCTGCCATAAACGCCAAACGTGAATATCAAGGACTCGAACCGCTCAAGGCCGCCGACTTCATCAAACTAATGCGTGAAAAACGCGAACTCGTGGGCATCGACTCCAAATTGGCCCATCGAAGCGTGAATGAGGGATTCTCGGGTGGTGAAAAGAAACGCAACGAAATATTCCAGATGGCTATGCTCGAACCCAAACTCAGCATTCTAGATGAAACCGACTCCGGACTAGACGTGGATGCCATGCGAATCGTAGCCGAAGGAGTGAACAAGATGCACCGACCGGACACTTCGATAATCGTCATAACGCACTACGACCGACTGCTCGACATGATTAAACCCAACGTGGTGCACGTACTCTACAAAGGAAGAATCGTAAAAACCGACGGTCCGGAGCTAGCCATCGAAATCGAAAAACGAGGCTATGATTGGATTAAGGAGGAAGCTGACGAACTAGACGGCGATAACAAATAGAGGCAATAGCTATGCAAATCGAACAACAATATATAGACCTCTATGCCCAGTCGCAGCAAATCATTTTCGATCATTCGGCCGATGTAATGAACGCCGTGCGCGACGAGGCTTTCAAACACTTTAAGGCGCAAGGGTTCCCCACGCGAAAAATGGAACGTTATAAATACACCGACATTCCATCGCTTTTCGAACCCAATTATGGATTAAACCTCCGTGGACTCGAAGTTCCCATGAATCCATATGATACTTTCAGATGTGATGTACCTAACATAAGTTCGTCGCTCTACTTCGTGGTGAACGACCGCTTCTACTCCCGCGTACTACCCGAAACACATCTCGAAAGCGGATTGATTGTCGACAGTTTGAGTCGGGCAGCGCAACAATATCCAGAACTCGTTGCAAGTCACTACGCCCGAATCGCCAAGGCCAATGAAGACGCTCTCACAGCCTTCAATACAATGTTGGCGCAAGACGGTCTGTTTGTCTACGTCCCCCGAGGAGTACGTGAAAGCCGAACGATTCAGGTCGTAAACATCCTACGTTCCAACGTAGATCTGATGGCTAATCGTCGTGTGCTCATCATTGTTGAAGAAAACGCCGACGTGAATCTGCTCTTCTGCGACCATACAACCGACAATCGTAAATTCCTCACCACACAGGTTATCGAAGCCTATGTTTCCGACGGAGCCCATCTAGAGCTCAACTGCATGGAAGAAACTCACGCACATAACGTGAGAATATCCAACGTCTACATCGAGCAGCAAGGTAAAAGCAAGGTGAGCCACAACATCATAACCCTACACAACGGCGTGACCAGAAACAAGCTGGACCTAGTAATGAAAGGCGAAGGCGCCGAATGTTTCTGCAACGGATGCGTAATCGCTGACAAACAGCAACACGTCGATAACAACACTGTTATAGACCATCAGGCACCACATTGCGAAAGTAACCAGCTCTATAAATACGTGCTTGACGGATATGCTAAAGGAGCCTTTGCCGGATTGATTCTCGTGCGCCATGAAGCCCAGAAAACCAATTCTCAAGAAACCAACCAAAACCTCTGCGCGTCGCCCACGTCCCACATGTTCTCGCAGCCGATGCTCGAAATATATGCTGACGACGTGCGCTGCAACCATGGTTCGACTATTGGTCAGCTCAACGACGCTGCCTTATTCTACATGCAGCAGCGCGGCATAGACCGTCAGGAAGCAAAAACACTCCTAGAAATGGCCTTCATAAACGAAGTGATAGACAAGATGGAAATAGAACCACTGCGCAATCGCCTCCATCACCTAGTGGAAAAACGATTCCGCGGCGAACTCGACAAATGCGAAGGCTGTAGTCTGTGCAAATAATTCTCAAATAAAATGTATAATATAGATAAAGTCCGGGCCGACTTTCCCATACTTTCGCGCACCGTCTACGATAAACCGTTAGTCTATCTTGACAACGCTGCAACCACACAGAAACCCATTGTGGTGCTCGATGCCATGCGCGACGAATATCTCAACGTCAACGCAAATGTGCATCGCGGTGTGCATTGGATGTCACAACAAGCAACCGAACTCCACGAGGCTGCCCGCGAAAGGGTTCGTAAATTCATCAACGCACGAACTGCTGAAGAAATCGTCTTTACACGCGGAACAACTGAAAGCATCAACCTCATTGCATCTAGTTTCGTTGAAAGATTCATGCGAGCAGGCGACGAAGTCATTATCTCCACCCTCGAGCATCATTCCAACATCGTGCCCTGGCAGTTACAGGCGCAACGAAATGGAATCGTGCTTCAGGTTATTCCGATAGACGACGACGGTTCGCTCCGCCTCGACGAATATGAACGTCTCTTCTCACCTCGAACCAAGCTCGTCAGCATAGCCCACGTAAGCAACGTGCTTGGAATTATCAATCCTGTGACTGAAATCATCCGAATAGCTCACAATCATTCCGTCCCCGTAGCTTTGGATGGCGCTCAAAGTGTGCCTCATTTCAAAGTGGACATACAGGCACTCAACTGCGACTTTTTCGCCTTCAGCGGACATAAACTTTATGGCCCGACGGGTATCGGCGTACTCTACGGAAAAGAAGAATGGCTTGATAAATTGCCACCTTATCAGGGCGGAGGCGAGATGATTGAACACGTGAGTTTCTTGGAGCAGACTACTTTCGAGCGTCCACCACTGAAATTTGAAGCCGGTACACCCGATTATATCGCCACCCATGGTTTGGCTACGGCAATAGACTATCTCGAGTCCCTTGGCATGGATTCCATTGAAGCTCATGAACGCCATCTCACCGAATATGCCGTTGACCAGCTACGCGACATCTCCGATATGCGTTTCTTCGGAATATCCACTCTAAAACACACCTCCGCTACGACTCACGACGCTGTAATAAGCTTTCTTGTTGGTAACATTCATCCAATGGACCTCGGCACTATTCTCGACACACTCGGCATAGCTGTCCGCACCGGTCATCACTGTGCCCAGCCCCTTATGCAACGTCTCGGCATTTCAGGTACCGTGCGCGCCTCCTTCGGTCTCTATAACACCGAATCAGAAGTAGACCTTCTTGTTTCTGCCATCCGTCGTGCAGCCTTGATGTTCTAACTGGCTCTGATTACCGGATATTCGAAAAAGGGTATGATATTTTTGCCTCGATGAAAAAATATTTTACCTTTGCAAACGCTTCTTCGAAGGAGAAAGTGGTCGAAAGATTCGCTAGCTCAGCAGGTAGAGCACAACACTTTTAATGTTGGGGTCATGGGTTCGAGCCCCATGCGAATCACAAAGGAGAGGAATCTAGTAATAACTAAGATTCCTCTCCTTATTATTATATGTCCTTCTTCTCCCAACTTTGCCTATGTGTCTCGCGGTTATCGTAAGGTTAAGCAGGCCTTCTCCTCACAGATGTACATGATACATCAAAAGAGACAGTTTCGCCTTGGAGGAGGCTGTGGATTGATTGCGAGCATTCCGGACTTGTTAACTGTAAAACGATTACTGATTAAGGATAATCCATTCAGCTGACTCACGCTGATTTTGCTTCGGTCTATTTACCTTTGCAGTATTCCAAAACAGCTTTATTTTCAATGCAGAATAACAATATTTCCGATAAAAAACTCAGGCTAACCATTAGGATAGCCAGTGGAACGATGTCGTTCTCGGTAGGCGACCCGCAGGAAAGCGGACAGATAGTTCATGAACCCTATCAAACGAACTATGCAATGTCGGTGGCAGCTAATTTAAGAGAAGCTTTCAAGAAATCGGAGCTCCTGCAAAGCGGCTACCGACGAGTACTGGCGCTCATCGATTCGCCGATTATGTTGATGCCCGTAGACGAATTTCAAGAGCAAGAGCAGGATGTTGAAACGCTCTTCAAATACACTTTCGCCAATGAATCTAAAGGTGAATTGGTGAAAGCTATGCTGCCTGAATTTAATTCGGCTGTGGTGTTTGCAATAAATAAAGACCTGAAATTAGTTCTAGACGACCATTTCGAGGATATTCGAATAATGCACCTCATGCAGCCGGTTTGGGGACATCTCTATCGAAGAGCGTTCAGTGCGGTGAGGCGTAAGTTGTTCGCTTATTTCCACGAGAAGAAGGTTGATATTTTTGCATTCGGACAAGGAAGATTCCTGTTCAGTAACTCGTTCGGGGCAGAACAAGCGAGCGACGTGCTCTATTTTCTGCTGAACGTTTGGAAGCAGTTGGGAATGGACTTTGAACGCGACGAACTACACACCGTTGGTACACCGCCCGAGCCACAATGGTTGGCCGAACACCTGAATCGCTATATAAGGCGAAATTATACTGTGAACGTGGCCACCAACTTCAATAACATTCCAATGGCGGCCGAGAAACATATCCCTTATGACCTGAAAGCACTTTATTTGAAATAGAAAATGAGAATTATAACCGGGATTTATAAAGGTAGACGATTCGATGTTCCGCGAAGTTTCAAAGCACGGCCTACAACTGATTTCGCGAAAGAAAATATTTTCAATGTTCTCAACAAATATGTAGACTTCGAGGATTCGATGGCTCTCGATTTGTTCGCCGGAACTGGAAGTATTTCTCTTGAGCTGCTCTCGCGCGGTTGTCGTGAGGTTGTAAGCGTGGAAAAAGACCGCGACCATGCACATTTCATCTTGCAATGTCTCGAGAAAATCAATGCAACAAACGATACACTGATTTGCGGCGATGTATTTCGCTTTCTCAAATCGAACAAAAAGCTGTTCAATGTAGTTTTTGCCGACCCACCATACACGCTGAACAATATTGTAGACCTACCCGACCTGATTCTCACAGGTAAAACACTCGCTCCGGATGGGTTGTTCGTGCTCGAACACGGAAAACACAATAATTTCGAGACTCACCCCATGTTTATCGAACATCGCAGCTATGGAAGCGTGAACTTCAGTTTGTTTAGATAATTAAGGATAACTTCAAAATATATGAGTGAAAACATTAAACAGAAAACTTTTCGGGAGTTCAAGGAATTCCTCTACATCACGCTTACTACGACGGTTGGCAGTTTCGGATGGTGCGCATTTTTACTGCCTCATAAGATTCCAATCGGCGGAATCAGCGGACTGGCATCGGTTATATTCTGGGGAATCGACATTCCGATTGAATACACTTATTTTATCCTCAACATAATTTTGTTGCTCGTTGCACTGAAGGTACTGGGTTGGCGATTCTGCATCCGAACAATCTACACGGTATTTATTTTCGCCACCTTACTCACATTGTTTCAGCGAATATTCTCGGCCGCCCCACTGTTGCCTACCAATCCATTCCTGTCATGCATAATCGGCGGAATACTCATGGGCTTCGGTATGGGAGTGGCTTTACAATATAATGCCAGCACGGGTGGTTCGGATGTCATAGCAGCCATGATTCACAAATATCGCAATGTGTCGCTAGGAAAGATTATCCTTTCGTGCGACCTAGTAATCATAACTTCGAGCTATCTAGCGTTGCACAATTGGGAAAACGTAATATACGGCTTCGTAGTTCTGTTCGTAATGACTTTCGTTGTAGATTATGTAGCAAACGGAATGAATGGCTCGGTACAATTCTTCATCGTATCTGACAAATGGGAGGAGATCGGTCACAAAATCAACAATAAGGTTCAACGTGGATGTACGGTTATCGATGCCCACGGATTCTATACCGGTAAAACGGTGGGCATGCTTTTTATTATCGCCAGGCGATCGGAGTCGCATTCCATCTATGAAACAGTTGATGAAATAGACCCCCAGGCATTCGTGTCACAAAGCACAGTGAACGGAGTTTATGGAGTGGGCTTCGATAGAATGAAAGTAGGACGAGGCCATAAATCATGAACAAACAAGAACTCGAAAACAAACGTATAGCCCTACTCCTATCGGGAGGTGTGGATAGTTCTGTGGCATTGTATCTGCTGGCCGAAAAAGGATTCACACCCGATTGCTTCTATATCAAAATCGGACCGGAAGAGGACGAGGCATGGGATTGTAACTCCGAAGAAGACCTCGAAATGGCATCCGTAGTTGCAAGCCGATACGGTTGTAAACTAGAGGTTGTTGACTGCCACAAGGAATATTGGGACGAAGTGACCGGATACACAATGAAGAAAGTGCGAAGCGGATTCACGCCGAATCCAGATGTGATGTGCAACCGTCTAATAAAATTCGGCGCTTTCGACCGTAAATGCGGGCACAAATACGATATCATAGCAACCGGCCATTATGCACAAACCAAATGGATTAACGGCAGGAAATGGCTCTGCACAAGTCCCGACCCAGTGAAAGACCAAACTGACTTCTTAGCACAGATTTACAGCTGGCAACTCCAGAAAGCCATCTTCCCAATTGGACACCTCGAGAAGCACGAAGTACGAAGTATAGCCGAGCGCGAACATCTTATAAACGCACGTCGCAAAGACTCACAAGGTATTTGTTTCCTTGGCAACATTGACTACAATGAATATCTAAGACGCTATCTTGGCGAACAGTTAGGTAATGTGATTGAACTTGAAACCGGACGAATCATCGGACAGCATCGCGGGCACTGGTTTCATACCATCGGACAACGAAAAGGACTAGGATTAGGCGGTGGCCCGTGGTTTGTCGTTAAAAAGGACACAGCCGAGAATATACTCTTCGTGAGTCACGGCTACGACCCCGCAACCGCCTACAAAAACCTCTTCCGAATACACGACTTGCACTGGCTAACCATCACACCCGAAACACATACAACACCGATAACCTTCAAGATTAGGCACACGCCCGAGTTTCATCGAGCACATCTTGAGATTCAAGCCGAAGGGACAGCACTCATATACTCCGATGACAATATCCACGGAGTTGCACCCGGACAGTTCTGCGTTATCTACGACGAGCAACACAACCGATGCTATGGCTCGGCCGAGATAACCCTCTAATATATTTAAGGTTAATTTGCCGGAAAGAGCTGAATGATATACCTTTGCCGCCATGATATACGAACACAGCATTTATTACAGCAACAGCATGAT
>NZ_BAKH01000002.1 GCF_000614105.1 Prevotella micans DSM 21469 = JCM 16134
ACCCCGTGTCTGTCCACCTCACTTCGGTTCTACGAACCGAAGCAATATATTGGTCGAAAAGTCCAAGCGATTGCGTATTTATCCCAGCCTGGCGGCCGACGGGTGCGGACAGACACGGGGTCTGTCCCTACATGCGGCCGATAGGCCGAATTGGCGCAAGTTGGTTTATGGATATTATATCATTCTTTTCGATTATCACCCCTTGCCACAACTACAAATAATGTAATCACGAAATAATAAGTATCAGTATGAACAAAAAGCATTTTTACGAGCCTCCCAAGAGTGAGGCAATCGAACTCGAGAACGAACAATTCGTATGCGTATCAGTCCGCCCCAACGGCGGTAATCCCTCAAGCACCGACCCGTGGGATGAGAAGAACCACGAGGGCGGCACCGCATTCTTCGGCGACGAGAGTAACGTTGCACCGACGAAGGAAAGCATATGGGAAGACGAAGATTAAGTAAACTTAAGAAAGGAAACAGACACAATGAAGACAAAAATCATTCTAAGCGCTGCACTGTTGGCATTGATGACCGCCTGCAGCAGTAACGATAACGCAAAGACCGACAACGATAACAAGGGCAAGGTAGACATCGCCCAGGGCATCGAGTTCAAGGTAAACGTTAAGGATTTCAATGCCGAAAAAGAATATGCCGGCACCCGCGCCGCGCAGAAACCCGACATCATCAGTCGCAAGACCGTAGACTTGGGCAACAACCTGCTGGCCGAAGTAACCGTGCAGCGCGACACCACCAAAACCCAGCGCCCCGCTACTGCCACCCGTGCCTTAGACAACGACACCTACACGATGCTTGTGTTCAAAGGCTCCTTCCCCTCCTACACCCTCGAAGCCCAATGCACAGGCACGTTGAAAGACGGCAAGTTCACCCCCGGTACACGCGTATACCTCGATCCGGGCAAATACATCTTCGTGTTGCACAACAGCCGACTGACCAAAGTCACCACCTCGTATGGTACACCCGGCCTGAAGCTCACCCGCGAGAATGCCGACAAGGCACTGATCGGTCAGACCGAATATACCGTGACTGCCACCCCCGACCCGCAGTATGTAGATTTCGAGATGAGCCACGTAGGCTGCCGCATGCGCATCAAGCTCACCGGCTGGATGCCTATTCAAGCCTCCACCACTGCTAGCCTGCAAGCTTACAACACCAATTTGCTGCCTAAGGATTGCACCTTTGAACTGCCCTACGGTGGCGATAAGTTGAACGATGGCGAACTGAATCCTCTCAACGAACCCCTCACCTTCCCCGCCAGTGCCACAACCCCCGATGCCAACGGCACCTACACCACCCAGAGTAACGAGTACCTCTACTTCGTGCCCGGTACCGACATGGAAGGTTTCAAACTCACGTTTACCGGCGGGCAGATCTATAAGAAGAATATGGCTGGTGTCAGTGTTAACCTTATCAGTCTCGTCGATCCCGACATCCACTCAGCCCACGTCATGGACATCAACGAGTCGTATTTAGTAAACATCAACCTGAAGTACAACTTCCTCTACCTGATGAGCGACGGTACCACCGACTTCATCAACTCCACCCAATACACCGCCCTGCGCGCTAGCGATGGCAAAACGAAACGCTACGTCGATAAGCAAGGTAACCCGCTCGCTACCCCCAAAGTGCCCATCGCCGTAGTGGCGAGCCAAAGTAAAGGAATTGCCATAGCACTGAAAGATGCCAATGGGGGAAATACCTGTGAATGGGATAACAGAGTGGTATGGAATAAACAAGTGAACTATAAGATGTTCAACTCTGTACCCACGACAGATATGTTTAACGACATGGAAGGTTATAAATATTCCTGGGAAATCAGCGGAAGTTCCGACGGAATGGTCAATGCTTTAGATGTTATGGCCTATTGGCGTGCTGGAGAGTATTTGCCCGGCGTAAGTTTAACCGGAAGTCTCACGGGTAAGAAATGGCATTTGCCCAGTATTGGCGAATGGAAGTATGTTTATACCGCCTTATCATTAGGCGATGCTTCATTATTAACGGCCTATTTCATCAATCATCCATGGAATAAGCCTATGCCCGATTTGGCTTTCACACAAGTGGGTGGCACGGCATTGGCGAATGGAACTTATTGGTCTAGCACCGAATACAGCACTAGTCATGCTGGCGTAGTATCCTTTATTGACAGTCCGGTTAAGAATAGCCTTTGGTGGACAACATATGCAAAGAACACCCAAGCAAACGTTCGCCCATTTATAAAATATCAATAAAGAACAAAATGGAATTTAATAGTAAGGCAACCCCCAATATATTCCTCCCTCGGAAAGCGCTTCGAGAGCTCTTGAAATTGCATACGTGTGCGCATAAATTTCTTTACGTATGCGCGCAAAATTCCACACGTATAGAAATTTATCGGGATACGTAAGAAAATTTACGGGGATACGTAAAGAAATTTACGGGGATACGTAAAGAAATTTATGCGCATACGTATGCGTTTTCCAGAGAAAATGAGAATCGCCCTAAAACAAGGCGTTTCGACCATTTCCGAAACCTTAAAAAACAGTCCTCGGGCTGCGAAATAAAATACATCAATTTAAATTTTAAAATCATGAAGATTAGATTAATTGAGCGGGCTAATCCGCAAGACAGAACAAAGAAGAAGATCTACGCCAACCCAGTGAACGCCGGACACAAGACACTACACGAAATCGCGGCCGACATTTCCGGGCGCTCGTCGCTCACGCGTGGTGATGTGGAAAACGTGCTGTCAAACTTCGTAGACCGTCTACCGGGGTATCTGAGAGACGGTTTCAGTGTTCAACTCGGCGAATTCGCCACGATGCGCCTCGGCCTTAGCAGCAAGGGAGCGGTGGATGAAAAGTCGTTCGACACTGAAACAATCAAGCCGCACGTGATTCTCACTCCCAGCGTAGATTTCAAGGAACAACTGCGCAACATCTCCTACGAACGCGAAGTGAAGAAGAAGAAACCATAACTTCTCATTTCTCTGAACAATGCGACGGCGCAAGCAAACTAATTGCTCGCGCCGTTTTTTCATACCAACACATTAAGTTATCTTTGCCTGTGAGCTTTTCCAGCAAACATATAAACCAACTTAAACCGAAATTCATTAACAATCTAATTACAAAAATTATGAGAAAAAAGAACCTCTCCCCCACCCCACGTCCCCTCGCCCTCATACTCCTTTTGTGGAGCACGCTGTTTGCATCAAACTTGTCGGCCCAAGTAATTCAGCCCGAACAAGCAGAAGTACAGAAACCAGAATCTTCACAAGAGATTCCTAAAAGAAGCAAAAACAACTTTATGGGCTCCGTCTCCTACAACAGAATCGGAGTAGATTTAAATTCTTCGAGCACATTCCCCAATGGCGAATATGCCGTGCCGTTAATGGGCCCAACTGTCCAATTAGGAACAAATATTAAAAATGAAAAAGGCGAACCGATATGGTTTATTGTAGAATTGGGCATGGCAAAAAATCAAGACAACACTACCAAAACACATCTTAAATCAGTCACTATCCTGAATATAGGCTACGAATATCCCGTACTCTATATCCTAGACGGAAAACAAGTCCAGCTAACATTAGATTACGGATTATTTGCCTCGATGTGCAGTTTGAGAGGAACCGATTCAAACAGTCTAAGCAAATGGGGCCTAGCTGCAAGAAGTATCCTGGCCTTTCGACAAAAATCACAGAAAGGAGTCAGCTTCGGTGTGAAGTTATATAATTTACTGGGAAGATATTTCGGCAAGAATAAAGTCGATAGCCCATTACGTTTTTCGTATACCAACGAGTTCGGCATAGGCGCAATGATTTATTTCTAGCTCGTTTAGCTATATTACGCAATACACAAAAGCCTCGGAGAGAGAAGTTCCCTCCGAGGTCTTTTTTTAGTAATTATGCCGTTTCTCAATCGTCAGCGTATAAACAAAGTACCACAGCCCACCAGGCTGCGAAAAGAGCCTTATCGGGAAAAAAGATTTACTTTTGCCCGAAATTCACCGAAATCATACACATAACTATCACATGACAGAAAATAACGTGAGAGTACGCTTCGCACCTAGTCCAACCGGCCCTTTACACATAGGCGGCGTGCGCACCGCACTCTATAACTATCTCTTCGCCCGACAGAACGGAGGCAAATTCGTCTTCCGCATCGAAGATACCGACTCCAACCGATTCGTGCCGGGAGCTGAAGAATATATCGCCGAATCGTTTAAATGGCTCGGAATAAAATTCGACGAAGGCGTAGGCATAGGCGGAGAATACGGCCCATACAGACAAAGCGAACGCCGACATATATATAAGGAATACGTTGACCAGCTGCTTTCGGAAGGAAAAGCTTACATCGCCTTCGACACACCCCAGGAACTGGAAGCTAAACGCAATGAAATAGAAAACTTCCAATACGACGCACACACACGTATGCAAATGCGAAACTCGCTGACAATGTCGAAACAGGAAACCGATGCGCTTATTGAAGACGGACAGCAATATGTCGTTCGGTTCAAAATCGAACCAGGGCTAGACGTACATGTGAACGACATCATTCGCGGCGACGTATGCGTGAAGAGCAATATACTCGACGACAAGGTACTCTATAAAAGCGCCGACGAACTGCCAACCTATCATTTGGCTAATATCGTCGACGACCATCTAATGAAAATATCGCATGTGATTCGCGGTGAAGAATGGTTACCTAGCGCCCCTCTGCATGTGCTTCTCTATAAGGCTTTCGGATGGGAAGAATCCATGCCGCAGTTTGCCCACTTACCGCTGCTGCTGAAACCCGAAGGGAAAGGAAAATTGAGCAAACGTGACGGCGACCGACTCGGCTTCCCCGTGTTTCCGCTAGAATGGCACGACCCGAAAACCGAAGAAGTTAGTTCAGGCTATCGCGAAAGCGGATATTTCCCCGAAGCTGTTGTAAACTTCCTAGCTTTGTTGGGATGGAATCCAGGCACAGAGCAGGAACTATTTTCGCTCGAAGAGCTCGTCAAGGCATTCGATATTGCCAAATGCTCGAAAAGTGGCGCCAAGTTCGATTATCAAAAAGGAATGTGGTTCAACCACGAATATATTCTCCGCAAAACCGACGACGAAATAGCTCATCTTTTCGCTCCGATTGTTGCAAATAACGGCGTGGATGTTCCGATGGAACGGGTGAATACGGTTGTACATCTGATGAAAGACCGCGTTTCGTTCGTCAAAGAACTATGGGATTTGTGCTCGTTCTTCTTCATCGCCCCAACAAAATACGACGAGAAAACCGTGAAGAAACGCTGGAAAGAATATTCCGCCCAGCAAATGACCGAACTTTCACAGATACTGGCCGATATAACCGACTTTTCTGTCGAAGGGCAAGAACCTATCGTAATGAAATGGGTCGAGAGCAAGGAATATAAACTAGGCGATATCATGAACGCCTTCCGCCTCGCACTTGTCGGCGAGGGCAAAGGTCCGGGTATGTTCGACATATCAGCTTTTCTCGGAAAAGAAGAAACGCTTCGCCGACTACATAAGGCAATCGAAACACTTGGATAATTAAACCGCCGAAAGATGTATAACGCCATAATGTATGCCATGCAGCTGAGCATCGCTGTGTATAGCCTTTTCAACGAAAAGGTGAGAAGAATGCGCAAAGGCGAACGCGAAGCTTTCAGCGTTCTTCGCGAAAAAACGGACCCAGAAGCAAAATACATTTGGTTTCATGCCGCATCGTTGGGTGAATTCGAGCAGGGCCGGCCGCTCATTGAACAAATCAGAAAGGATTATCCGGAGTATAAAATTCTACTTACATTCTTCTCGCCATCCGGCTATGAAGTACGGAAAAACTATTCCGGCGCCGATATCATAACCTATCTACCGATAGATACTGTAAGCAATGCACGCCGATTCCTGCGCACTATAAGACCAGAGATGGCATTCTTTATCAAGTACGAATTCTGGTACAACTACCTCCACATTCTTCGTCATCGTGGCGTACCGGTCTATAGCGTGTCGAGCATCTTCCGCCCGGAACAGATATTCTTCAAATGGTATGGATGGGAATACGGGCACGTTCTGAAATGCTTTTCGCGTTTCTTTGTACAAAACGAAGAGAGCAAGCAACTTCTCGGGAAGATTGGAATAACCGACGTACTAGTAGTGGGCGATACACGCTTCGACCGAGTTCTGCAAATAAAAGAGATTAGCCAAGCACTGCCCATTATCGAAAGTTTCGCTAATGGAGCGAAAGTGTTCGTCGTAGGATCGTCCTGGCTGCCCGACGAGGAAATAATCCTTCAATATTTCAACAACTGTAGCGACTGGAAAATAATCCTTGCACCTCATCTCATTGACGAGGGACATCTAAGTCAAATTACCAACTTGCTGGGCAACCGACGCACCGTTCGCTATACACAAACCAATGAGCAAGCAGCTCGGGAGGCTGAAGTATTGATAGTCGACTGCTTCGGACTCCTCTCGTCAATCTACAAATATGGGGACATAGCCTATGTCGGAGGCGGTTTCGGTGCAGGAATACACAATCTTCTCGAAGCCGCCGTATGGGGACTACCTGTGATTTTCGGACCAAACAACGCGCGTTTCGCCGAAGCTAAAGGACTCGTCGAAGCCGGTGGCGGATTCGAAATCTACAATTACGACAGCTTTGCACAGACCATAGATTCTCTTTTAGCCGACGAAAGTTTTCTGGCCCAAAGCTCCGAAGCCGCTAAGCGTTATGTAAGCCAGCAGTCGGGAGCAACAAGAAAGGTATTATCAAACATACAGCTATGAAGTATCAAATAACATGCGACAATTGTGGCACCCAGTTTATCGTTGATGCTGGCGAAGGACAAACTATAGAATGCAACTGTCCGCATTGCCACAGCATCATGGAAGTAACACTACCGCTCGTCAGCGGCAATACGCAAAGCGAAGAACGGCAATCGTTCAATCCCCCAAACGGGAACTCGACGCAAGGAATACCCGAACAGAAGCCCGACCGCACAGTGCTCTGGGGCATTATCATCGGTCTGCTCGTAGTAGTCGTTGGTGCCTTGGCTTATTTCGCTCTGCGCCCATCCGAAATTCCTTCTGAAGAACCGAAAACACCAGAAGTAACCGACACCATACCCTACGAAACACCAACTAAACAGGTAGTAACGCCGCAAATCGACACTGTCAAAACAGCTCCTGTAAAGAAAGAAATTGTGGAAGAAGAACAGAAAAAACAACAACACAACAGGCAAGAAAATGACTCCACAGACATTTACTCAGACGTGGACATAACAGAATAAGTTTAACACAAAATTATAACAAAGATGAAAAAGATTTTTTTAGCAATGATGGCTTTCGCTGCCATGACATTCAGTCTAACTTCGTGCGACAACAACAACGAGATTAAACTCCCTCTATTCAATGAGCAACTCGTGAAAGGAACATGGAAAATAACACGTATCGACACCGTCGAAATAAACGAATGGAATAAGGAAAAACTGCAAGGCAAATTGATTCCGACAAACAATTTCAAAGTAGATTTCAAAGATGGAGCGTATAAGTTCTACGACGATAACAAAACTCATCAAGAAGGCATTTACAAGTTTGCCGGCGACCGGGTTTATCGTTTCTATCTTTCGCACGGAACGTATACCGATACCTTGTACTACCTCTCGTCTACAAACAACACGCTACGATTGCAACGCAAATTCAGCGGCACTCTCTTGCGTGTGAATTATAACTTAGAGAAATAATTGTTACGTCGAAAAGCCCGAACTCCAATTCAGAGTTCGGACTTTTCATAAAGAATAAACAACCTATGGGAAAGATAATCTTAACTGGTGACCGCCCCACCGGAAAGCTGCACCTCGGACATTATGTGCTCGCTACGCCGCCGAGTGGAACTCCAGAACAACGGAAACTACGACAAGATGTTTGTCTTCATGGCCGACGTGCAAGCACTCACCGATAACGCCGAAAATCCCGAGAAAATCAGGCAGAACATCATCGAGGTTGCACTCGACTATCTATCAGTGGGCCTTGACCCCGAACAATGCACGCTCTATATTCAGAGCCGGATTCCCGAACTGGCCGAACTCACAACCTATCTGATGAATCTCGTAAGCGTAAGCCGCGTGCAACGTAATCCCACAGTGAAAACCGAAATAAAGATGCGAAACTTCGAAGCCAATATTCCACTTGGCTTCTTTGCATATCCGGTTTCGCAGGCAGCCGACATCGTAGCTTTCAAGGCAACCACTATTCCTGTAGGCGAAGACCAGGAACCGATGATTGAACTCACCCGCGAACTCGTCCGCCGATTCAATCAAACCTATTCTCCCGTACTTGTAGAACCTGAAATTATGCTACCAGAAAACGCCACAGCACGCCGTCTTCCAGGAACCGACGGGCGTGAAAAGATGAGCAAAAGTCTCGGCAACTGCATCTATCTTTCCGACGATGCCGATATAGTTTGGAACAAGGTTAAAGGAATGTATACAGACCCCAAGCACATAAACGTTACTGACCCTGGACACGTTGAGGGCAATGCCGTATTCACTTATCTCGACGCCTTTGCCACCGATGAAGACTTTTCCCAGTTCTGGCCCGAATTTACTTCACTCCACGAGCTCAAAGCTGCCTACGCAGCTGGAGGGATAGGCGATATGAAATGCAAGAAACTCCTCAATAGCGTACTCAACAAAATACTAGAACCTATCCGCGCCCGTCGCCATGAGTTCGAACAGGACATTCCTGAGATTTATAATATCTTGCGTAAAGGCTCTGTAACCGCCCGCGAAACCGCCACCCAAACAATGGACGAAATTCGTACAGCCATGCAAATAAACTATTTCGACGACGCCAAACTTATTCAAACCCAAGCCGAAATGTATCAGAAGAAATAATTCCATTCCTAACTGGATGTAATAAAGACGAAAACGAACCCGTGCAGCGCCCCGATGGCAAAATTGAACTTAGCGCCGCATCATTTACATTGAGTGAAATGAATTTCAACGACGACATACTGCTTTCGCGCACGGCAAGATCTGTAGCAAAGAAATCGATTAAACTTAGCGACGGTATAGATGCTCTCCTAACCATTGAACAGGAGGTATTTCCCGAAATCCAATCGCCTTCAACACGCGCCGAGATGCCAAACCAGCACTATACCATCTATGTGGTTAAGAACAGTCAGCGTATTCCTGGAGCAATAATGAAAGGTACCGTCAGTGGAAGCGGTGCAAGTAAGAAATTCCAACCGGACGCTAGCTCGGCGCAAAAACTCATTCTCGAACCGGGAACCTACACGTTTGTTTGTTACAACGACGCTGTCGCCGACGACGGAACAAACCTCACCGTAACAGTAGCGAACGCTCAGACAGCCTTAATCGGAATAACCCAAACCACTATCAGTGGCAATCAATATGCAGTGCATTTCACGATGAAGCATCAAGCCGCTCGAGTGCGATTCGAAGCAGATGCTTACTGGGAATTCTCAGGGGTCTCTGCGCAAGCAAGCATAACAGGTATGCCTAGCAGCATAACATACAATCTAGAAAACGGAACACAACAAAACGGCTCGCTACAGAACGTCACGACACCTACTTTTTCATTCCCAAACACCAACCCAAATACATTCCCATATAAAGGCGAGTCAACATCAGGCTTTATTTATGTGATGCCAGGAACCAATGGCAATAACATAAAACTAAAATTCAATAACGGTAGTATATATCGCAAAAATCTCTCATCGGCAGCGGCCCTAAATATGAAGAACTTTCCGACAACTGAGCTCAAAGCCAACGAATCCTACACGGTGAAACTTAGGCTCTACTACTCCTACTCTTATCTCTTCCACGACGGGACAACCTCCTCTCTTGCCGATGGTCTTGCTGCAGGTAAAAAACCTATCGGAGCCGTTATTCCCGGAAACAAGGCCATGGCTCTGAGAAGTGTAGGAAGTGCAAAATGGGCCAACAGTGAAGGACAATTCCATAATGCCGGACACAGTGAAAACTTCTCCGACCACAAAAGCATTCTATGGGGATATGAAATCACCTACGACGCTGCACAAAGCACCGACCATTCTACAATCAAGGCCAACCAATCAACCATATTTCCAGCCTTCTACATTGCCGCACATTATAATCCTGGAGTGACATTGACAGGTCCTAATCTTAGTAAATGGTTCCTTCCCGCCTTAGGAGAAGTACTCGATGCCTACGCAGGGATAGGTAAGTTTAATAAGAGCCAAGCGAATAACTGGGGAGATTTCAATTCAGGATGGGATGGTAAAATCTATCGAACTGTGTTCGTTCAGGCTGGTGGAACAGAAACCCTGGGCGAATGGATTTGGACATCTGGAGAATATAATAAAACGCATGCTATGAACACTGGATGCACTATGAGCTACATCCGCCTAAGTTCTTTCAATAAGAGTATACCTTCAAATTTTGTTCGTCCATTCATCAAATTCTAGTTATTTCATCCGAATTACTAGAGTTGTGGTATCTCCTAGCTATCGAACCTCAAGAGTCTATCTCATCTCTTGAGGTTCGATTTTTTCCGATATAGTCGCCCTTTAAAAAGGAGTTATTTCAAAAATTTATCAACAATTACGCTCCTTTTTAAAGGACGATACATAATACCTCTAGAGAACTTTGATAATTGAGGGGAGTAATTGATTCATCTAGACAAATAGAGATTCGAATATGTTGATTCGAACCTCTACTCTGCCCTATCGATAAATCTCAACACATATGGCGTCTGAATCTCATATAAAAAATCTGCGAGCGGTGTAAAAATCTAACCAAACTCGCATAGATTATGTTCTTATTTATCTATTGGGATAAACGATTCAAGCTTCCTTCTTAAAGAGTAAGGCACTCGTTTTCCGTAACCCATGCGCAGTAAGACGGTGGGATACTCGTTTACGATACCGAGCGATTTTGCCATCTCGAATGATATTTCACGTTCCTCGTTGGGCTGATTCAGGTAGGCATTTGCTATTCCCATCTGCGTTGATACGAGAAGAATTCGCTCAAGTATGCGACCAAGATTAATCCATTGCTTGACGGTGTTTTCGGAAGTTGTTAGTAGAACCAGATGAGACGATGACACTATCTTCTTCCGGTCGGCCTTATTCTGCGAATATTCATTTATGGACCCTGAAATAACGGCCTTAGCAATAAACATCGGAACATTTGGCGCACCGAAAACAGCATAGCTCAGTCCGTCATACATTTGATCCTGATGTTTCTTGTTGTAGCGCATCCACAATCTTAATTCTTGTTTAAAATCGGGATTATTCATCTGTCGACTGTTCCCTTGATAAACATTTTCGGCAATGGTTTTAAACTCGCGGGTTCCATTTTTGAAGAAATGAACTCCGATGCCCGGTTGTGAAGAAATGTTGTTTAAGATGGTGATGTTTTCCGCAGGAATTATCCGCCCATTAAATACGCTTCGATTGGTTTGCCGCAGTTCTATTTGTGGAAATAAATCTTCGGGGGTTATGTTCTCCTGTTTCAAGAGTTTGATTTTCACAATTCCATCGGCCGTTACTGTCATGGCGGTTGCATATCCCTTGTGCGTGGCGGCTATACAGAGGTTTTCGGCTGCACAACCGAGACTAACAAAGAGTTCTCTGTTATCGGGGTCGACAACCGGGAGAGCTTTTGTCGTATCGGGATATATAGCTATTTCTGAATCGCCGATTTTGAATAGCCATGGTTGCGTGTTATGCCCGGAAGGGGCTTTGATTGCCTGTTCAATCATGAACAGATAATCAATTCTTTGTTCTGAAAGTTCACTCATAATTTCGATTCGTTTGTTTGGTGTGACAGGCTAAAAAATAGCCTTGCAACGCCACATGTTGCAAGGCTATTTTTGTCTCTATGATTTCCGATTGGAATTTTATTTAACAATCTTCTTACCGTTTACGATATAGACGCCTTTGGGCAGACCGCGAAGGCTGATTACTCCTTTGCCGATGAGGGCGCCAGAGACGGTGTAGATATCGAACCGAGCCTCGGAGTTGGCCGACTGAACATTGTCGATACCCGTAGCAGAACTCTTCACGATTAGCGTTCCTGGCGTGTAGTTGAAAGTGTAGTTCTGGGACTCAGCTCCGCTGATAGAGATGTAGTATGTGCCTTTCTTACTGTAGTTGGTCACGGTTTGTCCCATGGCATCAACTATACTGAACTGCGGTTGCACGGTTAGGACAACGGAAGTTTCGTTGTTCTTCAATCCGCTAACGGTATAAGTGAACTGGAGTGTTTCGTCTCCGTCAATAGTTTTGTCGTCGGCTTTCATTTCGGCAATCGCCTTTTCGACTGTGAGATAACCGTCGTGAAAATCAACCATGGGTTCGGTTATAGTTCCACGGCTTATGTGAATCACGTATTTTCCAACAGGTGATGTTGGCGTGGCTTCACACGAGAGTTCTGGTCTTCCGTTAACAAAGTCACCTTCCGTTTTCCATCCGAACGATGGGTTGTTTTCTCCGTATCGTCTCAGGGCATTACGCACTTTGAGCGAGGTTCCGAATTCTATGATGTTCTTATGTGCCACGGTGTAGAAATCTTTCCACTGTGCGGCTCTCTTAAATTTAGTCAAGCTTCCGGCGGGCACATAGAGTTTAATACTGCTCTTGTCCATTTCATTGAACACCTTACTGCCAAGTGCTACAGGATCTTTGAAATAACATCTAATTTGCTCGAGTGCATAGTTGCCGGCGAATGCTTCATTGCCGATGAATTTCAACGATGCAGGCAGGTTGACCCGTGTAAGCATGCTGGCACCCGACATACCGTAGTCGTTAATTTCGGTCACCGTAGCGGGTAGAGTAATTTCGCCTTCCCTGTAGGAATATGTTGCGAGCACGTTGGTTGTATCGGCATTGTAGATAACTTTGTCCATCACCACATATTCTTTGTCGGCTCCGGTCGGTATATAAAGTGAGTCTAGGCTCACTAATCGTCCGAAAGCTCCGTTACCGAAGCTCTTCATGGTCTTAGGCAGATAGAGCTTATTCAATCCTGACACATTATAGAATGCGCGTTCTGGGAGCACGTTGTCTACGGTGGTTAGACTCTTGTCTCCTTCAATAAGATAGGCGTCGCCTCCAGCAACAATGTTAGCATCTGAAAGGTCGAGCACTGAAAGTGAACTGTGAGTTGTTTTGTTTTTGTCGTCGTATCCGGCAATGAGGCGAATGAATTTGATGTCAGTCGAGTTTATGTTTCCATTGACTTTCAGCAACGAGATGCGTGTTACTAGAGAGTCGGGGATGAGCGTATTGAGCGTTCCCGGCGATGCTACAGTAACAGTGTCTTTAACCGTATCGACAGGCTTACCGCCAAAGCCGATAATCATGTCTTGATATGATGAGAATTTCAATCCAGAACTTTTGGGATTCAGCAGAGCGATGTCGTAGTATCCGTCTGCGCTACCGTTCCATCCCCAGTTTATCCACACCTTTCCGTCGGAGTTATATCCGCATAGCACAAAAGCGTGCCCGCCATTCGCCAAGTCAACTCCGGTGTAGAGGATGGCGCGATGTGCGCTCACTTCGGTGAACACCATATCCATCCAATCCTCTTCAGAAAAGTTCTTACGTTCAACCATTCTGGTTGTCGCAGGATATCCGAAATTACGTCTCAATCCTACAGCTGCATTACTTGTGTACGTTCCCGAACCATCGGTGGCATATTGCATGTCAGATGCCACGCCACAATCTAGCATTAGCTTAGCAACTGCTTTTCCTTGAACTGCATTATAACTTCCTTGTTTGTAATCGTTAAGCATGTTATCGTAATCGTAAATACTTTCATCGTAGTTCACAGCTACAGTTTTATATGAACCGTCGGCTTGCTTAACTCTAACTGAGTGCGTGCCATTTCCGCGTGATGGAAAACGATTGTAGTAGATGATTTGTGCCATAGCCGTAGCTACACATCCACTCACAGTCCGTCCGGTTTTGCCATATCCCTGCCATGAACCCGTACCCGATACAGTTCCTTCGGGACAAAGGTCGTTGTAGGGAGATTCCTGTCCCCAGTGCGATTTAATAAGCGGGGACATTTGAGCAGGAAACTTGTTGATGTCGGGCTTGATCGTTTTGTATGATTTGCCTGATGCCACAATACTTTCCACTGTGGCTTGGACAGCTTTAAGATACCATTTGAAGCTTTCGTTTTTAATTGCTTCATTGAAATCGGTCGTGGAGTACCCGATGATCTCAGGTGTCAAATCATCTTTGCTAACAATGACGAATCCACCATCTTCGTAACCCATAACAACAAACTCTTTGTTTACCTGTAGCATTTTCAGTTGCCCTCTTGTTATAGAGTTCATCCTGAGAGATGAACTTTCAAGGGCTTTAATAGCAGCTGCTTTAATGGCAGCCTTACTTCTTGGACCTGCCGTGATTGCTAGAATGAAGCTGAAAAGCATCACCAAGCAGGTTGATAGTCGTTTACTTGAATAATTCATATTAATATCTATGTTAGGTATATTAAATACTTAGTTTCGAAAATGGCTCATCCATTTCGTTAACGAACGCAAACAAAGGTAGGAAGAAACTCACTAGAAGCAAATTGTAACTTCTTTACATTTATATTCTTTAACCCAAATCGGTTAGTAGAACTTTAAAACTAAAAAGCAGTGTAAATAAAAGGTTGAATATTATCCTGGCTAATGTTGATTGCCAATTGGATGACGAGAGCAGTCAACATTAGTTTCATTATCCAATGACTGGAGATGAAAGAGTGGCGTAGCCAGTCATAGTCATGCTCGCGAATGGTGTGGAGCTGTAAGCCAAGGAGGAGCATGAGTAACCACAAAGGACGGGCATACAGGAAAGGTAAAGCATCGCCGAGGTTAAGGTTATGACCTATGTTATTGATTATAGCAAGTGCGGTGTCGAGATTGGGTGCACGGAAAAATATCCATGCAAAGGCAACGTAAGTAAAAGTTACAAGCAAACTCGCAATTCGTATAGGCAGAATGTCAGGAATACGAGAAAGGCCATGGCGGAGAAAGAATTTATGCGCAACCAGACCAACACCATGTAATACTCCCCAGAGAAAAAACATTCCGGAGGCACCGTGCCATAGACCAGCAATGAGCATCACGACGAAACTGTTGAGATAGGTTCGTATATTACCGCACCGGTTTCCACCCAACGGGATGTAGAGATAATCACGAAACCATTTGGATAGCGAGATGTGCCACCTATGCCAGAACTCGGTCAAATTTAAACTTTGGTAGGGGAAGCTGAAATTGATAGGTAGACTAATGCCCATAAGGGCGGAAGTACCAATAGCGAAGTCACTGTAGCCGGCGAAATCGAAATAAATCTGCATGGTATAGCCTAGTACTCCCATAAGATTTTCGAATCCGGAGTAGGCTGTAGGATCGGTGAATATCCAGTTGTTATATTGTACGAGATAGTCGGCCACAATAACCTTCTTAATTATTCCACAGATTATGAGCCAAAGGCCGGTATATGGTAAGTAGCTATCGGTAGGACGAGAATTGTTGATTTGTGGTAGGAGAACTTCTGCACGTGTTATTGGGCCAGCTATGATCAGAGGAAAGAAGGTTGCGTAGAAAAGATAATCAAGCAGCGAAACATCAGCGGGCAGCCGGTGTTTGTAGACATCAACAGTGTAGCTGATGGTTTGGAAAGTATAAAAAGATATGCCAACAGGTAGGATAAGCGAGTGGAAGGCAAAGTTTGTTTCGAGGATGTCACCGAGAATAGCGAGGAAAAAATTAGTGTATTTGAAATATAGTAGTGGGAGGAGTTCTATTATTATCACTGCAGCCAGGCCAAAGATACGCGGCCTACCACGTTCAAGCAGCATCATCCGGCGTGTGAAAAACCATGATAGCAGCGCATTTGCAGGAAGTAACCACATGAGCGTACCGTTTGCTTTGAATGCAAAGAATAGACTGAAGAGTACAACGTAGACCGACCGAATCCGACCGGAGAACAATAAATAGCCCATCATGAAAACCATGAACAGGAGCATGAATGGGATAGAGCTCATCGACCAGTTTTCATTCTGCGTGGTAATGAAACTAATAAGTATTTGAATTGCTTGCTGCACGTCAATATTCATTTTCTAATAGCCTTTGAAATTGGGGATAAGAAGTTTTGTGGCAGCAGCTTTATGATGGGCTTTTGGATAGTGAAGCTGCACGGGATCGGCAGCCTCGTGACTCGACATAAATCGTACGACACTATCCATCCACTGGGCCGACGCCAGCCATGTAGGATGATAATGGTCGGTTCCGCGTTGCAGATTCATATGTTTACTATCGAAGAAATGGCCCCGGCCAGCACCTTTGGCAATGAGATTAACGATACCCGTATTGCCGTTCCAATCGGCAGGTCCAATCCACACGTAAGGCAGACCATTCATCTTGTCAACAAGCGTGGCTATATATTCTGCACGCGTATCGAGGTCGTTCACGAAGAGTTCGTTGCTACCAAGGCACAATATGATGTAGGTTGGCTTATACTGATGAATGAAATACTCAAGCGTTCGCGTTGAGGCCCAGCGCTCGGTTGTTGAGCTATACCAAATCACGGTGTAGAGTCGGTGATTGTTTTCGCCGGTATAATCGGCTAATCGTTTAGCTAGACCTTCAACCATAGAGTCCCCAAAAAAGAGAAAAGTGTGATGCCTTAGTTTCGGTCTACAATTAACAATGTGGCGAACTGCCGGTTTAGGTTTGTTTATGAATGGAAGATTAACTTTTTGGAATACGAGCGGACCTATTTCTACAACCCCCGGCATTAGGGAGTAGACAAAAACGGCTGTCATGACGACAGCCATTAATATGAGAGATTTTACCTGCCCGTTCATTCAGCTTTTAGATGTTGAGAACGAGCTCCACAGGACAGTGGTCGCTTCCCATTATTTCGGCGTGAATCGTGGCCTCGACGAGCTGCGGTACAAGTCGTTCAGATATAAGAAAATAGTCTATACGCCATCCCACATTCTTTTCGCGAGCCTTAAATCTGTATGACCACCAGGAATATTTTTGCTCCTCCGGGTGAAGTGTTCTGAAAGTATCGACAAATCCTGAGGCAAGCAAAGTTGTCATTTTCTGTCGCTCTTCATCGGTGAAGCCGGCGTTACGACGATTATTTTGGGGGTTCTTGAGGTCTATTTCCTCATGTGCCACATTCATATCACCACACACGATGACGGGTTTTCGGCAGTCAAGACTGGTAAGATAAGCCAGGAAATCGCTCTCCCATTGCATACGATAGTCGAGTCGGCGAAGTCCATCTTGCGAGTTGGGCGTGTAGACGGTCACGAGAAAGAACTGCTCCATTTCCAGGGTTATGATTCGACCTTCGTGGTCGTGTTCGTCGATATTCATTCCATAGGTCACGCTTAGCGGTTTATACTTCGTGAAGATTGCCGTGCCAGAATAGCCTTTCTTTTCGGCATAGTTCCAATAGGATTCATATCCAGGAAAACTGATATCCAATTGTCCTGCCTGCATTTTGGTTTCCTGAAGGCAAAAGAAATCAGCCCCGAACGTTTCAAAACTTTCTACGAAGCCTTTGCCAACTACAGCACGAAGTCCGTTTACATTCCAAGAGATGAATTTCATTTGGTTACTGATTTTGATGTTAAGTTGAATCGCATCCCGTATTTGAATCCTTTCACTTTTTGGAAGCTCGTTCCGTTTTGGTTTTGTAACATTTCGCGCATCCTGTTTATTCGGAAGTAGAAATTCATGGATTGTGATTGCATGATATATATTCCTCCACTCATTTCGTATTTAGTTTCTACACCGTCGATAACATAGGTGCGCTTTGTACCGTCGATAGTGAGATTAAAAGTTGCCATGGGACGTGTAAAGAAGCTAATTATCTGGCCACCGAGATTACTATTTCCGATGAGCATTTCTAAGTTTACCGATGTTGTGTCGGCAGCAAGTAGAGCGCTTAGCACTTTTTGGTCGTCGGTTGTATTGAATCCTTGCGCCAGATTCTTCAGGGGGAATCCTTTGAGTTTTATACCAGTGGTATCGACCTTCCACTTGATGTTATCAACCGGGTCGAGATGTTTTCCATCGTTTGTAACAGATACCATCGTACCGATGTATTTGCCTGACATAGTTTTCACGGCGTTGGTAACGTTCTGTTGATAGTCTAGCTTGTCTTTCAAGCATGATGTCAGTGTGGACACGGTCATGATGCAGAGTATTATCAATGGGATTATTCGACATCGTTTCATCATCGTTGTTTATATTTTGATGTTTATATGTATATGTTTTGATTTTCCGATTTTACCATCGGTGAATGCACTGTCCCAAAGTGGGATTTGGCATTTATCATCGGTGGGTATGCTATCGTCCTAAGGAATTGGACAATTAAAGTAGTTTCATAAACTCTTCACGCGTCTTGGCTTGGTTGAATGCACCACTGAATGCACTGGTTGTAGTTATGGAATTCTGCTTTTCTACACCACGCATCTGCATACACATGTGATTAGCTTCGATTATGACCATTGTGCCCAAAGGATGAAGAGTTTTTTGTATGCAATCTTTTATCTGTTCGGTGAGGCGCTCCTGCACTTGAAGCCGGTGACTGAATATATCGATGACTCTTGCAACTTTACTCAATCCGGTAATGTATCCGTTAGGTATGTAGGCTACGTGCACTTTGCCGTAAAAAGGCAGTATGTGATGTTCGCACATTGAGAAAAAGTCAATGTCTTTCACGATAACCATCTGGTCGTATTTCTCGGAAAACAAAGCATCGGTGAGTACTTTGTGAGGATTCTGCGTGTAGCCTCTGGTGAGAATCTGCATAGCCTTTGCCACTCGCATGGGAGTCTTGAGAAGACCTTCGCGTTTGGGATCTTCGCCAAGGAGTTTGATAATTTCCTTATAGTGCGCTGCAATGTCGTCGAGACCTTCGCGCAATTCGGTTTCTGGATTCATGTGTATTATTTGTAGATTTTTATTTATTCAATCGGTACCGATGTGGTCGCAGTGACCATCATTCTGATTATTCCAGCCTTGGGAATACCGTTACGCTGTAGTTTGCGTAGGACTTTTCGGGCCTGTTCGTAGTCGGTATAGTTACCAACGAGGCACATCCATCGGGGTGAGTAGAAGTGCACGTAAACAGGTTCCTCGGGAAAAAGCATCTTTACCTGTTGCCCTATTCGTTCGGCTTCCTGACGGGCTGCGCGGGTATTTCCACCTGTATAGGCTTGCACTCGAAATCCGCGGGTTTTAGTTATTCCTTTGAGTACTCTACGAGTTACTTTTTGGGTTCCTACAGGTTCGTGTTTAACTCGCTTCTTCACGAGCTTTGTGCGTTGCATGGGTTGGGTGGGTTCGCGTTTAACACGGGGGAGTTCTTCCTGAATTTCACTAATCTTGGGAACAGTGATTTTCTTAACCTCCTGTTTGAGTGTTGCCGAGGGATTGGCTTGCTGGGGTTTGAGCTCAACGGTTCGTTTATTTTTTTGCTGCTCTTTCTCAAGTTTCTTTTTCTCTTTTTCGGCTTTCTTGGCAGCTTTTTTTTCGGCTTTGATTTGTTCTTTGGTTTTAGTAGTTTGTTTTTTGTTTACGAGTGCATCAATGTCAGAACTGTGCGATATTGTGACTGTACCCTGTGCGGCGATCGACAGGATTCCAAGGAACAAGATGGCTAATGTAGTGAGCAACTTTTTCATTGTAGGTCTAATTTTTTCTCTGCGGGACCACGCTGTTTATGGAGACCCCGCAGAAGATTGATGGTTTTATTTTTTCCAAGCGTCTATGATTGCTTTGAAGTCGGATGTTTTGAGCGATGCTCCACCAATGAGTCCGCCGTCGATATCTGGTTTCGAGAAAAGTTCGGCGGCATTACCAGGATTACAGCTTCCGCCATAGAGAATGGTGGTATCATCGGCAGCTTCACGGCCATATTTCTCGGCCACTATGGAGCGTATGTAGGCTAGCATCTCTTCAGCTTGGTCAGAGGTTGCTGTTTTGCCAGTTCCGATGGCCCAGATAGGTTCGTAGGCCAGAATAATATTCTCCCAATCTGTTGAGCTGAGATTGAACACGGAGTTCTCCAGTTCGGCTTTCACAATGGCATTCTGTTTCTCGGCTTCGCGCTCTTCGAGGGTTTCACCGCAGCAGAAAATAACCTTCAGTCCGTTATCGAGTGCAAGGCGCACCTTTTCTTTCAGAATCTCAGGTGTTTCGTTGTAGTACTGGCGACGTTCCGAATGACCTAGAATAACATATTCAGCTCCCGTGCTTTTTACCATCGCAGCCGAAATCTCGCCGGTGTATGCACCCTTTTCTTTGTCGGCACAGTTTTCTGCACCCAGCGAAACGAGAGATTTGTTAAGTACCTGGCAACACTTGCCAAATGAATGAACGGGGTGCAAATCACAACGCCACAATTAGGTTTGTCGGCTTCCAATACTGTATTAATCTCTTTCGCCAGAATGATTCCCTCTTGGAGGTTTTCATTCATCTTCCAGTTACCTGCTACAATTTTTTTTCTCATATTCTTTCTACGTTTAAAAAGTTATTATTCGTTTTCTTCTTTCATCACTTGTTGTTCACGCTTTCTTAGCCATCGTGTCCATGCCCAAAGACGATCGGCAATGATTAGCAACACTAGCGGAAGAACATAGCCTAACACTATGAGCAGAATCTTTGTCCATGTATTGTTAGACGGTTCGCGTCCTAGTTCGGTAAGTGCGAGCGGTGCTGTAAGCTGTTTCTCACCAGGCATATTGTTGGTGCTCCACTTATTGATGATAGTGCCTTGATAGAGCAACACCAGGCCAGGATTACTTCGCACGATTGTTTTGAGAGTCGTACCATCAGTTGTATAGAAGGGGTATTCGGCTCCTGTAAGTTCGCGCCAGCGATTCCGACCACAATAGGTGCTTGATGTAAGACCTATAAAGCTGTAGCCGTTGATTTTAGCGTATTGATAGATTCGCTCAATATCGGCAAAATTACTGTCGTCGGCAATCTCCAGGAGGGGTGCTATGAGAAGAAATGTGTAACCCTTCCAATTAAGGATTTGTCGCGTAATATCGGCGCCGGTTTTCTCATCAGTTATAGAGAAATCGTGAATTGGCGGTTCATAGCCATGCTCGAGAATCTCCTGCCTTGTGTCTTTAAACACCCACGTTGTATCATTGTAGGGATAGTTATTCTCGTCGAACTCTCTCTCGACCCCGTTTTTCACGCAAATGAACGTTGTCTTATATTTCGTTCGCTTGGCGCCGGGTGGAATTTCCATAGCTTTCTGAATGTTCTGTCCTATATAATAGGGGCGAAAATCGAATATTGGCAGATAATAAAGACTAAACAGCGATGCCGCAAAAATGAAGATTATAGTAAAGTTTACAGCTATCCACTGATTGGTTTTCGAGATGAATCTGTGCTGAAGAAGTGGCCACTTTGCAACTATGCATGCCGACAGGAGTAACACAACATTCTTAGCGAATGTCTGCGCATTAGTGAGATGAATTGCGTCACCGAAACATCCACAATCCTGAATCGGGTTGGCAACAGCCAGCCATAGAGTAACAGCGGTCATCACAGTCATGAAAACCAGTGTAAGCCGGCTCACCAATCGGCGCCTTATAGCCATCAACATAAGCACACCCAACGTGAACTCGAGCGCCGAAAGAATCACCGACAGCATCAGCAGAATCCATTCGGGAATAATACCTGCCATACCTACGGCCTTAACATAATCGTCCAGCTTATATTGGGTTCCCATAGGATCAATGGCTTTGACAAAACCCGAAAAGATGAAAGTGATTGCCAGCAGTGCTCGACAAATATTCACGAAAACCGATTTAGGGATGCTCATTTCAGTTTAATTGCTCCAAACACTGCGTAGTTGATAATATCCATGTAATTTGCATCTATTCCCTCGCTTACTATGGTTTGTCCGCCGAGGTCTTCAATTTCTTTAATGCGTTCAATTTTGGTGAGGATAAAATCGGTATAGCTACTCACCCGCATGTGTCTCCACGCCTCGCCGTAGTCATGATTCTTGTGAGTCATGAGTTCATAGGCTCGGGTTGCATAAAGACCATACAGTTCGATGGCCTCGTCGGATGTTATGTCAGTATTGTCGGCAAAACTGCGTTCGAGTTGAATCAAACCTATTATGCCATAGTTTATTAAGGCAAGGAATTCCGGCCTAATATCTTCGCCAACCATATTCTGACCCGTTATTTCTATTGATCGAATGCGCTTAGCCTTGATTAACAGCTGGTCGGTAAGCGATGATGGCCGAAGAATTCTCCACGACGCTCCATAATCGTGCAGCTTCTGTGTGAAGATTACCTTACATTCTTCAAGTACTTCTTTAAATTCCTGGTTGGTGTTTGTTGTTTGCTGTGGCATATAACATTTCTTTTGCTTGCAAAAATACTGGAAAAACTCTGAATGAACGAAATCCCTATTCCTCATGCATTTGTACTTCACTAAGGCGATGAATTATGAGGCGAGCAGCGTTGTCGGGAGCTATTTCGTCGCCCAGTTGTGAACGTATCGAACGATAACTCTCAAGCATAGCGGCTCGACCGGGTTGTAGGGGGAGAATCTTATAGAGTTCGTTTGCTATGTTGCTAATCTTAAACCGGTCGGCCAGCAGTTCAGGAACCACTTCGCGGTTAGCTATAAGATTAACCAGGGATATATAGTTTACTTTTATTATGTGCTTGAAGGCAAAGCGTACCAACATCGGCACAGGCGTAGCATAGCACACCACTTGCGGAACATTGAACAGAGCGGTTTCGAGCGTGGCCGTTCCGCTGGTTACTAATGCCACGGATGCATTAGAGAGCAACTGATAGGTTTCATCGCTCACGATTTTAACCGGTGCGGCGGCGATGAATCTATCGTAAAATTTCTTGTTGACCGACGGCGCTCCGGCAACTACTATTTGATAGTCTTCAAAATGCCGCGCGGCCTCAATCATTGCAGGCAGATTATCTTTTATTTCTTGCTTTCGACTACCTGCTAACAGAGCGATAATTGGCCTGTTATCCAGTTCGTGACGTTCGCAGAAATCTACAAATTGTTCCACATACCTGACTCTGAAGGTTTCGATTTCTTCCACCGTTGGATTGCCCACATAATGGATTCTGTAGTTATGTTTCTGTTCAAAAAACGGCACCTCAAAAGGTAGTATGGAATAAAGTTCATTTACATCGCGCTTTATGTTACGGATGCGATATTCTTTCCAGGCCCATATCTTGGGAGATATGTAGTAGAATACTGGGATACAATAATTTTTCCGAACGAATCGGGCTATCTTCAGATTAAAACCTGGATAGTCTACTAGAATAATCACATCAGGCTTCCACGCAAGAATATCTTTTTTGCACATCCGCATGTTACGAAGAATTGTTGGCAGATGCAGAAGCACGGGCACGAATCCCATATAAGCTAACTCCTTGTAGTGCCTCACCGGTTTACCACCCACCTCGGCCATAAGATCTCCGCCAAAGAAACGAAACTCGACCTCGGAGTCATAACTCTTCAAAGACCTCATCAGCCGCGACGCATGCAGATCACCCGAGGCCTCTCCGGCAATGAGATAGTATTTCATTCCTCCCAGGATTTTAGTTTGTTCAGTAGCTCATAGTCTGTTACGTCTATCCTTGTCGGAGTCACCGAAACGAATCCATTTTCGAGTGCCCATCGGTCGTTATCGGTTGCATTTGGCTCGTCGTTCCTGTAGGAACCCACCATCCAATAGTATTCATATCCTAAGGGATGACTGCGAGTCACAACCTCGTCGACCCAACTTCCATAACCCATCCGACAAATTTTCAATCCTTTGAACTGTTCAACCTGCGGGAAGTTTACGTTAAGGCAGACACCCTTTGGTAGTCCGTTAGTTAGAACCCGCTTAACTATCTCGCGAACATAGCTGCGAAGATGAGAAAGATTGGCTTCCGTATCGTTGTCGCAGTTCGAGAAGGCTATCGACGGGATATATTTCATGCAGCCTTCACAGGCAATGCCCATTGTACCGCTGTAGTGGGTGTTAACCGATGAGTTATCGCCATGGTTGATTCCGCCAATTATGAGATTGGGGCGCCTACCGGATAGAAGCACTTCAAGCGCTATTTTCACACAATCAACCGGTGTTCCTGTGCACGACCACACGGTGCATCCGGGAATATTGTACCTCTTCTTTAACTTGAGAAAATCGGCAGCCGAGAAAGCACACGAATATCCCGAACGGGCTGATTCGGGAGCGCAAACAACTATTTCAGCGAAATCTGAAAGAAAGGAAACGAGAGTTTTTATTCCATTGGAGTGGTATCCGTCGTCGTTCGAGATAAGTATTAAGGGTTTTTCTGAAGTTGTCATTACTATTATTTTAAAGATTAAACAGTTGCCTCGGCCATTAGATCCCCATCCAGTTTATAGACTCTGAACATGCCCTCTTCATAGGTCATGAAGGTTGGCGGATTTCCTCCTTTCGGAAATGTTATCGACCCAAGATTGCATACCATTGTGTCGTCCTGCCGGGTTAGTTCCCAAAGATGTGTGTGCCCGTAGACGATTGCATCGAAATTTATATTGGGCATTTTATCCTTATTGTAAACATGACCGTGTGTGAGAAATAGCCTTTTCCCGCTGTCAATGAGCAATATATAATCCGAGAGTATCGGGAAATTGAGCAACATCTGGTCGACCTCCGAGTCGCAGTTGCCTCTAATGGCAACAATGTCCCCCACCCTACTGTTTAGTCGTTCGACAATTGCTTTCGGGTCGAGTCCTTCTGGCAGCGAGTTGCGTGGACCATAATTCAGAATGTCTCCCAGAATACAAAGCATGTCGCATCGGGTTCGGTCATAGAAATCTAGAACCTTTTCAAGGGCTGGTAAACAACCGTGAATATCAGAAACTAAGAGGTATTTCATATTTTTATTCTTTTTCCGACAAAGGTACTATGCAGCTACCTCAAAACCACAACATTTGAAGTCTGCTGAAGATGTAAAAGGGACAAACGAGAACTATGGCAACTCTTTATACCCATATTTCGCACCTCATATACTACAAACAACTTTCTGGGCTTTAACTTCAACATAGTTTGATTCGGTACACATCGTTTAATCCATATATTGTGTACAACGATGTTGAAAACCCAATGATAACTTCCGAATAAGTATAAAGACTTTAACACAACAAAATAGAGTGGGGGAGGAATGAGGATAAACTATGAGTTATACAAAGAGTTTTAGTCAAGTTTTACACCAGCCAGAAGAATGAAAAAATATAAACCAATTATCTTTGCAACGTTTGGTAAATGTGTTGATAACCAATTTTCAGACCTGAAAATCAACCTATAACCATTCAAAAAATAGTTGATAAATAATCGCAAAATGTTTATAGTCGAAAAACAAAGAATAAGGACAAAAACTTTTGCACTAATCCACGGCATATCATTCTCATCCTTCCTTTCTTTTTTTAAAAGGAAAAGAAAATGATTATAAAATGAAGTGGATAAAGATTGACATATGAACCGAAAAAATAATGATTAAAACAACTCGAATTATGAAACAAAAAATCAGACTTCTGGCTCTATTCCTTATACTGACTCTTATGGCACATGCACAATGTACATTCCGAAATACTGCGTTTGGAAATGAAGAGCATCTCAACTATAACCTTTATTATAATTGGCAATTCGTTTGGGTTAAAGCAGGAACGGCATTGTGGTCGACAGTTGCATCGACCTATCACGGCACACCTGCCTACAAAGCTTCGCTAATTACTCGCGGAAACGGACGGGTGGATAAATATTTCGTCCTGCGCGACACACTTCTCTGTTATGACTCCCGACAAATGGCGCCGCTCTATTATAGAAAGGGGGCCAGAGAAGGAAAGAGATACACAGTAGACGAGGTTTTCTATAGTTATCCGGGCGGAAAATGCAGAGTTAAACAACATAGAATCGACAATGACGGTAAGCATCATTGGCAAGAAAAAACTTACAATGATTGCGTATTCGACATGATGAGCATTTTTATGAGGGCAAGAAGTTTTAATCCGGAAAGTTGGAAGAAAGGTCAGACGGTTAATTTCCCTATCGTCGACGGAAATAGTATGCATCCAGCTAAGATTGTTTACAACGGGAAGACTGAAGTGAAGGCCGACGATGGGCATAAATATCGTTGTCTAGAAATGACCTACTACGAAAATGAAAACGGAAAGAAATGGAGAAACATTGCGAGTTTCTACGTGAGCGATGACCAGAACCATATCCCCATCCGACTGGATATGCGACTTAAATTCGGTTCGGCTAAAGCTTATCTAGTTTCAATGAAGGGAATAAATAATCCGGTGACTTCGAAAATCAAATAATCAACTGACGGGCAAACTCCCAAATAACAATTCCGGCGGCAACGCTAACGTTTAGAGAGTGTTTGGTTCCGAACTGCGGAATTTCTAGACAATCATTGCTCAAGTCAACAACATTTTGCGAAACTCCTTTCACCTCGTTTCCGAAAACAACTGCATATGTCTTAGTAGCATCGAGAGAAAGATTCTGCAGTCGGGTTGAATTTTCAACTTGCTCGATACTGTAAATAAAATAATCTTCCTGTCGTAATTGCTGTATTACATCTTCTGTTTTTTCAAAATATTTCCACTCCACAGAATCCTCGCCTCCGAGTGCTGTTTTATGAATCTCAGCATTTGGGGGCGTTGCTGTTATTCCGCATAAATAAACGGACTTTACGCGGAAAGCGTCGCACGAACGGAATATGCTGCCGATGTTGTAGAGCGACCGTACATTGTCGAGCACCACAACTAGCGGCAGCTTCGGAGCCTCTCTGAATTCTTCAATTGAGAGGCGATTCATTTCTATTGTGCGGAGCTTCCTCATCCTTTCTTGATAGAATAAGCTAGAGCATAAGCCTTGATTTGCTTAACCATTGAAAGTAAACCATTGCTGCGCGTTGGACTTAGATGTTGGCGCAATCCAATCCTGTCGATAAAGTAGAACTCGGCATCGATGATTTCTTGTGGCGTGTGATTACTGATAACTCTGATTAGCAGGGCGATGATTCCTTTTGTTATAAGGGCGTCAGAATCGGCAGTGAACACCAGTTGCCCGTCTACTATATCGCATTGCAGCCATACTCGGCTTTGGCATCCATCGATTATGTTTTTCTCGGTTTTATATTTTTCGTTTGAGTGGTTCGAGCTCATTTCCTAGTTCGATGAGCATTTGATATTTGTCCATCCAGTCGGTTAATTCCGAGAATTCCTCTACCACCTTGTCTTGAAGTTCGTTTATCGTCATTGTTTTTCTTCTTTTATGAGTTTATAAATCTTATCGTTTGGGCGAACCTTTCTCGGCACCGGAATAGATACCCGCCAACCTTTTTCGGCTTTCTCCACCGGTTCGAGTTCGTATCTTATTTCGTCTACCCGAAAGTTCATTATGCCCGTAGTGGTTCCGGTTATAAGAATCTTCTCACCAACCGATATTTCCGACGCCTCGACTGATATTTCGGCCACTCTAAGGCGCGAGAAGTATTTTATAACCTTACCTACGAGAACCTTCTTTTCAGTTGCTTTGTTACCGTAGTTTCTTGTCCATTCGCCCATCGTTTGTCCTTGATAATATCCATCCCAGAAACCACGATTGAAAACGGAGGCAAGACGCTCATCCCATTCATCCTTTTTATTTTCGCTGAAAGTTCCGTTGAGTACACTGGCTATTGCCTCCTTGTAACACGATACAACGGTGTGAACATATTCTGGTCCGCGTGCGCGTCCTTCAATCTTGAAGACTCTAACACCTGCATTCATCATTTGGTCGATGAATCGAACGGTTTTCAGATCTTTCAGACTCATTATGTATTTATTATCGATTTCGAGCTGAGTGCCCGTTTCGTTATCGGTTACGGTGTACGAACGCCTACAAATTTGCACGCATTCTCCGCGATTGGCCGACCGATTCGCATCGTGCAAACTCATGTAGCACTTTCCGGATATAGCCATGCACAGCGCGCCATGACAGAACATCTCAATACGAACCAATTCACCTCCAGGCCCGGTTATATTCTGCTCGATAATTTGTCGATTAATCTCTGCCACCTGCTCCATATTAAGTTCGCGAGCAAGAACAACTACATCGGCAAACTGCGCGTAGAATTTCAGCGCTTCAATGTTTGAAATGTTGAGCTGTGTCGATAGATGAACTTCCATGCCAACCTCTCGGCAGCGAATCATAACCGCTACGTCGCTCGCTATTACGGCCGAAATGCCCGCAGTTTTTGCAGCATCTATAATCTCGCGCATTGTTCCGAGGTCGTCGCCATAGATAACTGTGTTTACTGTGAGATAAGTTTTTATTCCTTTCCTGTTGCACATCCGAGCGATGTAGTTCAGATCGTCGATGGTGAAATGATTTGCAGAATGTGATCGCATATTGAGCCGTCCGATTCCGAAATAAACCGAATCGGCACCGGATTGTATTGCAGCCACAAGACTCTCTTTAGAGCCAACGGGTGCCATTATCTCAAAGTCGTTTATTGTTTTGTTCATCGTTTATGTAGGAACAAACCTCTGGTCTTTGTTTGCGTGCAAAAGTAACTATTAACAAAAAAACAGACTCTCAATTTAATTTAGAGAGCCTGTTGTAATGAGAATAATCAGTCTAAAATTATCCTTTATTCAATATTCAGTTTTGTAGTGTCGATAAACGTTGAGTTGTCGGGATGGATATTCACTTCTTTGGCTTTACCTGAAAGAACTATCTTACTAGTTCCAAAGTTTGAGCCCGATACGGTGTTGCAATCCAGAACGGCGTTTATATTATTTATACCCTTATTATCCAGTATCAAGTTTAGGCCTTTGAAATCAAGATTAACTGTTTGTGTTCCGCTGTTGGAAAGTTCCATGTTCTGTGCGCTTACGGCAATATTCAATTTACATGTTCCTTCGTTATCGAATTCGGCTTTCATTGCGTCAACGTTAGCATTGAAGTTCACTGTACCGTCGTTATCGAAATCGAACGATGTAACCGAAATCTTCTCCACGTCTACATTCACAGTGCCCTTTGTATCTATATCGAGCTTCGATGCATGAATATTCTTTGCTTTGAAGTTAATTGTACCATTGAGCTCTATTTCGGATATCTGTGGGGCGGTGATATAAACATCAATCGGAACTCTAATGCCATGTTTCGATCTAATCTTCAGTTCGCTTTCTTCGATTCTAAAACTTGCCTGACTGGGATTACTGAAACTAACTTTATGTACTTTGCCTTCTACGAAGTGGACGTTAAATTTTCCGTTGACCTCTAAACCATGGAAATATCCAATCGTATGATTTTCTTTATTTCCAATTACATCCTTATGGTTTATTTTTCCAATATGATTATCTCCATTGCCAGCCACACAGCCCACCAGGCAGACGGCTAGCGCAATTTGACTTAAAAACAATCTTTTCATCTTTACATAATGTTTTAAATATACGTGTTGCAAAGTTATCCAATACCCCATGTCGTCCAGAATAAGCAATGTTACTTTCATAAAAGATAACGAATTTTTGGTACTGTCGTTTTTCTTTCCCTTTCGGTAAATGGCGGCTTAGGCTTATCTCTTTTAGCTCTGGCATTATGATGGAGAAAAGCTCTATCTTTGCAAACATAAAATCGTCATATGCTCTGATAGTTCAATGGATAGAACGGAGGTTTCCTAAACCTTTGATCCGGGTTCGATTCCCGGTCGGAGTACAAACGATGATTTACCGCGAGAAAAGAAAAACAATCCGATAGTCTTTTTAAACTGCAACAAATCATGATAGGAGCAATAATTGGCGATATTGTTGGCTCACGATTCGAATTCGGCGAAGCACCGAAGCGTGATTTCGAACTTTTCACTGATGAATGTTCGTTTACCGACGATACTGTATGCACCATTGCAATTGCTGATGCCGTACTCAATCGAAGAACCTATCGTGATGCGCTGCTCGATTGGTGTCATCGTTATCCCAACCCAATGGGTGGCGGATACGGTAGTATGTTTCTTCAGTGGCTCAACTCACCTGATCATGAACCGATGAATTCATACGGAAACGGTGCTGCAATGCGAGTGAGTCCGATTGGATGGCTCTTTACCGAATGGGAAGATGTAGTGGCCGAAGCTCGTAAATCGGCCGAACCGACTCATAATCATCCCGAAGGAATTAAAGGTGCCGAATGTATAGCCGAGGTTATACACTGGCTTAAATACATGCGATTCACCAAGAGTGAAGTAGAGTGTAAAGTGAAGAAATTCTATGGATATGAACTTCCGCGTTTAAGAGACATAATGAAACTCGGAGCTGAAGGTCATTTCGATTCCACCTGTCAGGAAACTGTTCCGATGGCCTTACGCTGTTTCATCAATTCAAACTCGTTTGAAGACACAATCAGAATAGCTGTACTTTGCGACGGCGACACCGATACTAAAGCCTGTATAGCCGGGGCTGTTGCTGAGGCTTATTACCAAATACCGTATGAGATTATCGACCGTGCAATGGTCTATCTTCCGACAGATATGCTTAACATTCTCGACCAGTTTTATTCCGATAAGCATATCATATAAGGTTAAATTGTTTTTGCCAGATTGAGAGGGGGCGGACAGACCCCGAGGGGGTGATTTGCAGTCCGCCCGATACACACATTGATTCGTTCCCGCATGTAGGGACAGACCCCGTGTCTGTCCGATACCCACGTGGATTCTTCCCCGTGTCTGTCCGACCGTCCCTTGGGAGTCGGATGCATGCACAATCGTTCGTGGTTTTTCGGATGACGTGTTTATTCCGTCCTTGTCGGACGGAGGGGGCGGACAGACACGGGGTCTGTCCCTACATGCGGTCGTTCCCGCCCGAGTTGGCCCGAGGTAATGATAAATGAAATATTAGAATGCCCACACATTGATTCGCCCCCTCATGTAGGGACAGAACCCCGAGGGGTGATTTGCTGTCCGTCCGATACCCACATTGATTCGTTCCCGTATGTAGGGACAGATTCCGAGAGGTGATTTTCTGTCCGCCACCCACATTGATTTGCCCCCTCATGTAGGGACAGACCCCGTGTCTGTCCGAATCCACGTTGATTCCTCTCGGCAGAGGTTCTGCCAACCCCGCGCAGTCAGGATTTGTCCCGGCAGAGGCTCTGCCAGACCTGCGCCGTCAGGATTCTTCCCGGCAGAGGTTCTGCCAGCTCCGCGCCTTCTGTATTCTTCCCGGCAGAGGTTCTGCCAGCTCCGCGCTGTCTGGATTCCTCCCGGCAGAGGCTCTGCCAGCTCCGCGCTGTCCGGATTCTTCCCGGCAGAGATTCTGCCAGCCCCGCGCCTTCCGGATTCTTCCCGGCAGAGATTCTGCCAGCCTCGCGCCTTCGGGTATTTGTCTCGGCAGAGGTTCTGCCAGCCAGTATAATGTATTATTTCCCTTCGAAATAAAAAGTTTCCTGTTTTGAACAATCGTTTTAGGGGGTAAATTTTATTCTCATGATTAAAAGCAAGGTTATCGGCGGCACATCTAAACCGAACTTACATTCTAAATCCAATTTGGTTTGATTGAACATAGAGTGCTATCGTTTTTAGTTTCACATAATCGTGGCTTAAATACATGAAACCGCCGTAGGGATTCGATTCTCCCCAACTGTTTTTGCAGATAAAATACTTTGTTCCGTTAGCGTCGCGGGCCAAACCGATAATCGACATGCAATGGTCGTCGGTTGTACTTTTGTTTTCAAATGCTTTTTGTCGGGTAGTTTGATTGCATTTTGTGCCCTTAGGTAGGATGGCTATTCCTTTAGCGAACGAAAAGCCGGGCTCGCTCACATCGCCCTCCCAACACACCGGATGACCTGCGCGGAGGCTGTTTTCAACAATCATCATCATCGAATCTAAAGGAATGTTTAGGAAAGTGTTGTGGAAATAGTTGTCGGGAAGTTCGATGGCGAACCGCTCGCCGAAAGGATGATGGGTGAAACTGGTTAAACCTAGATATTCGTCCTTTCTGCACACGCTTCTGGCGAACTCATAAGGCGTGTAGATGGCGCTGCGAAAGAAAACCTTTCGCGGGAGGAATCCAATGCTTTTGTCCAATAACTCGTTTACTGCGTCCATTCGTTGATTGAAATTATTTCGTGCCGGAGCAGTTGTTATGCAGTCTATTTTTCTGCATAGAACGCCATAATCTACTGTTTGCTTCAGATGATAAGCGTCGTAATGATGAAGTCCGTTAGTTTCGAGCAAATCGATTGCCATGCCTGCCATACCGCGCGTTGTGGTGTTCGATTCGTTGTTGGAAAGTAATCTTCGGGCTGCCTGTTCGGAGATGAAACAGCGAGCAATATAATCGGCACTGAGATTAACCGAATCGCCCAACATCAAATGTTCGGTTTCGATTGTGGCGAGCATAGCATAGACCCAACAAAGCGAACTGCTGCCTTGATTCTTAACCGGAGTTGTTTTAAGCCTAACCTCGTCGCGAAAAACTATTTTCGACTCCGTTTTCGACTGCGCAATTTTATCGCGCTCCCTTCCGCAGCTCGATAAAATAACGATAGAGACGACACACACCAAACAGAGCTTTCTCATTTTACCTCCTTCACTTCAAAGTCACAGTAAATCGAATACAATTCGTCTAAACGTGCAAACCACCTGAAATCTGCTTGCTCTTTTGTTTCCGATTTATTTTCATCTGTTTTATTGCCCTTCTTGTAATATCTAACTCTGTAACGATACCTCCCTGGACGGAGAATATTTCCTAAACTCCCAATCCATGAGTATTTTATAGAATCAGGATATAGCGGCGGTGAATCGACCCAACTTGAACACAAGTAGCCAACTTTATAGAACAAACGCTTCCCTTTATCTATCCTTGCAACCGCTCCCCAAAAATAACCGGGTAGCCACTCACCGCACAAAGTATCTCGAGTGTTATTTTTATGATGAACAATGGACCGGGAACATCGGCGTCTCTATCATCATTGTATTTAATAAAGCGAATGTTTACACCATCCTCCTTCTCATGTAGTTTCGTTATTTCAATATCGCATTCAAAAATAGAATCATTGCATTGCGAGGCATATCTATCCTTTACATTGTGTTCTAGCGTGACTCTGCAATCCACAAATTCTTTTTCATTAACTGTGAAAGAACGTCTCAATGAATCGTTGCCACAATATTTTGTTCTGATAACAGTGAGGAGTGAATATTTCCCATGTTCACATGGCAGAGAATCTTGTTGATATACTCCTTTCAACTCATCGACAAGCGTAGATATACTGCCGTCAGGCTTTTGAAGAGTTATTAAAGCATTCGGTTTTTCTACGGAACAGTTATTACTATAAGAAAGAAAAAAAGTCCCTTGCGCTGATGCGGTAAGGGACATAATGGTTGTAATTAAAGCCAAATAGATTCGGAAATCTAATTTCATGCGGCTTTCCTCTCGAATTAAATTTTCACGGCTGTTCCCGAACAGGTTACCATTAGCATTGAACCTTGCGCACCAACGGTTTCGTAGTCTAAGTCGATACCTACAACTGCGTTTGCTCCCATTTGCTGCGCGCGCTCTTCAAGCTCTTTCAGCGAGGTTTCTTTTCCTTCGCGAAGAACTTTCTCATACGAACCGCTTCGTCCGCCGATAATGTCTCGTATTCCCGCAAGAAAATCCTTCATGAAATTTGCTCCGATGATGGTCTCGCCAGTTACTATGCCTAGATACTCTTTGATTTCTTGACCCTGGATGGTCGGTGTTGTTGTTAATAACATGATGTTTTATTATTTAAATTATACGCAGCTCTCAACGCTTCGTCTGGACGATATATTGTGCATTTTTCGATTAAAAACTTCAAAGTCACAACTGAGAATTTTGGTGCGAAAACAAAATAGGGTGGGGGAGAGCTAGATTTTTCTGCTCCGAACGATTGCCCACACCCCGAAAGCTATAAGCGGAATACTCAAAAGCTGCCCCATGTCGAGAGGTAATGAATTTTCGAACGACTCCTGAACCTCTTTCGTGAATTCAATTAAAAAACGGAAACTGAAAACAAGCGTAAGACACAAACCAAAGAATAAACCCGAGCCAACTTTAGCACTGTTACGACGATAGATAAGCAAAATAACCACGAAGAAAATCAAATAAGCCAGAGCTTCATATAATTGTCCGGGATGTCTGGGTTGCGAGTCAACCTTCAAGAAAACGAATGCCCAAGGTAGATCGGTAGTTTTCCCGATAATTTCGGAGTTCATGAGGTTTCCAAGTCGAATAAATGTTGCTGTAATACACGAGCATATTCCCATAAAGTCGAGAACAACCCATGCAGGCATTTTCGACCGTCGGATGTAAAGTACTAAGCCCAATAACATTCCGAAAACTCCTCCGTGCGAAGCGAGACCTTGATAACCTACAAACTTCCACGTACCGTCCTGAAGATGTCTCATAGGAATAAACATCTCTACAAAACCATCCCACGAACCGAGGAAATAACTTGGTTCATAGAACAAGCAGTGACCTAAGCGTCCGCCAATTAGTACTCCGAAGAAAACATACAAAAAGAGAGGTTCAAACTTTGCATCGGGGTATTTGTGCCGCTTATATAGCCAGCGCATAAGAAAGAAACCCAAGGCTAGGCCGGTTACCCAACAGAGACCATACCACCGAACGCCAAACGTGCCTAGATGAATTAAATATTCACTAGGCTGCCAATAGATATAGAGCAGATTCATCGATATTTTGTTTTAAACATTAAACCTAAAGTGCATAATGTCGCCGTCTTCAACGACATATTCTTTTCCCTCGATTCGCAGTTTGCCAGCTTCGCGTACGGCTGTTTCCGAGCCATATTCAACATAATCAGAATATTTAATAACCTCGGCGCGAATAAAACCTTTCTCGAAATCGGTGTGAATAACTCCAGCGCATTGTGGAGCCTTCCAACCTTTACGGAAAGTCCAAGCCTTAACTTCCATTTCTCCCGCAGTTATAAACGTTTGCAAATCGAGCAGATGATAGGCCTTGTTAATTAATCGATTAACGCCGCTTTCGCCGAGACCGAGTTCATCGAGAAACAACTTCTTATCCTCGTAGTTTTCGAGCGATGCAATTTCTTCTTCAGTCTTAGCAGCTATGGTCATTGTTTCTGCACCTTCATTGGCTGCAACGGCTTCAATCTGACGGCTGTAATCATTTCCGCTAACTGCGCTTTGCTCGTCAACGTTGCAAACATAAAGTACCGGCTTCGTTGTGAGCAAAAAAAGATTATGTGCTGCTTGCTGCTCTTCCTTACTGTCGAACGAAACACTTCGTGCATTTTTTCCCTGTTCAAGAACAGCCTTATAAGCTTCCAAAACTTTAACGGCAACCTTTGCTTCCTTATTTCCGGCGTTGGCTGCTTTTTGTTGTTTTGTTAACTGCGCATCTATTGTCTCCAAATCTTTCAGTTGAAGCTCTGTGTCGATGATTTCTTTATCCTCAATTGGATTCACTGCCGAACCACCCTCACGAACAACATTATCGTCGTCAAAGCATCGAACAACATGTATGATAGCATCGCACTCACGAATATTCCCAAGGAACTTGTTGCCCAGACCTTCGCCGCGACTTGCGCCTTTAACTAACCCAGCTATGTCGACAATCTCGCAAGTTGCAGGAACTATTCGTCCGGGATTTACGAGTTCGGCCAATTTATTTAAACGTTCATCGGGTACGGTTATAGTTCCAAGATTTGGTTCTATGGTGCAAAACGGAAAGTTGGCTGCTTGTGCTTTTGCACTGCTCAAACAGTTGAAAAGTGTTGATTTGCCGACATTTGGTAAACCAACTATACCACATTTTAAAGACATAATATTTTGATTTCTTTTGTTTCTCTGTAATGCAAAAGTAAGAATATTTCACGGCAGAGGCAAAACGCATTACATACGGCTAACGCGCATATTTTGAGCCATTAAGAGCTCGATTTTTGTAAATTTGCAACCAATCGAAATCAAAAACAACATGAAACTACACGAAGAAATAAATTTCGCCCGCGCATTACTAATCTTGATGGTTGTGCTAATACATATAGTTCATTTCGGAGAGCTTTATCCAGAAACAAAATCTATTATACTCTCCTTTATGATGCCTTCGTTCTTACTAATAACTGGTTATCTAACAAACATCGAGAAAACACCTTGCGCGTTTTGCGGCTATCTTCTACGCATAGCAGTTCCTTATGTTGTAATGGTATCGAGCTTTTCACTGCTATCATATTATCTTCCTGTGCGCGACAGGATAACCGAACTATCCGTTTCGCAGTTTGCCGAACGTATTTTTGTTTCATCAATAGGGCCTTACTGGTTCTTTTATGTTATGCTAGTGTGCAGCACGGTATTTTACATCTCGTTTAAGTGTATTCCATTTCTCGGTAACAATCTCTTTGCTCGATTCGCTGTATTCGGCTTTCTGTTGACTGTTCTTTCGTTCGTGCTGCCTATTATAAGCATTCAAACGGTGGTTTACTATTTCATCGGAACTATTCTTCGTCAAACGCGTTGCGATTATTCTGCCGTTTTTCGCCCCACGCCTTACGCTATATTACCATTTATTGCATTGATTATTTTCGGCCGTCACCGCGATTGGGCCGATATTGCGGTATTTGCGTCGGTATTTTGTTTCTTATCTTTCAGCTCGTGGTGTTTTTGCAAGCTCGGCACACGTGCAAAATCAGCTTTCTCTAATCTGGGCATGAACACACTGCCAATTTTTCTTTTCCATCCGATTTTTACGCTTTCAAGCAAGTACTATCTTCGCTTTTTTACATGGGATTCAACAGGTTTTGCATTCATTATCATTACGATATTTTTTAGCGTGTTCGGCTCTCTGCTAATTGCTCGTGTCCTCGATGCAACCAATCTTTCGTACATTTTTGCACGAAAGAAATTTTTGCGTTGAGTTATGAATCAATTGTTTTTAATGTGCTTCCAACCAATTATTGCCCCAACCGGCGTCGGCAACGAGTGGTACATTTAATTCATAAGCGCGTTGCATCTCTTCGAGCACGATATTTTCCACCAAGTTCTTTTCTTCCGGAATAACTGAAAAATTCAATTCATCGTGAACCTGAAGAATCATTTTTGAACGTATATTTTCGCGTTCAAATCTTTGTTGGATATTTATCATCGCAACTTTTATTATATCGGCTTCCGAACCTTGTATTGGAGCATTGATAGCATTGCGTTCGGCGAAACCGCGCACGGTTGCATTATGACTATTTATATCGGGCAGATAACGTTTACGATTAAACAAGGTTTCAACATATCCTTTCTTTCGAGCATCTTTTATCGACTTATCAATAAATTCTCGAACCTTAGGATAGGTATTGAAGTATCCGTCAATTATTTTTCGAGCCTCCAAGTTCGAAATTCCCATTCGCTGCGCAAGCCCGAACGTCGTAATACCATAGATTATACCAAAATTAGCTTGCTTGGCCTTCTTGCGTTGCGTTTCTGTGACATCGTCGATATTTTCATGCCAAATTTTAGCTGCAGTGACCTTGTGAATATCTATGTTATTACGAAATGCCTCAATCATATTTGGATCTTCTGAAAGATGTGCCATAATGCGAAGTTCTATCTGACTGTAATCTGCGGAAAAGAACAAACAACCTTTTTCGGGTATAAAACATTTGCGTATTTCCTTTCCATCATCGGTTCTGACCGGAATATTTTGCAGATTTGGTTCGCTCGACGACAAACGTCCGGTAGAAGTTGCAGCTTGATTGAACGACGTATGTATTCTGCCCGTGCGTTTATTTATAAGTTTAGGAAGAGCATCGATGTACGTACTAAGAAGTTTTTTCATCCCTCTGTATGCAAGAATATTTTCCACTATCGGATGCTTTGCTTTGAGGCTTTGCAGAACCTCCTCGTTAGTTACATATTGTCCGGTGCGAGTTTTTTTCGGCTTGTCAACTATTTGCAGCTTACCGAACAGTATATTCCCAACTTGCCTTGGACTTGATATATTGAAACTCTCACCTGCAAGCTCATAAATATTTTGTTCGTAGCCGTTCATTCGTTCGTTGAATATTCGCGACGTTTCATTGAGCGCTTCAGTGTCGAGGCAGACGCCATTGATTTCCATTTCAGCAAGAACAGGAATAAGAGGCATCTCGATTTTTCTGAACAACTCGTCAGCTCCAGATTTCTTTAATTTATCTTTTAGCACGTTCTTCAAACGCAGCGTTATGTCGGCATCTTCGCAAGCATAATCGCAAACCTCGGTAGGGGAGAGGCTGCGCATATTTTTTTGATTCTTACCTTTAGGTCCTATGAGCTCGTCGATGTGTATTGTTTTGTAACCGAGCAACGTTTCGGCCAGATAATCCATATTATGCCTCAACTCGGGTTGGATAACGTAGTGTGCAATCATTGTATCAAAGAACTCGCCACGGATGGTTATTCCATAATTGCGCAACACCTCATAATCGTATTTTATGTTTTGCCCAATTTTTTCAATCTCTTCATTTTCGTAGAGAGGCTTGAAAATTTTTACTCGTTTTTCGGCCTCGTTACGTTCAGGCGGAATAGAAACGTAGAAAGCCTCACCTTCTTCACAAGCAAAGCTCAAACCTACCAACTCTGCGTCGATTGCAGAGAGAGAAGTTGTTTCAGTGTCTAGACTAATAGAACGCTTTGTAATTAAAAAAGTCAAAAAGAGCACGAGCTTCTTCCTCACTATCAACGAGTTTATAATTATGTGGCGTAGTTTTAATTGTGTCGTAATGCTTTTCTTTTTGTTCATCCGGCTCATTCCCGGTATATTCTGCAAAGAGATTAAGTTCATCCTTTTGCTGAGCGAGATTTGAGAGGTTCCTGCCAACGAATTTATTGTACATTGTACGAAATTCAAGTTCGATGAAAATTTTCTTAAGCTTCTCAGCATCTGGTTCAGTTATTTTCATTTCATCGAGCTTCACATCGATTGGCACATCGGTACGAATAGTTGCAAGAAACTTAGACAGCTCAATGTCGCTTTTTGCGTTTTCAACTTTTTCTCTCAACTTCCCAGCTATTTGCTCGGTATTTTGCAGCATATTCTCAATCGAGCCGAACTGAGCTATAAGTTTCACGGCCGTTTTCTCACCAACGCCGGGACAGCCCGGAAAATTATCGGCACTATCGCCCATCAGTGCAAGTAAGTCGATAACCTGTGTTGTACTCTCAATTCCGTATTTCTTTTCAATCGCCGATTCATCGAGCATTTCATACCCACCGCCATGACGTGGACGAAACATATACACATTCTCACGCACCAGTTGACCGTAATCCTTATCTGGCGTAAGCATATAAGTTGCAATTCCTTCGTTCGAAAATTTCACGGCAAGCGTTCCTATCACATCATCGGCCTCAAAACCATCTACCTGAAGCACAGGCACATGCATTGCTTCCAGAATTTCTTTAATAATAGGAACCGAACGTTTTATATCTTCTGGAGTTTCTTCGCGTTGTGCTTTATAGTCTGGAAAGCGTTCGTGACGAAATGTTTTACCATAATCGAACGCAACCGCAATATGCGTAGGTTTTTCCTTCGTCAAAACTTCGTGCAGAGTATTGCAAAAACCTAATACAGCCGAAGTATTATCGCCTTTCGAGTTAATACGAGGGTTTTTAATAAAAGCGTAGTAAGAACGATAAATAAGCGCATAAGCGTCTATTAAAAAGAGTTTCGACATAATGGATAGATTGAATTTAGGCGTAAAATTACTAAAAACAAGCTCACTCTCATGTATTATAATTAATTTTGGCTCAAAATTAACTCCCAATGGATAGTCTTTCTCTAATTCGCAAACCAATAGAATCAGAACTTTGTCGTTTCATCGAAATATTCGAAGAATCGCTAAGCCACAATAACGGACTCCTTCAACAAGCTTTGAAGCATATAAAAAACAGAGGCGGAAAACGAATGCGACCAATTTTGATTCTCCTAATTGCTAAAAACTTCGGAAAAGTAACACTAACAACTCAAAACGCTGCCGTAGGACTCGAACTGCTGCACACAGCATCGCTTGTACACGACGATGTAGTAGATGAAAGCGGAGAGAGGAGGGGACAAGCTAGCGTGAACGCAGCATACGATAATAAAGCTGCCGTTCTTGTAGGCGACTTCATCCTGTCTACAGCATTGCTTTACGTAAGTTATACAAAGAGCGACACAATCGTTAGAATGCTGGCACAACTCGGGCGAACACTAAGCGACGGAGAGATACTCCAACTAACAAATATCAGTAACCGAAACATCGAAGAAAGTACATACTACGAAATAATCAACCGCAAAACAGCAGCACTCTTCGCTGCCTGCGCCGAAATAGGAGCCGAATCGGCAGGAGCAAACCCCGAAATAGTTGAAGCAGCACGAAACTTCGGACATAACCTCGGAATAATGTTCCAGATTCGCGACGACATCTTCGATTACTATGACTCCGAAAGCGAGACCGGTAAACCTGCCGGCAACGACATGCTGGAAGGAAAACTAACACTGCCAGCCATATTTGCCCTCAAAAGCGAACAAAACGAACTGATGAACAACATAGCCGGTAAAGTAAAAAATAACACCGTATCGGCAAAAGAAATAGAACAGCTCGTAACATTCACCAAAGAAAAAGGCGGCATAGAGTATGCACGTAATCAAATGTATCTATATCACAAGCGAGCCATGGAATTCATCGAAAAATACGCGCAAAAAGGCCCTATAGGCGATTCTCTAAAAGCCTACCTGGATTTTATCATCGACCGGCGCAATTAATCCACACGCAGCCTTATTCAGCCTCCTGCGACACGTTTCGCAACTAACAACATCCCATCCAATTCTTTAATACACCAATTTAAGGCTCGATACACACAATCGAGCCATAAACCATGCACCGACAATCTCAATATAATCCATACTAACATAAACCACACCATCCAAAACTCAATACATTCTATCGACCTTAAAACCGCACAATTCACAACCGAATATATCATATCGAGCAATAAACAAACTCCATCTATACACTGTATTTTTTATTAATCTCTAAACACGGCATTTCTTTACTTGATATATTTTATATACCTTTGAACCAGGCATTTCAAAGCTCACAACTTTTTGTCGACCTTTAAAACATATCGTTATATATAATCGTAATCTAATTCACCTGAAAACACATTAAAGATTTGCTGTTAACACAGTAGTTATTCTTTTTTAGACAATTAGAAGCCTGAATAAAGAGTTCCCGCAAGTGAAACTGCAGATTCTTTAACCAAACGAATCGAACCATTAAAAAACTCGTTCCATATTTAAGAGATAAAATTGCAAAGTTAATTATCAGAACATTCTCTTTCTTGCTAAAGTTACGAAAGCTCATCCGAGCATTTTTTTCTTCTTGATAAAATGTATCCGTTAAAGAAATACCTGCTTTTTTAACCGCACAACTTACGGAGTTAAAAAAATACCCTCGTTTTTAATATTGCAATTCACGCAAACAAAAAAATCCCTCTGCCCAGCATTTGTCATTTTATCAAGAATAAAAACTCCCTCTTTCCTGTGCTTGTCATTTCATAAAGAGTAAAAACATACTATTTTCAGTACTTATCATTTATTCAATAATAAAAAACCCCTCTGATGAATCGGAAAAGTTTGCTCAAGAAAAAAAATACTCGCTAACCATATAAATAAAATGTCGTAAGATGTAAAACACAAAAGATAGAATAGAATAAGAAATATTCATGTCTAGACTACGATTTAACGGCCAGAAAACTTATCATTTGTTAAAAAACACACCAATCCGCCTCTATCATTAGACACATAAGCAGATATTACATATTTTCGCAAACAGAATAGTTTGATCTAATAATCAACTTGAATCAATTACTTTATATAGAATATTAACAACATAAAATCTTAGATTATGGCTAAAGAAATTTCTATTATTAGTTTGACCGCCATTAATAATGGCGCTCATTACAATTTTATGCAGTCAGCTGCAGAAAAAGCTAAAGACGATGCTAAAGTCTACGCCAAACTTAAAGATCAGGTTGACGCGCTAATTGCAGCAGTTGCAAACGAAAACGCTAACCTCGTAAAAAGTAGAAAGAACTCTCAAAGCGATGTGATTAGAAAAGCAGACAAAGAGCGCGACGTCTACTATAGAGGCTATAGAGCAGGTGTGAAAAATTTCCGTAATTTCCCCGAAGGAGCTCAAAAGAATGCAGCCGATACACTATGGCAACACATAATTGACTACGGAAAAATTGAACGCATGCAGCTCGATAGAAAAACCGGTATCCTCTCTAATTTCCTGGAAGATTTGGAATCCAAGTATATGGGCGAAATAAATTTCCTGCAACTGAATCTGTTCGTTAATAACTTGAAAACTGCTAACGAAAAGGTTCGTAAAACAGTTTATCTTCGCGACCACGAAAAATCGTCGGGAACAAAAAATGCACTCAAGCTGTCAAGAAAAGTAACCGATAACGCGTATCTGGCAATCGTGAGAAAAATCAACGCGTTCATAGAAGTCGACGGAACATCCGACTACGACGGATTCATCTTGTTCATGAACGAGTTAATCTACAGATTTAAACATGAAGTTCTTCCGCAGAAAACAGCCGAAGAACGCAAACTTAAGAAACTCATCACAGCCTTCGAAGTAGCTAAAAAACTTGCATTAGGCACTCTAACATACACAGGAAGAAAAGGAAAAAACGAAGAAGGAAAGTATGTGTATCAGTTAATGGCCGGAAAAGATAAATCTAAGATTAACTGGGTGGTTGTAGACAAAGATAGACTTTTGGAAGCTCCCGAACCGCCAAAACACAGCAAGGGCGGAAAGCACGAGAAGGAAAATAAACCCGATATTCCTCGCGAAGATGAATAGAACTCGTTATTCGCCAGTTAGCATTAAAATACACTGACTCGAGCTCGTAGCTCATCGATTAACACTAAAATAAACTGACTCGAGCTCTCAGCTTGCCATTTAGATACTAAAAATCCCGTGATTCAGTTAAGAATCACGGGACAAAACCAACTCAATAAAACAAGAATTGATTATTGCAGACAACCACGCCTGACAAATAATCGCAAACTTGTATTCTTAATCGGCAAACTTCGCTTAATGAATTCACGATTCAATCGCGCAATGTTTGCTATCGACTCATTTTTCGGGCATTCAGCTTCGCAGGCACGAGTATTCGTGCAATTTCCGAAGCCTAACTCTTCCATTTTCATCACCATTGCTTTTGCACGACGTGCGGCCTCGGGTTTTCCTTGCGGAAGTAAAGCCAGCTGGCTCACTTTCGACGAAACGAAGAGCATCGCGGAACCATTCTTGCAAGCTGCAACGCAGGCACCGCAGCCTATACATGTGGCACAATCCATAGCCTCATCTGCGTCGGGCTTCGAAATTAGAATGTTGTTAGCATCCTGCGCCTGACCTGTACGAACCGAAGTGTAACCTCCGGCGGCAATTATCTTGTCGAATGCAGAACGGTCGACCATACAATCCTTTATTACCGGGTAACCGGCCGAGCGCCAGGTTCAACCGTTATGATGTCGCCGTCGCTGAATTTGCGCATGTAGAGCTGACATGTGGTTGCTCCTTGACCAGGTCCATGCGGGTGTCCGTTGATGTAGAGCGAGCACATGCCGCATATTCCTTCTCTACAATCGTGGTCGAAAACGAAGGGTTCTTTGTTGTCTTCGATGAGTTGCTCGTTTAGAATGTCGAGCATTTCGAGGAAGGAGGTGTCGCCGGGAATATCTTTCATGTCGAACGTGTCGAAATGTCCTTTTTCTTTCGGACCGTTCTGGCGCCAAACCTTCAAAGTGAATGATATGTTTTTATCCATTGTTCGTTATTCCTTTATTATGATTTGTAGTTTCTGGTTTGAACCTTTATATACTGATAATCCAAATCTTCTTTGAGAAGCGTGGGAACTGCGTCGTCGGAACCTTCATACTTCCAACAAGCTACGTACATGTAGTTTTCATCGTCGCGCTTAGCTTCTCCTTCTTCGGTTTGTGATTCTTCTCTGAAATGACCTCCGCAGCTTTCGTTACGATTTAGCGCGTCGTAGCTTCTAGTTCGCCCATTGTGATGAAATCGCGCAAGTGGATTGCCTTGTCGAGCTCGACGTTGAGACCTTCTTTCGAGCCGGGAATTCGCACGTGCTCGTTGAATTCTTTTCTAAGGTCTTTCAACATCTTGAGGGCTTTTTCGAGGCCTTCCTTGTTGCGTGCCATGCCGACATAATCCCACATGATATGATAGAGCTTCTTGTGAATCGAGTCGACGCTTTCGTCGCCTTTTATATTATAGATTCTGTCCATCTCGGATTGAACGGCGCGTTCGGCTTCTTCGAATTCGGGCAGATCTGTTGAAAAGCGCGGAACAGTTATTTGGTCGCTCAAGTAGTTCTGCATTGTGTATGGAATAACGAAGTATCCGTCGGAGAGTCCTTGCATGAGTGCGGATGCTCCAAGACGGTTTGCACCGTGGTCGGAGAAGTTACATTCGCCTAGGGCAAATAGACCCTTGATTGATGTCTGCAGCTCGTAGTCGACCCATATTCCGCCCATCGTGTAGTGTATTGCTGGGAAAATCATCATTGGATTTTCGTAGGGATTGACGTCGGTAATTTCTTCGTACATATCGAAGAGGTTTCCGTAGCGCTGCTCTACGCGGTCTTTTCCAAGTCGCTGAATTGCTTCTGAAAAATCCAGGAATACTGCCAAACCTGTGTTGTTCACACCGAAACCTTTATCGGTACGCTCCTTGGCTGCGCGGCTGGCAACGTCGCGAGGTACGAGGTTACCGAATGCTGGGTAGCGACGCTCCAAATAATAATCGCGGTCTTCTTCCGGAATGTCGCGACCTTGGAGTGTTCCTGCTTGGAGCTTCTTAGCATCTTCAATCTTCTTGGGCACCCATATCCGTCCGTCATTACGCAGAGATTCTGACATAAGCGTCAGTTTGGATTGCTTGTCGCCATGTACCGGTATGCAGGTTGGATGAATCTGCACGAAAGCGGGGTTAGCAAAGTATGCGCCTTTTCGGTAGCATTGCATCGCAGCGGTACAGTTGCATCCCATTGCGTTTGTTGAAAGGAAATAAGCGTTTCCATATCCGCCGGTTGCAATACAAACGGCATGCGCAGCGAAACGAATCAGCTTACCTGAAACGAGGTCTTTGGCTATGATGCCTCGAGCTCGACCATCTATAATCACGAGGTCTTCCATCTCGGTACGGGTGTATAAATCTACAGTTCCGTTGTTCACCTCTTTCATTAAAGAGGAATATGCACCTAGAAGCAACTGCTGACCTGTTTGTCCTTTGGCATAGAATGTTCGGCAAACTTGCACTCCGCCGAAAGAACGGTTAGCTAGCATTCCACCGTATTCTCTTGCGAAAGGAACGCCCTGCGCTACACATTGGTCTATGATGGCTGCGCTGACTTCGGCTAAACGGTATACATTAGCTTCGCGTGCGCGATAGTCGCCGCCTTTAATGGTGTCGTAAAAAAGACGATAAACAGAGTCTCCGTCGTTTTGATAATTCTTGGCAGCGTTGATTCCACCTTGTGCTGCAATGGAGTGGGCACGTCGCGGAGAGTCTTGTATGCAAAGATTAATCACGTGGAAGCCCATCTCGCCGAGAGAAGCTGCGGCAGATGCACCGGCCAGTCCGGTTCCGACTACGATGATATCGAGCTTGCGTTTATTTGCTGGGTTGACGAGTTTCTGATGAGCTTTATAATTCGTCCATTTCTCGGCTAAAAGCCCTTCTGGAATTTTTGAATCTATTTGATTAGCCATAATCTTATTTCAAAATTTAATGTATTAATATTTATGCGGCACAGGCATAGCTCGGTGCAAATCCCAGCCAGAATGCAAGAATCAAGAAGGCAAATACGCACATGAGAATAGTTACATAAACGAGTCCTATGCATTGCCAACGCTTTAGCCAAATCTTTCCACTCCAGCCAAAAGTCTGCATAGAACTCCAGAAACCGTGAGACAAATGAAACCACAATGCCAGAATCCAAAGAAGATAGAGAACCGAATAAACCGGATTTGCAAATGTTTCCTGAATCCATGCAAAACCGTCTGCCGGATGATGCTTAACTTCAATGTGTGCTAATTCGGCAAACATCATGTGTCCCCAGAAATTATACAAATGCAATAATAAACCTATCAGAATGATTAAACCTAAAACAAGCATATTCTGACTTGCCCAACTAACTTCCGGACGACGACTGCTAACTGCATAACGTTCATTGCCTCGTGCACGTCGATTCTGTGCCGTGAGAATAAACGCGTAAACAATATGAAAAACAGCAAGAGCTCCAAGTCCCATCGTACCGGCAACTGCATACCAGTTCGAACCTAGAAAGCTGCATATCATATTGTAAGCTTCCCCGGAAAAGAAAGCTGCAATGTTCATGCAACAGTGGAATGTCAGGAAAAGAATAAGGCAAATGCCGGTAGACGACATTACCACTTTTCTACCGATAGGTGAATTGATTAACCACATAAATGTTTTGATTTTAAATATTTAATTTGTTAGACTTAATTCTCAACTTGTAGATTGTTGTAGATGTGTTAATTTGGAATTAAAGCAAATGTGTTTATAACTCAAATTCATGCATAAATCGACTCACTGTAATACCAAGATGTAAGTATATGATCTCGTTTCAAGCCGTGCAAAAATACTATATTTTAATGATAAAGCAAATTGCGTCCTAAATAATATCAAATATTATTTCTTAATTTTGCTCGCCAATATAGAGTTAAATATGAACTTTAGATATGATGTTATTGTAATAGGAGGAGGACATGCCGGATGCGAAGCGGCTGCGGCTGCAGCAAATATGGGTGCTAAGACCTGTCTTATTACAATGGATATGGGTAAAATTGGACAAATGAGTTGTAACCCGGCAATAGGAGGAATAGCTAAAGGACAAATTGTACGAGAAATAGATGCTCTAGGAGGTCAAATGGGACTTATAACGGATGCAACAACAATTCAATTCCGTATGCTTAATCGTTCAAAGGGTCCCGCTGTTTGGAGCCCTAGAGCTCAATGCGATAGAGAGAAATATATACAGGAATGGCGAAAAACTCTAGACAGAATCGAGAATCTGGATATATTTCAAGATCAAGCAAATGAATTACTTGTAGAAGAGAAAAGAGTTCTTGGAATAAAGACTATATGGGGTATAGAGTTTTATGCAAAGAGTGTTATTCTCACAACTGGGACATTTCTTAACGGTTTGATGCATATTGGAAGAAATCAAATCGAAGGTGGACGACATTCGGAACCAGCTGTTCATAGTCTTACTGAGAGTATAACAAGACATGGTATAATAGCTGCCCGAATGAAAACAGGTACTCCTGTACGTATAGATAAACGTTCTGTACACTTTGAAGATTTGGAACCACAATTGGGAGAGGTGAATTATTATAGATTTTCTTTTCTTAATAGTAAACGTAACCTTTCTAAACTGCCATGTTGGCTCTGCAACACGAATCCTTCTGTTCATAAAATATTGAGGAATTCAATTTGTGAATCCCCTCTTTTAAATGGGCAAATCAACAGTATTGGCCCACGATATTGTCCATCTATAGAAACAAAGATTACGACTTTTGAGAAGAGAGAGAGTCATCCGCTTTTTTTGGAACCTGAGGGCGTAGATACAAATGAAATGTATCTGAACGGTTTTTCTTCAAGTATGCCTTGGGAAATCCAATTAGAAGCTCTTCATCAGATTCCGGCTCTGCGCGATGCAAAAATATACAGACCAGGCTATGCTATCGAATATGATTATTTCGACCCCATTCAACTGAAACATTCTTTAGAGTCTAAAATCATAGAAGGATTATTCTTAGCAGGACAGATAAATGGCACGACAGGCTATGAAGAGGCCGCGGGTCAGGGATTAGTAGCGGGAATTAATGCTGCCTTGTTTTGTTGTAATAGCGAACCTTTTGTGATGCATAGAGATGAGAGTTATATAGGGGTATTAATAGATGATCTCACAACTAAAGGAGTTGATGAGCCTTATAGAATGTTCACTTCTCGTGCAGAATATCGTACGCTTCTTCGACAAGATAATGCTGACACACGGCTCACGAGTAAGGGGTATAATTTAGGGATTGTGAAATCTGGTCGATTCGAGAAATGGGAACAAAAGGAAAAAAACATCAAGAAGATTATTTCCTATTGCAATAATACTACAATAAAAGAATCGGATATAAGTGGTTGGCTATCTTATTTGGGATATTCGGTAGTTAACAGGACTCTAAAAATTAGAGACCTAATTTCAAGACCAAATATCGAGATAAAAGAATTATCAAAGAGAATACCCTCTCTTTCAGAGATTTTTGTTGCTCTGGATGGATTAGATGAAGAAATTATTGAGGCTGCAGAAATACGAATAAAATATAAGGGTTACATAGAAAGAGAACAGAAGTTTGCGGAGAAAATGCGTAGACTAGAAAATATAAGAATAAAAGGAAAATTCGATTATTCAACAATAAAAGATATTTCCATTGAAAGTAGGCAGAAACTCGAAAAGATACAACCGGAAACAATTGCGCAGGCAAATCGAATTCCTGGTGTGAGTAAAAGCGATATCAGTGTTTTGCTGACATTAATGAAACGTTAAAATTGAAGGGTATAGAAAATATATTTTATGAATAAAGATGAATAACAAGATTCTATTAAGTCATCTGAGATGTATACAGGATTGGCCTGTAAAAGGAGTGAATTTTAGAGATGTAACAACGCTTTTCAAATCGCCAGAAGCCCTAAATGAAATAACTAATGAAATGTATGAACTTTATAAGGATAAAGGGATTACGAAAATAGTTGGAATAGAAAGTCGGGGATTTGTAATGTCTTCTGCCTTAGCGGTTAAACTGAATGCAGGAGTTGTTCTTTGTCGTAAGCCTGGAAAGCTTCCATGTGAGACAGTGAAAGAGGAATACAGAAAAGAATACGGCACTGATATTATAGAGATTCATAAAGATGCAATTAATAAAAATGACGTTATTTTACTCCACGACGACCTACTAGCTACGGGAGGAACAATGAATGCGGCTTGTCATTTGGTTAAGAGGTTTTGCCCAAGAAAGATATTCTGTAATTTTATCATAGAGCTTTGTAGCGAATTTCCCCATAGCCGAAATAAATTCGACAAAGACATTGAAATAACTTCGCTTTTGAGTTTTTAGGATAACGCTGCCGGTTTCACGTGAAACGGAAAACAAAAAATGGACACACAAGATTATTTGAAGGGGATTTATTTAAGTCTGCCAGAACTTCCTGGAACGTATCAATTTTATAACAATGAGGGTAAAATAATATATGTTGGGAAAGCGAAAAATTTGAAAAGACGAGTGTCTTCTTATTTTCAAAAGAATATTTTAGACAAAAAGACCAGGTTTTTGGTTTCTAAGATTTGCGACATCTCTTATTCAGTTGTTAATACAGAGGATGATGCTCTTTTGATAGAGGATAGTTTGATCAAGCAATATCAACCGAAGTATAATATGATGCTTAAGGATGATAAGACATATCCCAGTATCTGTGTTTCTAATGAGTTTCTTCCACGTGTTTTTAAGACTCGAGATATTGATAAGAAAAAAGGTGTCTATTTTGGCCCTTATGGTCATATTAGTAAGATGTATTCAATTTTAGATGTTGTGAGGAAGGTCTATAAACCTCGTTCTTGTAGTATTCCTTTTACGGAAGAAATGGTCAGAGGCGGTAAGTTTAAGCCGTGTGTAGAGTTTCAGTTGGGTAATTGTAATGCACCTTGTAATGGAAATCAGAGTTTAGAAGATTATTTGGATAATATAGAACAGATACGCAATGTACTGAAAGGAAATATAGGTGAGCTCCTGAAATATTTGAAAGATAAGATGATTATCTGCTCAGAAAAACTGGAGTTTGAAAAAGCAGAAGTTTATAAGCAGAGATATTTGATCATAAAAGAGTTTATAAGTAAGAGTGAAATAGTAAGTCGTACCGTCTCTAATGTAGATGTGTTCAGTGTAGTCAATGATGAAGTGACTAAGAAGGCATTCGTTAATTATATTCATGTGGATAGTGGAGCGATAAATCAGAGCTTCACATACGAATATAATAGAGAAAATGATGAAGACGAAAGAGAAATGCTTTGCAAGGTTATTCCCGAGATTAGAGATAAATTCGATAGCGATGCTAGAGAGATTATAGTGCCCTTTATGTTGAATTTAGAGATCGAGGATGTTTGTTTCTTTGTTCCGCAGCGAGGAGAAAAACGGCATCTTTTGAAACTATCAGAGCTGAATGCTAGACAATATCAGTTCAATTGTTCCAAGCGTCTGAAAAAGGAATACTCTGAGGAAAAGTTAAAAGGGTTGATGCAGAATCTGCAAGAACAATTGCATTTGAACAAGCTTCCGTATCATATAGAGTGTTTTGATAACTCAAATATATCCGGGTCTGATGCTGTGGCGGGATGTGTTGTTTATAAAGGCTTGAAGCCATCGAGGAAAGATTATCGCAGATACAATATAAAGACAGTGAAAGGTGTTGATGATTATGCTTCTATGCGTGAGGTGGTAAGTCGTAGATATAAACGGATGATAAAAGAAAACACTCCTTTGCCAGATTTGATAATAATCGATGGAGGGAAAGGTCATATGGAAGCTGTGAGAAGTGTTATTGTTGATGAGTTGAATTTGTCTGTTCCCATTGCGGGGCTCGCTAAGGATAACAGACATCGAACTAATGAACTCCTTTTCGGATTTCCACCCCAGGTGATTGATTTGAGAACAAATTCTGAATTGTTCAAAATACTAACTCAGATGCAAGATGAGGTGCATCGGTTTGCTATCTCGTTTCATCGTAACAAGCGTTCGAAGCGTCAACTGCATAGTGTTTTGGACGATATAAAAGGAATAGGTCCGAAGAGTAAGAAGAAACTCCTAGCCGAATTAAGGACAGTTCAAGATATCAAAAATGCAGATTTGAAGACCTTGGCGAATATTCTAGGTTCTGCGAAAGCTATGATTGTCTACCAGTTTTTTCATTAATACACTTTTATGAGAATTGTTTTGCAACGCGTGTCGCATGCTTCAGTGAGAGTAGGAGAGAGGGTTAAATCTACCATTGGTAAAGGCTATCTTATTCTTTTAGGAATAGGAGAGGATGATAATGAGGGCGATGTTTCGTGGCTAACGAAGAAAATAATTGGATTACGTGTTTTCGATGACGATTGTGGAGTGATGAATCGAAATATTATAGACGAGAAGGGTGATATATTAGTAGTATCACAATTTACCCTCATGGCTTCTTATAAGAAAGGCAATCGGCCAAGCTGGATTCATGCAGCTCGGCATGAAATATCTAAGCCGTTGTATCGTCTTTTTTGCGACGAGTTAAGTCGTTTGTTGGATAAACCTGTAGATGAGGGGGAATTCGGAGCAGACATGAAAGTAGAATTAATAAATGATGGCCCTGTAACAATATGCATGGACACAAAAAACAAGGAATGAAGCGATGACAATTAAAGAAGCACAGATGAAAGTCGACGAATGGGTACAAAAATATGGCGTGTGCTATTTCAGCGAGCTAACAAATATGGCTTGTCTAACCGAAGAAGTTGGCGAATTAGCCCGTGTTATGGCTCGCGTGTATGGTGATCAGAGTTTTAAATCAGGCGAACAGGCAAATATTGGTGAAGAACTGGCCGACATCTTTTGGGTACTCATTTGCATTGCGAATCAAACGAATACAGACTTAACCGAGGAACTTGCTAAGAGTTTCGAAAAGAAAACTGAGCGCGATAAAGAACGCCACATAAATAATTCAAAATTGAAATCAAAATAACTAGTAGAATATATGGAAATAATTAAGAAAGACCTTAACAGGCAAACTAACATTACGAGTAAATACGACCGTATATTGGCAGAATATAATCTTGACATAACCGATGAAGAAGTCAAATCGGCCGTGAAGAAAATAATAGTTGAGCGAGTAGCCGAGAATGATACCTTAGAGGTAAAGAAGTTCCTCTTGAGTTGTATAGAACTAACATCGCTTAGAACAATCGATACTGAGGAAAGCATTCTCGCAATGACTGAAAAGGTTAATCGTTTTGATTCTTTGTATCCCGGTTTACCCCACGTTGCTGCCATTTGTGCCTATCCTTGTTTTACAAAACTGATAGCTGAGAGTTTAGAGGTAGATGGCGTCGATATAACCAATGTCTGTGGCAGTTTCCCTTCATCGCAAACATTTCTTGAAGTAAAGACGATTGAAACTGCGCTTGCTATAAAAGATGGTGCCACCCATATTGACATCGTTCTTCCGGTAGGCAAATTCCTTTCTGGCGATTATGAGAGTGTTTTTGACACCATCAGCGAATTGAAACAAATTTGTGGCGAAATTCCTATGAAGGTTATTCTCGAAACTGGTGATTTAGGTGGTTTTCGCAACATAAAGACTGCAGCCTTATTGTCGATGTATGCTGGTGCAGATTACGTAAAAACAAGTACCGGAAAAGAAAAAATCAGCGCAACTCCTGAATCTGTTTATGTAATGTGCCAGGCCATAAAGGAATATCATGTTAAAACAGGTGTTCAGATTGGATTGAAACCGGCTGGCGGGATAAATACTGTTATGGATGCCATCATTTACTACAGTATTTTTAAAGAAATCTTGGGTGAAAAATGGCTTACCACTGATTGGTTTCGTATAGGAACCAGCAGACTAACTAATCTTTTACTGAGCGATATTGAAGGTCGGGAGATAGAATATTTTTAATGCTAATTCGAAATAACAAAAAAATAGATGATGTGTAATAATAAAAAAGCAAGGCATGAATAAAGAAACAAATGAGAAACGTCTATATAAGACTCCTGAATGTAGAGTTATAGAGATGGATCAGGAACAATTTATTTGTACAACAGTATTACCTAATCCTCCAGGTTCCACAGAGGAAGAATGGGGAAATGAAGAGGGTGTTAATGGAGGAGAAGGCGAAATTTAAGCCATCCTCAAGTGTATCAATATAAACGATGAATAATAACAATGAAGAAGAGTAGAGACATAATCATTGCCACAATCATAGCACTCATACTTCTCACGGGTTGTGGAAATGAGATCGAACATAAGCAGGGGAACGACAAAATAGAAATGAGTGCTTCACAATTCATAATTGACGAAACACCATATGCAGAAGACACAGAAGTGACCCGGAGTCGAAATGTTGCAAATGCCCCATTTGGTAAAGAAATAATAAAACTCGACAATGGAATAGAAGCTGAAGTAACCGTAGAACGTGAAGTAGCTGATAACACGCACCATGCTACTACCCGTACTACGGAAATGACTAATCAGCATTATACTATCTATGCTCTTAAAAATGGCAATCGAGTAGGTACACTCAGAGGAACCGTCAGCGGTGCCGGAAGTTCAAAAAATTTCATACCCGATGCTGGAACATCTTCCATGCTATTACTCGAACCTGGCACCTACACCTTCGTGTGTCATAACGACCAGGTAACTCCAACTGGTAATCAACTATATGTATATAATCAAGATGCTGAAAAGGCTCTTATGGGAGTAACTACTACAAATGTCAGCGGAAAGGAGTATAAGGTCAACTTCCAAATGAAACACCTAGCAGCTCGTATACGCTACGAACTAACTACCTATTGGGACATCAACAATATAAGAGCAGAAGTTGGGCCTCAAGGGGCAATAGATTTAAGTATCTATAATAACGATGGAACTTTCAACTCTGAATCTACCGGAGGCGTATCTCATGAAATAACATTCCCCACAGTAACTACGGAAGCAGCCGATTACACCTATACTTCAACCAGTAACTATCATTACTGTCTTCCCAATAGCATTGTAAATCCCATGGTAATTCGCTTCAAAACAGGCATGCTCTACCGCAAAACAATTGCCAGTTATAGTATGAATCTTATGAATTTCCCTCGCCAGAAACTTGCAGCTAATGAATCCTACAAGGTGAAAATAAAACTTTATTATTCCTTTCAGTACTTATTCTCCGATGGAACTACAGGTACAATCATGCAAGGTAAGTCTGCTGGTAAAACACCTATTGCTGCAATGATTTCATCCAATAAAGCCATAGGTCTTACTGATGCTAAAGTTGGAGCTTCTAGATTGTTTAATTGGAGTAATAATCAAGCAAAGCACAACACGATAACATCACAAATCTTCTCGGTGATTTATAACAGTGTCGACGGATACAACCAAACCTGGTCGACTACACACTCTGCTACCGGTGTAGCCCATGCCAACGACCCCAACTTTCCAGCCTTCGTTAGAGCTGCTAATTACGTACCTCTAACTCCTATCACAGCCCCGGCAGGCAAACTTTCCAATTGGTATCTTCCTGCATTGGGAGAATGGAAACTTGCAGCCCAGACAATGGGAAAATATAATCCCGCACAACTCACGGCATGGCCAACAGCTGGAACACATCTTAATTGGGACGATCGACTGGTGAAAGTAATCTTCGTACAAGCTGGTGGAGAATCTCCCATTTGGGTTAACGGTACACGAGGAGACGGATGGTATTGGGCAAGCGATGAATTCTCGGCAGGGAGCGCCTATCATATGGTGCTTTATCCTGAAGCCACTTACAGTCTATGGTTTGCTGCAAACCCTAAAAGTTCCAATCCTATGAGGGTTCGGGCATTTATCATCAAGAATTCTTAAACCAGAGTTGGTAAGATTGAATACTCAATGAGAGATTCTTAAGGGTACTTTCCTTACAAAAAGACTACAGTTAATGTAGGATAGAGGGGGTGGGGGATTGAACTTCCCGCTTCATGATAATCTGGTTTGATAACATATCTGTATTGACAGAATTAGACTTGTAGGATGGTCAAGACCTTTTTGTAATATGTTTGCGTCATTCGCGCACGAGCGAAACATTCTTGTTTCTCATTTGCGTCATTCGCGCATGAGCGAAACATTCTTGTTTCCCATTTGCGTCATTCGCGCACGAGCGAAACGTTTTTGTTTCCTATTTGCGTCATTCGCGCACGAGCGAAACATTTTTGTTTCTCATTTGCGTCATTCGCGCACGAGCGAAACGTTTTTGTTTCTCATTTGCGTCATTCGCGCATGAGCGAAACATTTTTGTTTTCCATTTGCGTCATTCGCGCATGAGCGAAACATTTTTGTTTTCCATTTGCGTCATGTGCGCAAGAGCAAAACAAAGATGTATAGTATCTGCAGGATACCTGTAATGCTATTCGTAATATAGAGACGACTTTAAAATAAAACCGTTTATGGAAATAAATCTAAAAGAATATTATGCAGACAGAGCCCAAAGTTTGGCTAAGGAAATAGCCGGTCTTAAACAGAAGAACCGCAGCTTTGTTGCAGGACAAATCATTTTCTTCCTGGCCTTTATAGTTTTCGTTGTTCTCTACACTACAACAGCTGGCGGCAGATTACTGCTCGTTATGGCAGCCCTTTCAGTAATCGCTTATTTTATAGTGCGACGTTTCGATGTACTCAATGGCGAAAAGATAGCAACACAAAACAGTTTGTTACAGGTTTATCAGCATGAAATGGCATATCAAGAGGGTGATTACAGTGCTTTTTACGACGGCAGAGAATATGTTGACCCGCAACATCCATTCACGTTCGATCTGGATATATTCGGCTCACAATCGCTTTTTCAGCGTATCAATCGGACTGTAACAACTGGCGGGAGCCGCCGTTTAGCCTCTCTGTTGAGTACGGAACACGAGTCTGCACAAGGCGAAATAGAAAGGATAACACTACAGAAAGAGGCGATAGATGAGCTGGCCGAAATGGAAACGTGGCGAGCCGATTTTCTTGCGATAGGGCAGAAGGCTGGTGAAAAGCTCGATTCTTCGGCCATTCGTGAAGCGCACGAACGGATAAGTTCCGTACGACTGCCATCGTTTATGGGCAGTTTACCAGTGATTATTGTGGCTTACGCAGCTATTGCAGGTCTTTGGGCGAGCGTTGTCCTGCCGTTCTTCACGCCGCTGAGCGGTGAAGTGGCTGTTACTTGGGGTGTTTTACAGTTCATTGCGGTGTTTTTGCTTTGTATGAAGCCTTTACGGGTGATTAGAAAATCGGTTGATGTTCTGCACAAGCATCTGCAGGCCTATATCAGTTTGATACGACATCTATCAGCGACGCAGTTCAAGGCCGAGGATAATCGTCGGGTTGTTCGGCAACTGCAAACGGCGTCTATATCGTTCGAGCGTTTGGAGGATATTCTCAACGGACTTGACCGGCGAGGTAATATCCTTGGATTGTTAATCATGAACACATTCCTGTTGAGTGACGTCTTCTTAGTGCGTCGTTTTTGCCAGTGGCAGCGATTATATATGTCGCATGTGATGGATTGGGTAGACGAAGTAAGTCATATCGATGCGCTAGTGTCGATGGCGACATTCAGATATAACGAACCTTTTGGTACAGCGGCCCAACTAGTCGTCGATGAAAATATGGTTTATGAGGCTCGAGGATTATATCATCCATTCCTCGGTAAAAAAGCCGTGCGCAATGATTTCATGATAGAAGAAGGCCACTACTATATTATCACGGGCGCGAATATGGCCGGTAAAAGTACCTTTCTACGTTCGGTTGGTATAAACTATGTTCTTGCGATGAACGGAATGCCAGTTTTTGCCGATGCGTTGAAAGTGTCGGTTTATCGGCTTTTCAGCAGTATGCGTACCACCGACGACCTTTCCCATGGCATATCCTACTTCAATGCCGAACTATTGCGACTGAAACAACTCATCAATTTCTGCCGTCATAGTAAGCACACGCTAATAATTCTCGACGAAATTCTGAAGGGTACCAATTCGCTCGATAAGCTTAACGGCTCGCGGCTCTTCCTGAATGCCATATCTTCACTACCTGTTAGCGGTATGATTGCTACCCACGATTTGGAACTGTCGAAGATGAGCGAGCTACATCCCGAACGTTTTTCGAACTATTGCTTTGAAATTGAACTCGCCGAAAACATTAACTATACCTACAAAATAACTCCCGGTGTGGCACGTAACCAGAATGCCACATTCCTACTAAAAGGAATCCTGGCATAATATGAAATCTTCTTGTAGAGGGGGGAGAGATTTAATTCCGATACTTTTTTCTTAGCCGAAGAATATAGCCTGAGATTAGACACCAAAGCACAAATAGGCCAACGAAAAATATAAATATAAAGGAGGCTAGCGAACTCATGTAAATGCGCCCGGTATGGACTTCAAGCGCTGTATTCCATAATGACATGGATAGATTGCTGAATTCATCTGGTTGAGGAGCAAACGAACTGCCTTCGGTATAGTCGACGACACATTCTTTATCAGTAAAGTCTGAACTGTAACCCGAAATGGGATATGAACTTATCGGAATGCCTTTAATGGGTAATTGGTTCGAATTCTTAGGGTGACCAGCGAAATAATCCTCTATAATTCCCCTGTTACGATCCCATAAAAATAAACCGCTGAAAGAACCGATTAGCCATCTGCCGCAGACATCGCGCTGCCACACTGTTTGTCCCATCACGCTTACGGGAGGTGCATTTTTTATGGTCTCGGGACGCGAGGTGAGTGATTTGAAAGAGAAGAATCCTTCGGAGGTCGAAACAAGCCAATCGGAGTTTTGGTTGTCATAACGAATCATGCGTAACTTGTCGTTCCATACATTGTTTGTACTTAGAACAGTGCCAGGTATGGGCTTTGTGCGACATGAAGAGAGTGGAATCATCAGAGGTGGACGGAGACACCAGCCGGTGAATGTAATAAGCAGTGTCAGAATTATGGTGTAGCGGCCTATTCCATCATGCCAGGTCATTAATCGTTTACGAGGGTTAAACCAGAACCATATACCGGTTATGCATAAGGCTGACAGAGCAAGTCCCACGATATCCATGATTAGTTTACCGATAGTTCCGAACAGTGCTCCGCAATGTAATAGCCATATTTGTCGGAAGATGCTCACTTCGTTTTTGTAGTTATTGGGCGCTTGTAGTTGTATTCGCCGGAATGATTTGTAGGGCGGAAGACTTATGTAGGCATACGAGCGACTGAGGAGCACCATAGTGTCTTTGTATATGGTTAGGTCAGTAATTAGTTCGTTGTCCTCTGTTGGCAGCTGAATTGAAATCCATCCTTTTTCTTTGAGATGATAGAGACCCCAAATGCTTGCTGCGAAGATATCGCCGTGTTGAGTTTGAACCATATTGCGTATTTGTTTATGGTCGGCTCCGTGTAGTATACCTTTGTTATAGCTTGTGAACTTCGATGCGGTACTGTCGGTTATGAAAATTCCGGCTGTTCCATAAAGGAAGATTAAATGCTGTCGGTTTTTTGTTTCACATTTTAAGGTGCCACGTAAAAGTCCGTTGTTCCAGTTGTGAAAACGATATTTCTCTGGGAGCATTCCCCGGCTGATACTAATATCATTGAATACGTTTCGGTGATTTAAGATTATGCCAGAAAAGCAAAACATAATCAAGAAAAAACAAATTGTTATCCCTACCCATTTGTGATGCTTTCTCCATGTACTTCTTTTCATATTTCTTTATATGAGATGCGTTAGAAATGTCGTGCAAAAATAAGATAATCCATTATACTGATGTTGTGGAAGAAATGGGAAAGCAATACATTTGTACGGTATTTTTTTGTATAATATTTAATAGAAGAATTATGAAAAGAATTGTTTTAGTTCGTCATGGAGAAAGTCTTTGGAATAAGGAAAACAGGTTTACAGGATGGACAAATGTTGATCTTAGCGAAAAAGGCCAAGAAGAAGCTCGCACAGCTGGCAAACTTCTGAAAGAAGCTGGAATCAACTTCGAGGTTGCTTATACATCTTATCTGAAACGTGCCATTAAAACATTGAATAGTGTCCTAGACACAATGGATCTGGATTGGATTCCAGTAAAGAAAAGCTGGCGTTTAAACGAAAAGCATTATGGTAATTTGCAGGGACTAAATAAAAGCGAAACTGCTGAAAAGTTTGGTGAGGAACAAGTGCGTATATGGCGTCGTAGTTTCGACGTTGCTCCCAAACCATTAGATGATTCTGATCCCAATAGCGCAACACAAGATCCTCGCTATAATTTGGTTCCTAACAATTATATTCCAAGAACCGAATCCCTCAAAGATGCAATTGCAAGAGTTATGCCCTATTGGGAATGCGAAATATTCCCAAGTCTCAAAGAACACAACGATGTGATTGTTGCAGCTCATGGGAATAGTCTCCGAGGAATTGTGAAGCATTTGAAGAACATATCGAACGAAGATATTATTTCGTTGAATATTCCAACAGCTGTTCCTTATGTTTTCGAGTTCGATGATAATCTTAATTTGGTCAAAGATTATTATCTTGGTGACCCTGAAGAAATAAAACGCAAACAAGCTGCTGTTGCTAATCAAGGAGCTGCGAAGTAAATTGGTTTTAATGCTTGATTAATAATAGAGTAGGAAGAAAACTAAAGTTAGTTTTCTTCCTACTTTTTTTATAGTTGTTTAATCTCTAATTTATCTCTAGAACAACTTTGTTTCGAGATTTCCGAAGACAACTACTTAGGTACCGAAGTGAGACGAGTTTAAGCCTTATCTATCATATGAGTAACTTAGTTATCGCTCTGTTTACCTTGGCGAATAAACGGCGCGGATGGTAATGCTGGCTTTCTTCTCTTTATCGCTGGTATTGAAAGTTCCTCCCCAGCTATAATCTTCGCTACTGTTCAGGCCAACAATCTGAAATACACCCATAGTTGACGACTGTAGGCTACCAACGCTGGCATTGCAACCTTCGGCGATGGTTTCGGCACGTTTATAGGCATCGATACTGGCATTGTGAAGGAGCTCCATTTTAAGATCGTCGAGTTTGGTATAATAATATAACGGGTCACTGCTGCTGAAGTTTACATCGCGTCCGTAGAGCTCAGATATCTTCTGATAAACGCGTTCAACTATGGGCAAATCACGTGAGGTTATGGTGATATCCTGCCTTACAGCGTAACCATCATCAAGTTCAAAATAGCGTTCGGAATGTTCATCATATATACTCTTGGTTTGCTTCTCAACGCTTACACTATTAGTTGAAATTGTTGAATCTGCGATATTATTTTCGCGCAAGTATTGTCTTATTAATCTGTTTGAGCGATTGAATTCAGTGTATGCAGCGTTCTGTGTTGGAGCTTTGCCGCTAACAGTGATGTTCCACACTACAAGATCACTCTTGATTTGCTTTTCAGCCATTCCGGTAACCTTAATTTTATACTCTCCTTGACGGAAGTTTTGCAGGCCGTGTGCTATTTGCCAGCAACCTGCTACGGCCGCAATACTCACAACTATAATGAGTACAGCCTTAAACAGTTCTTTTTGTTCAATTTTCATCATTTTTCATTAAAAGTTTTTTGTTCAGATTGAAGTACACGTATAATCTCAAAATAAATATTTGTTTTGTTCCAATATTTGCTCTTTCGACTAAAGTATAAGATGTCGTGAGATACCTTTTCCTTACCCTAATAGACGAGTGCTTGTCCCTTGATCTTCCAGATATTGAGGTGGTAACTAAGGAAACCATACTCTTCGTCAACGCTAGTTACAAAGAATGGCTTTTTTCTTTTACTCCATATCCTGTAGAGGCTATTATATTGAACATACGTATTGCGATATGCATGCAATGCTGCGCATGGGACTTAAGTTCTAATAATTAATTGAGTCTATTTAAGTCTCTCTATAAGCATTGTTACCTTAATCATAAGAGCCTCTGTTTTGGGTGGATTTTTAGCCAACGCTTTATTGGCTAACTCTATCACTTATGGAGACTTTTTACATAGCGCTTTATTCATATTTCTTACGTTGTGAGAATCTCTCGTTTCTGGCTTATGTATGTGTCTGACCGTGAAAGGGCAAGCACACGTTCATTCATGGTCAATATGGTGTCAAACTTTATGATACGAGCTACTAGCCTCTTTATGCTGTTAGGATGAGTGTTGACGACTTCCTCTATTTGATTCCAGTTAATGTCATGCTTCTCCTGTACCTAGTCAAGGGTAGGGATAATAGCGAGCATAACATAAGTGTAGGAGATTCTCTTTAATCATAATTTGCTTAATGCAATTTATTAATGTGGTAAAGGTAAAGATTTTCTGATAAAACAAACTAATCTCGGGAATCCTTTTTCGTTTCAGAACAAACTCTATAAGCTCCTCACTGTTTTTATTTATTTCCCCTCATAAATAAAAAAGACCTTGATTGATTCACATCAACCAAGGCTCTCAATACTAAAACTAAATTAACCACTAAAAAAACTAATGCAAAGATAGGCCCGTGCAAGAACTTTGGCTGTAAAATTATGCGGGTTATTTTGATTATTGTACGGAACGTGGTGTTTGGAATGTTTTTGGAACAATATTCAGTTAGGAAGAGATAGATATTTGGAGATTTTGATGATGCAGAATTAAAAGAAGTAATTAGGTTTACATAGAAAGAATATAGTATATCTGTAAAATATCGGGACTTAGAAGAAGAGGGTCATTCCGAGTCCTAAACTGAGATTGTTTATGCTTGTGCTGCGCCGAAATGTGTCGACGATATCGACTATTTCTCCTTCTGGACCTTCTTGCCAGCGATTTTTCAGATGATAAATGTATTCGGGATGTGAATAATCGTAGTCAAGATTTATTCTGAAAGCCATTCCCAGTTTATAGGCCCATGTAAGCGATAAGCCTGTGCTGAATACAGGTGAATTGTTTGCTTTGATAGACATGAATTCCTTGTTGTGGATTCCTTTTCCGTCGCCGAATCTCTGAAGAAGATTTAGGAGTTCTTGTTTTTCTTCAGGATGTTCGAATATGTTTTTGTCGTTTGGGTTGAATGACTCTATGAGTTGTTTTATTCCATTTATGTCGAGGTCTACTATTGCATCGACTCTATAATCGGTTGTTAGTCTGTTTCCGATGAGCAGTTTTGCTCCTATTCCAAAATGTTTGTTCACGGGGTAGGCTAAATATGGACCGATATTGAAGTCGAACATTCCGATATGATTCGATTCCACACCTGCGAAGCGTATATAATCCTTAATAATATTTGCCCCTCGCTGACCAGTTTTTACGTCATACTCGAATCCATTGTCCAGATTTACATTTGCTGTAACTGGTATTGCTGTAGCTCTTATTCGTCCGCCGAAGCCTATATACTTATTCATGAAGTAAGCACATTCAACATTTAGAGACGAACTATGGCCTAGATATAATTGAAGTCCTAACGGATGACTCTCTCCCGATTCATCTCCAGGTGCAAATGGGTGCATATTTTCATCATAGTCGTCATAGATTGGCGGACAATTCAGACTATTTGGTCCGATTCCCATCTGTACTCCAACACTTAAAAATGAAGGTTGGCTCAATAAATTAGGCATATTTCTTGATAGAAGACTATGTTTGATACCACGATGTTTGAATATAAGATCGCCAACTAGATACCCAATATCTGTTGAGATTATCCCAATTCCAGCTCCAACAAGCACATCGTTAATCCAATGTCGGTTATTAAGAATGCGGAAAACACCAGTTGCGGTTGCCACTGAATAGCCTGCGATACTATACCATGGACTACGTGTCATGCCATATTCACGATGAAGAATAGTTGCACAGACAAACGATGTTGCTGTGTGTCCTGATGGAAAGGAGTTGTAAGAAGTCCCATCAGGTCGTAGTTCTTTAGTAGTGTGCTTCAAACTATTCACTAAGAGGGCCATTGTTAAACCCGACAATGCATTACTAACTGCCAATCTACCCCATGAACTACGTCCTTCCACACCAGAAGATTTCAGAATCCATGTTGCTGCCAGAGGAGTATATTGCGTGTAATCATCCCATTTGCTTTTGAAATTCGGCTGATAATAATGTCTCAGATGTCTGAAATTATGCTTCTGTGCTCCAGTCATAAATCCTGCAGCGACGAATCCCAATCCCATGTAAGGTATGTTATGCTTTATAGATTCCTCTTGAATATGCTTCTGAAGCGTTACACTATCTGGCTCAACCATCTGAAAAACAGTATCACGCTCAGTTGCATTTGCAGTTTGCCAGACGACAATATATATAACAAGTAGTATCCATTCTTTCATATCTTATATATATAATGTGTAGATTGTGCGTGCAAATGTAGTGCGAAATGGTAATAACACTAGTGCATTAGAATTAAAAACTATAGTATGCTAGATTGATCGGTATTACGGTGCTATGATGCAAGTGAGAGACCAAATGGTTTGAGTATTGTGGAAGTTCTGCAGAAATGAGATCAAGTTGTCCGTGTCTTGCGGAAGTTTCGCAAGTAATTTTCAAAATGTATCGAGACCTCTGTACATCATCCTATCCACGAATCATTGTGTCTAATTCGCTGAAATAAGATGTAAATAGGCCCTTATACAGTCAAGATTACCCAGGAATGCCTTGGATTTCGTATAGCTTTTTGAAATAAGAGCGGCAACTAAATATAAAATTCAATGTGTGAGAGCGGGAACTATTTTTTCTTCCCGGAATACGGTATTATTTGGGTATAGAAATACCAATTCCTTTTTCAATATTTCTGTTTTCCAGATAAATCAAAACAAGTAATAATCATCACTGTCGAAAGCAAATCATTATCTTTGTGAGCACACCTATAAACATTCTTTGTTTTGATGTGACAACTTGCGAGCAGAATCTTTTCGCTCATCTCCCATATCGCTAACTCTTTAATTGTATAATAACAATATAATTTTCCATCCTATGAAAAAGATTTTTTCTCTAATGTTAGCAGCAATAGCTGCCACATCGGCTTCAGCACAATATGTCAGTCCTGGAACCGGCAAGATGTTCACTTTTGCAGACTTGGCAAGTATTGGCAATAGTGGTGTAACTTTTAGTGACGGCGCTTATGTCGTAGAACAGAATTTCACGATCAGTAACAAGGACACGCTACGCCTGCAAAGCAACGACGTGATTAAACTCGGCGATAAGGTTGAGGTGATTGTTGAAGGTGTTGCCGATTTTGCTCCGGTAGACACGGCTACTGTCACAAGAGTTCTTGATAGCTCGAACCCTAAAGGTTTTCGCCTGCGCGGAGATGGTCGATTACAGCATGTAACGTTTGAATATGTGGGGGTGACGCTATCCGGCTCTAATGATGGCTACACTATTGAGAACTGCACATTTAAGCTCTACAATGGTAAGCTTTCGACGGGTAGTGCTCTTACGTTCAGTGCGCCTGGTGGCAGTAATGTTATCAGAAACTGCTATTTTGTAGATAACATCGTAAGTGCCATTAGTAGCGGAGCCAATATGCCTGTAGGTGTGATTATTGATAAGTGTCATTTCCTGCGTAACACGACGGGTAAAAGCAACCGTCCGCAAATCAATCTTACCTGCGGCGGCGATTATGACGTGATAATATCCAATAACACTGTTATAGGTATTGGAGAGCCGACGTTGGCAGGCGGCATTGGTGTGAGCAATATGCTTAACATGGCATTTAGCGGTAAAGTAGTATTGAAAAATAACCGCATTGAAAACAACCGTTACGGCATTGCCATGATCGGAGCAATGAATCTGTACATTGAAGACAACTATTTGCTCAACAACAAATTTGAGAGCAACCCTCAAAATGGGGGAAGCGGAATCAGCCTATATAACTCTGCCGGAGGAGGTAAAGTTTTCATTAAGGGTAACCATATCGAGAACAGTTTTTGGGGCATAACCATCATCGGAAAACCTGAAGTGAATGCAGGGAAGAACGAAGACAGGCAGGCAGCCGACTATAATCCGGGCGAGAATGTATTTGTCAACAACGGTAACAACGACCATCTTTATGATCTCTATAACAATGGGCCCAACATTGTTTATGCACAAGGCAATAAATGGAATGTTACAGTCCAGGATAGTGCAAGCATTGAAGAAGTGGTTACCCACAAAGTCGACAACAACGTTTTAGGTGAGGTTATCTTTATGCCGGCCTGGCAGTCAACAGGAATCAACACGGCTGATGTACCCATTGCTCAAGTTGTCGGAACTCGCTACTTCAACTTGCTGGGCTTTGAGGCCAAAGAACCTTTTAAGGGTATTAATATAGTTGTGACTCGATATAGTGATGGCACTATTAGAACCCACAAAGTATTGAAGTGATGTAGTGCTGCATCTAAAGACGAGAGCTTTTCTATAAATTTGACCTTTATGCTACGAACGTAAAGGTCTTTTTTTGCCGTTTTTGTTATGCGGGGTAGCGAGAACTAAATATAAATTCAATGTGTGAGAGCTTTTGCAGAGGTATCGTATCGATCTTTAAACAGGTGTACAGACATATATAAACCCAAATCGGTTATTAGATATTTTGCAAGCAAAGAGTTACAAATGAATACTCTTCGCCAGGGGTGTACTACACCCTTCACTAAAGGTGTACTACACTCTTCGTCAAAGGTATACTACACCTTTAGGCAAAGGTGTAGTATACTCTTATACAATGGTGTTACACTCGCTTTGTTAATCCCAAATTGGTCATTAGGTCTAAAGACTACTATTCCCTTTAATTTTCTAATGACCAATTTGGTGTAAATTGAACAATTCTTATTCTAGGACACCCGATATTAAAGGAAAGAGGATTAGAATTTATAGCGGAGCTGGAGGTCAAGGTCGATTTTCGAGGAGTGATCTATCTGTTGCAGACCGGAGGAGATGTGAGAACGGTCGAAATATTTTGTAGTGGAAAGTTTGAGCAATAACATGAGGTGCTTCGTTAGATTGGCAGTGCACATGAATGCATAGTGGAAACCTTTACCGAAAAAGGAGGGGAAGTTGAGTGTATAGCGGGGGCCACGCTCGTAGATATATATTCGGGTGGCGAAGTTATCGGTGTGGAAATAGCCTAGCAGGGTATTGAGGGAGATGACGTCGGTTGGATGCCATACGATAGCTTGAGAAATCATGTAACCCAAGCTGGGAGTAGGGCGGTTGCAATGAGTTAGATTGAATTGAGTTTGGGTTTGCCAATGGATGTTAGAGTATGCCAGGGACAGGCGCGCCCGTTGGGTTGTTTCTTGGGTTAGAATTTTAGTCTTGGGGGCATCTTTCTCGTCGATTTTCAGCCGGTAGCGTGCCGAGATAGTTATATGTTTGATGGTGTAGGCTATAGAGAGCATATTATCCCAGGCATGACTTGCTGTGTGGGCGCGGAATCGGGGATGAGAGAAGTAGCGTAGTCGGTGTAGAAGAGTATAGTTAGGATACTTCCAAGGTTATAGTTTGCGCCGATGAGTAGTCCGCTTTCATTCTGCGTGTTGCCACCTGCGCTGAAACTTTCGGCTAGGAGAGAGGAATATTTGTAGGCATAATATCGCTGTATGGCAAGGAGCGAGATGGTTTCGGTTGTACGCCATGAGAGTTTGTTTATAGTAGCAATGCCACCGCTTTTGCCGGTTGCAGTTTCGCCAGCTATGCTCAAGCGAGGACGGCTTATGGAGTAGTCTAGACTTATATTCCAGAAATTATTTCCTGTGGGATTATTGCGGAGATATGCTTTTGAAATGTCTGGCGAGAGTTGTCTTGATAATCGGGTGAATAGGGCTGTGGCTCCTATGTGTAGGGCGTTATGTTGGAAATTAAGATTGGTTGCGAGTAGGGTTTGTGTGGCATTGTTTTTTCGTTCCATTTCTTTGGGTGTTCGGTGATAGTTTGTTTTGAGGAGGGTTTTTATGGTTCCGTCGGGATTTAGTGTTGCGTCTACGGGTCGGTGCGAGAGTAGGGTGGAGAGTTTTAGATTAGGAGCTATTCGGATTGTTGCAGCTGCACCTTGAAGATATTTCGCTTGCGACGCGAGGCGTAGGGACGGATGGTGTTGCTCTGTCTGCCGAGTGATGATAAGGCGGCGGTTTTTCCGAGATTGAAGTAACTGCTTATGACTAATCCATAGCCGAAGTTGGCTTTGTATCGACCTACGACAAGATTCTCTATCACTTTTAATCGACGTATTTCGGCATAGAAGCTGTAGTGGTCGTAGCCAATAGCGTTTCGTTGGGCAAAGAATGGTTCTCCGGCATCTTGTGAACCAACGAACCCAAGTTGGAAGTAGTCACGGTAGTGAAAGTTGTATCGCAGAGTGTGTGAATATTTATATCCAAGATATCCATTTCGGTCGCCTTGCCTATCGTAGAATGGAATCCGACCGGTCCCAATGAGGGTATGCGTACCTTGGGTTGCTATTTGGTGGAGGGAAGGGTATGGACGTAGAGATTCGTCAATTTGCACGTAGACGAAATTGGCTAGTAAGTTGCGTCTTGTTGCATCTAACGATTCGATGAGCATTAGTTCGCTCAGAGTGTGTATTCCATGATAACGATAGATGTAGGCTTGAATATCTTCTATTTGTTCAGCGGTTAGAAAGGGAATACGTTCGAGGTCTTCTTTTGTTGCGGTATTGAGGTTTATGGGGTTTTCTTCGAGTTCGGATAGTATTTCGAATATCTCTTCGCGCGAGTCATTGTTGTCGTCTTGTTGAGAGGCGAGTTCATCGTAGAATTTCTCCCAATCATGTGGTTGCTGTGCTTTTAGTGTCGGGGCGATTAGGAGAAGAATGAGCGCAAAGAGATATTCTTTCATTAATTAGAGTTTGAGTGCAGTTCGAACTCCCGTTTCGACGTCTTTCATATCTACTGTGGGTTCGAATCGGTCTATGATATTTCCGTTTCGGTCAATTAGGAACTTGGTGAAATTCCATTTTACTGATGGGTCTTTGGCGTAGTTGGGATTCTCCTTATGGAACTTTTCATCCAAGAATTTTCCGGTTTTCGTGTTGGTGTCGAATCCTTTGAAAGGTTGTTTCGATTTCAGGAGCGTGTATAACGGCGATTCATTAGGGCCGTTCACATCGATTTTCTCGAATTGTGTGAAAGTTGTTCCGTAGGTTGATGTGCAGAACGAATGTATATCCTTGAATGTCCCTGGGGCCTGTTCGCCAAACTGGTTACAAGGAAAGTCAAGAATTTCGAAACCTTGTGCTTTGTAGGTGTCGTAGAGGCGTTGTAGCTCTTCATATTGCGGGGTGAATCCGCATTTGGTTGCTGTGTTTACAACTAAGAGTACCTTTCCTTTATAGTCTTTGAGCTTGACGACTTTTCCGCTCCCATCTTTCACGCTTAGCTTGTACACGTTTTTCTGCGCCGAGAGCGACAAAGTCAGTAGGGTGCAGAGAAAAAATAATAACAGTCTTTTCATATCCTATATTCTTGAATTAATTCTTCCATTCCTTGACTCGCACCTTTTTTTATATGAGTTATATTCCGCCAGCCCGACGCATTTACTTCTTCGGGGTCGATTAGAAAAATAGGTGCGGTGGCTGGGACGTATTGAACAAGACCGGCGGCTGGATAGACATTGAGCGATGTTCCGACTATGACGAAAATATCAGCTTTGGAAGTAACCTCGGCAGCGGGTTCAATCATGGGTACGTTCTCGTTGAAGAACACGATGAACGGACGAAGTAAACTACCATCGCCGGCTAGCATCCCTGGTGTAATCTCGCAATTCTCAGGCGTGAGTTCGCGAATGTATTCTGGATTATATGGTTCTCGGCTTGAGCAAACCTTAGTGAGTTCGCCATGCAGATGAATCACGTTTGTCGAGCCGGCCTTCTCGTGCAGATTGTCTACGTTCTGTGTTATAACAGTCACTTTGTAGTTTTCTTCCAAATCTTTAATCAACTTATGTCCTTTATTGGGTTCGGCATCATAGAGTTTCTTTCGCAACATATTGTAAAAGTTGGTGACGAGTGTTGGATTGTTTTCCCATCCTTCGTGTGTTGCCACTTGTTCAACCGGATAATTTTCCCACAGTCCGTCATTGCCGCGGAAAGTTTTGAATCCGCTTTCTACTGACATTCCTGCTCCGGTTAGGAACACTATTTTTCTCATAATTTGTCGTTTGATTTCTGATTTATTTCGACTTAAAGTAGGCTATTTGTACGCCAGGCAAATTTAGTCAATTTTAAATTGATGGTTTCCACTCTTTCTACTCAATACCCTATCTTTGCAAATCATTTTACAGAAATAATTAAAATAATGAATAAACTAAGCTATGCATTGGGCATCGGAATCGGTTCCCAACTCGCTAATATGGGAGCGAAGGAACTGAGCATCGATGATTTCGCACAAGCCATTAAAGACGTTCTTTCTGGCGCAGATTTAAAAGTAGACGAAACTGAGGCGCAGCAACTCGTGCAGAAATTCTTTCAAGAACAGGAGGAAAAACAGCAGGCTGTAGATACTGAGGCAAACAAAGCTTTCCGTCAGGTTGGCGAAGATTTTTTGTCGGATAACGCCCAGAAAGAAGGTGTGATAGTTCTTCCGTCTGGATTACAATATCAGGTGCTTCGTGAAGGTAATGGTAAGCAGCCGAAAGCAACCGACCGTGTGAAATGTCATTACGAAGGAACGCTTATAGATGGTACCAAGTTCGACAGCTCATACGATAGAGGGGAGCCAGCCACATTCGGGCTTAACCAAGTGATTGCTGGATGGACAGAGGGGGTTCAGCTTATGCAGGAAGGAGCAAAATATCGTTTCTTCATTCCCTATAATCTGGCCTATGGTGAGCGTGGAGCCGGCTCGTCCATCCCGCCGTTTGCAGCGTTAGTGTTCGATGTCGAACTAATTGAAGTTGTTTAAAGTCATAATTAAAACCATATAACAGAAAATGAAGAATCTTTCAATTCTAGCCGCAATGGCTATCGCTGCAGGAGTATTCTCTGCATGCGGCAATTCATCTACTCCCAAGGAGGAAATGAAATCAGATGTTGACTCACTGAGTTATGCCTTCGGAATAGACCAGGGCCAAAACGTAAAGCAGTATCTCCAGCAGATGGACATCGACACAGCCTACATCGATGAGTTCATCAAAGGAATGAACGATGGCGCGCAAAACACCGACGACAAAAAGAAAGCAGCCTACAATGCAGGTATTGGTGTGGGAATGCAAATGAACATGGTTATCAAAAATCAAATCAACAAGCAGATTTTCGGCGAAGACACAACAAAAACTGTTTCGCTGAACAACTTCCTTGCCGGATTTGCTGCCAGTGCAAAGGGCGATTATAAGAAGATGACCGTTGAGCAGGCCCGTACAATCGAACAGAACACATCACAGGCAATCCAGGCTAAGGCCGCCGAGAAAACCTACGGTGCAAACAAGAAGAAGAGCGACGCCTTCATGGCCGCAAATGCTAAGAAAGAAGGGGTTGTCAAATTAGCCAAAGGTGTTCAGTACAAAGAACTCAAAAAGGGAACAGGTGCAATGCCTAAGGCAACCGATATGGTTAAGATAAACTACGTCGGTAAAACGCTCGAAGGAAAAGAATTTGACAAGCGCGATAATGCCAGCATGCCAGTAAGCGGAGTCATTCCCGGATTCACCGAAGCCCTGACTCACATGCCAGTAGGTTCAAAATGGGAAATTTACATCCCCTACAGCGCAGGATACGGAGCACAGCAGCCCAGTCCTGATCTCAAGCCATTTTCAACTCTCATTTTCACAGTTGAGCTACTGTCAATCGAGAAAGCTCCCGAGGCACCAAAGGCTGAAGTTGCCCCATCACCTAAAGCAAACTAAGAATCTTACTGTTTCATGAGAATGATAGGGTCGAGTTTCTTTTAACTCGGCCTTATTCTTATCCTAAAATCAAATCGAAATGAAAAAGATATTCCTACTCTCAGCATTCCTCATCGCCACCACCGCATTCACCACTGTCGAGGCGAAAGACAAGAAAAAACAAAAGAAACCCCTTCAGCAAGTAATAGTCGAGAAAGCCGCCCTACGCACACAGGCCGACTCGATTTCATATGCAGCCGGAATGGCTATGACACGCGGACTTGAAATGTATCTTACACAGAACGTCGGGATAACGCCGGCACAAATGCCCGAATTCATGCGCGGTCTGCGCGAAGGAATCGCCCATCGCAAAGACTCCATGTTCACAGCCTATTCTACCGGTCTCGACATTGCCAAACAAGTCGAAAAGAATATGCTCCCCGGAGTTATCTCGCAATTTGAAGGTGTAGAGAAAATAGATGCCGATATAATCTACCAAGGCTTCATAGCCTCGCTGCAGCAAGATTCCGGTATGTTCAAACAAACCGAGGCCGAACATTTCTATCAAAACAAAATCAACCAGCTCAAACAGCAGAAGGATCAGGCCAACAAAGCAGCCGGTGAAAAGTTCCTCGCCGAAAATAAGCTACGCCCAGAGGTAGTTACCTTGCCTAACGGACTTCAATACAGAATCATAACCCTTGGAACAGGCCCTAAGCCCGATATAGACGACCGTGTTAACGTGATTTATGAAGGTAGAACCATTGACGGCAAGGTGTTCGATGCAACCTCGCGCCATAATACTGCTCACGACACTTTCGGTGTGAAAGGTCTCATCCAAGGTTGGCGCGAAGCCTGATGCTCATGCCGTCAGGTTCGAAATGGGAGATATACATTCCACAGGAGTTAGCTTATGGCGAACGCGGTGCAGGTCGAGACATCGCCCCCTATTCGGCCCTCATTTTTACCCTCGAATTGCAAAGCATTGTCGAAAGGCCCAAGGTTACCGAAAGCAATGATATTCCCGTTACGAAATCTTTAAAGAATTCCACTTCCACGGTGAAATCATCAAAGAAGTCTGCACCGCAGAAGTCGGTTCGTACTCGCAAATAAGTTTTTGCCTTCTGAAAGGAAAGACAAATCAAATACACTCTCTTCTTTTCTAACCGGAACTATACTTCGAGCCAAGGAAGATAGTTCCGGTTTTCTTTATTATTAGCAAAACTTCCGCTGAACTAGTTCTAAAGCGACAAAGACACGTTTAGGTTTGCAAAACTTTTAGTTTGGGCTTTATTCCCTTTTATTTATTATGGCAGTCGTATCCTTCTTTAGTATGTATAGAGGGAATAGTAGGTATACATAAACTAATTATACACAGCTGTATAATTTATTATACAAGTTCAGAGAATTGGTTATACAAGTCTGGAGAATTGATTATTCCAACCTGGAGAATCGATTATCCAAGTTTGGAGAACAAATTATCTACTTAAGGAGTTTGTAAAGTACAAGGGGTGATAAATATATACATAACCACTATAAGCGAAGACTTCTTTGAAGAATATCGCTTCTATCTGGAAAAGACGAGGATTGGCAACAGAAACCCTGAATCGCTACCTTTATTGGTTGAGCAAGTTGATATACCGTGCTGTGCAGTCAGCCATAGGATGACCCGTTGCAATCCCTTTGAGAATACCAAGTATGAGAAAGCAGAAAAGACGATATGCTTTCTCCAAAAGGGTGATTTCGGCACGATGAGTTTAAGTGCAGGTATTCCCATAGAGAGCATTGCCAAATAGATAGCTCATCGCCAGGCAATCGGCAAAGTGAAAAGGAACTTTTGATTGAGGCAGCGTTCATAAAGTCTATATTCTTGTTTGGTAATGCAGATAACTGATTATTGGATATCCTTTCTCTTTCACCGATATCATCCTACTACATAACTACGATAAAAGGTAATATGTTGAAAGAAAAATAATTAGAATGTAGCCAGTGGATAGCATATTCATTACTACACTCTGACTACATTCTACGATCATTTATGGAACATCTTTCTAATTGTTTTCTTTTATATTGAATTATTTTCCCACGCTCTGTTCATATTCCAATATCTTTGTCTGCAAAGCGGCATAGGCATCGGTGTAGCGGTCGCGGCACTGCTGATACTGCTGCTGTGCGTCGAGGAGATCGTTCATCGTTATCGTGCCTGCCTGATAGAAGTTGTGGTTCAGACGGAGATTCTCCTCACTCTGTTCAATGCCTTTTTTGGCAAGGACGAGCTGCTTGTAGGCATCATCCACGTCGTTCCAGTTTTTCTGCATCCGTATCTGGAGCAACTGGGCGTTGTCGGCCAACTGTTGCCGGGCATTGTCCTCTGCCAGCCTACGGCGCCTGACGGCGTGGGAGCCGTCCCACCACTGGGAGATGGGGATGGAAACGGTGGCAAAGACGGCGCCGAAGTTGTTGTCTAGTCCGCTGCCCATGTTGTAGTAGTTGTAGCCAATACCCACACCCACGGTAGGGAGGAGCTTGCCCTGCTCAATCTTGCGCTGGAGCATGGCGGCCTCCACATTCTTCTGCAAAAGTTGGTACTCGGGCGTAGATGGGACGGCTGCGGTATGGTCGACCTTCAGCATCGGGAAGGGCGGCAGGACGGCGGGGTCCACCGCGGTGGTGACATCCACGCTGTCGTCCGCCCCGATATACTGTGCCAACACCATACGGGAGAGGCGCAGAGCGTTATCGAGCTTGATCTTGTTGCTCTCCACGTCGTTTTCTTTCAGTTGAACCTGCAAGAGGTCGTTGCGCATGCCCACGCCGGCATTTACGGCAAGATCGGCATCCTTCTCTATCTTCACCAGCATCTCACCGACGGCATCGAGGGTGCGCCGCTTCTCTTTGAGCGACACGATTTGCCAGTAGTATTGTTCAGCGGTGAGTTCCACGGTATTGGCCGACAAGTGACGTTGTATCTCGCTCACCTCCACGCCCACATTGGCGAGCTTGTTGCCATTGACGATTTGTCCACCGGCAAAGATGGGCTGAATGGCGGTGACGCCTACGATGACGCCCTTGTCCACCATCGACACGGGGAGAGTGGAAGGAAGTGTGGCGGCAAGACCGCTTGGCAGGGCGGCGGCAAGCGACGAGGGCAACAACTCGGAGAGCTTCATGTCTGCCTTCAGCGCATCGGTGGTGGTCTTGAAGCCTATTCCTACGGCACTTATCTGCGGGAAGTAGTTTGTATAGGCTTCCTTTTTCTGCTCACGGGCCTGAAGGATGGCATTGTCGGCTGTTCGAATATTGATGTTGTGTGCCAGCGCGCAAGCCTTCATCTGTTCGAGGGTGAGCTGCTGTTGGGCGCTGAGGGTGAGACTCATGAGAAGAGAGAGGGCCAGAATGATATTTCTTTTCATTGTTTTCGATATGTTGTGGAGTCAAGAAGTGAAACTTCTGATCCAAGATTCCTAACTCAAGACTATTCTTCTTCCAACGCCAGGCTCTTGGCGCGCTTCCTTGTGGAGCCGCTCATTAGGAGCCAATAGCCTATTGGGAGGATGGTGAGGATGAAGACCATCGTGATCATCGTACCAAAGAAAATGACGTTGCCCATCGGGGCCCACAGGCCAGAGCCGCCCAGCATCATCGGGACAACACCCATGGAGGCAGCTGCAGAGGTGAGGAAGATGGGGCGCATACGCCTCTTGGCACTCAGCTGGATGGCCTGGTGGGCCGTCAGATGCTCGGTCTCGCGGAGTTCCTCGGCATAGTCGTACATGATGATGGCGTTGCGGACGAGGATACCCATCAGCGAGATGACACCGAGGTAGCACGTCAGCGAAAACTCACTGCCTGGAATGAGCACGCCCATTGCCGTACCGAAGAGCACCAAGGAGAGCGAGACGAGCAAGAGGATCGCCGTACTTATCTTGCGGAAGTGGGCGAGCATCAGGAAGAAGATGACGACAACACTGATGAGCAAGCCATTCAGAATCTGTGGATTGGCCTCGTTGGCCTGCTCATACTCGCCGCCCCACTCGGCGGAGATGCCCTTAGGGAGACGGTCGGGATTGATTTGTTTCTGTAGTTCGGTTGTCACAGCCATAACGTTCACACCTTCCACTACGTCGGCCATGATAGTGATGGTGCGTCGGCCATTGCGATGGCATATCTGCCCGTCCTCCCAGCGGGGTGAGACTTTTGCTATCTGCCGCAGGGGGACGGTGCGCAGTCCACCGGCAATGGGAATCGGCTCATTGGCAATGTCGGCAATGGTGGCACGGTCGGCCTTGCTACTCTTCAAAGCCACAGGCATACCATAGTCGCCGTCCCATATCGTCGTTAGGGGAATGCCGCTGTTGTTATAGCGGGTGGCCATCGTCAGCTCCACGAGGGTATTGTTCACACCGAGACGGTTTGCTTTTTGCTCGTCCAGATGGATATCGGTGGTGAGCAAAGGTTCTTCAACGTCATTGCGAGAGAGTATCAACTGCTTATTGGAGCGGAACACCGGGGTAATGCTATCGGCGGTGTGCTTCAGCTGGTTCCAGTTGTCGCCCGAAAGGCGAAGCTCCACAGAGTTGCCCTCGGCACTGTAATTGAGCTGCTTGAAGCGCACGTAAGCGCCAGGGAAGGCATTGGTGTAACGCATACGGTAGTCGTGAAGTACGCCCAGGGTAGCATCGTTGCCCTTGGTGTTGACAATGAACTGGGCATAGTTCTTACCTCCGAACTGTGGGGCATAGGAGGTCTGGAAGCGAGGCGAGGCTGTTCCCTTGAAGGAGGCAATGGAGACGATGCGGCTGTCCTTGCGCAGTATGTGCTCCAAGGAGTCAGCAATGGCTGTCGTCCTGTCTAGCGAGGTGCCCGTAGGAAGATATATTTCCACGGCAAATTGGTTGCGCTCGGCCGTAGGCATCATCTTCTGTGGCAGAATGGTGATGAGTACTGCGCCTGCCAATACCGACACGACAGCCGTGCCCACCACGCCGTAAGGATGGCGAAAACAGAAGTCGATGAGTCGGTCGAAATATTTCTGCATCAGATTGAGGAAGGAGAAGCGTGGCTTACCATCCTCGCCGATCCGCTCACGGATGGGCTCGCGGATGAAGTAGAACTGCAGGAAGGGTGTAATTAGTTCGGCCACGAGGAGCGACACCAGGAGGACTATCGTGATGCCCCACGGGAAGAACAAGAGGAAGTCGTGGTACATGCCCGTCATCGTCAGCAATAGGGGGAAGAAGGTGATGGAGATGGCTAGCGTGGCTGTGAGGATGGACTTGAAGAAGTGGCTCGCGCTCTTGATGCTCGCATCCCAGCGGCTCATACCCTCTGCAAGGAGTTCCATATAGTTGTCGATGATAACAATGGAGTTGTCTACTATCATTCCCAACGTCACGATGAGGGCAGCCAGAGTCACCGTGTTGATTTCTATGCCGAAAGCATAGAACAGGCCGAGGGAAATGAAAATGCTGATTGGGATGGTACTGGCTGCCACCAAGGCGACACGCACGGGCATCAGCAGCAACACGACAACGACCACGGCGATGATGGCGATGAGAAGTTCCTTGAGGAAATTGACTACCGAGTCGCTCACTACCTGGCTCTGGTCGGTGATGGTGTACATGTTGACCTCCTTGGGGAGGGTGTGGCGGAACTCGTCAATCTGCTTCTTCACGGCCGCACCCATATCGGTAATGCTGCGGCCTTTCTTCATCTCGATGCTAAGGACGAGACACTTCTTGCCGTTATTGGTGACAAAGGTGGTGGGAGAAGGATACTCGTGGCGGACGGTGGCGATGTCCTTTACACGGACGACATTGCCGTCGGGACTGGAATAGACAATCATCTGCTCCACATCGTTAACCATATTCAGCGAGCGGATCACATGAATTGGTGCCTCATAACGGGGCGTGGCTTGTGAGCCGGCAGTGGTGTTGAAGCCATTGGACATCAGGCCGATGAGACTAGCGACTGTCCAATGCCATACTGGGCCAGCTTTCGCGTGTCCACATAGACGCTGATTTGCTCCTGCTGGCCACCATAGACATTGAGTCGGCCCACACTTTCGATGTTGCGCAGCCGCTCCTTTAGGTCGTCCATATAGTTATTTAGCTCGCGATAGGTTTTCTCGTTGCTCTCCATTGTGACAAGCAGCGAGGAGGCATCGCCAAAGTCGTCCTGCACCTGCAGGGCGAGGACACCCGAAGGGAGCGACGACTTGAACTGTTGGACACCTAGTTTGAAGCGGCTCCAGAAGTTTTCCTTATCGGCACCGTCGATGTCATCGTTGAGCTCCACCTGCACGATGGTGAGTCCATCTTGGGTGTAGGACTTGGTCTTTGCTTTCTTCACCTCCTTGTAGGTGAAGATGTAATTTTCCAGAGGCTTCGTCACCTGCTTTTCCATCTCGCTGACCGTGGCGCCGGGATAGGCAGCGACGACAACGCCCTGCCGCACCGTGAAGTCGGGAAACTCATTCTTATTCATCCTGGCGAGAGCGAAAACGCCGAAAGCTACCAAGACACTCGTAATGAGGATGACTATCTGCCGATAGTGCATCGCCCATTCTACTATGTTGCATTTCTTTTTCATTGAAGCTATCTTTTTATTCTCGGGCTAACCCGAAAGGGTCTACTCCACCCTCATCCCGTTACTTACTTTCTGCTGTCCTTCCACAATAATCCTGTCTTTGGACGACAATCCACCCACTATCTGGACATTGTCGCCGACACTCTCACCAAGCATCACGGACGTCTTGCGGGCCACTCCGCCCACAACCGTCCACACGAAGGGGCGATTATCCACATCTATCTGAATGATGTTGGCAGGCAGGATGAAGGCGGCTGTAGGCGAAGCCTGCTGGGCATAGACATCACAAACCATACCCGGGAGGAGCTTTCGGTCGGCGTTATCGGCCAATGCCTTCACCTCATACGAACGGGTGATAGGATCGGCAGCGACACCTTTCTCCGTCACCCGTGCCGTGAACGACTTGCCGGGGAGAGACGACACCGTGAAGCGAAGCGTCTGCCCAAGCCTTACTCGGGCTATCTCATCTTCAGGAACACTGATTTTCACCTTAACTTGACGAATATCCACGAGCATTGCCACGGGCTGTGCCGGAGCGATGTTCTGCCCTACCTCGGTGAACTTCTTGGAGATATAGCCTGAGGATGGGGCGTAGAGGCGCGTGTCGTGGAGATTCTTCAGAGAGATGTTCTTCTGTGCCTTGGCGGTCTGTACGGCAGCTTCAGCCTGACTAACTTGCTGGCGCACCTGGTTGACGGCATCCTGCGCCTGCTGGTAACGGGTCTGCACCTCTACCCATTTTATCTCGGGTAGGGAACCATTGTCGTGGAGCAGCTTCATACGCTTGTAGGCATCTAAGGCCTGAGCTGCCGACTTCTCTGCCTGGGCAAGGCCTACATGTGCCTGTCCTACGGCAGCCTGCGCTTGTCCTACGGTTGCCGACGAGGCCGAAACGAGATAACCAAGGGTGGTAGCATCCAGCACAGCAACGAGTTGGCTGGCGGCTACACTCTGCCCTTCGGCAATGTTCAGCTGCTTCACCGTTCCACCCACGGGGAAGCTAAGGCTGACACCGTTGTTCTCCTCGATGGTACCGGAATAAGTCTGACCACCGTAGAGCGACGTGGCAGCTACCTCCATGGTCTTTACCCGGACTACATTCTCTTCCTGCTGCTTCTGCCTGCCGCACGAAACCGTGAGCAGCGAGAGGGCAGACAGGGCAATCATAATCTTTGTCTTCATCATATCATTTTTGCTGTTTGTTTTCTTGGCGGCAAAACTAGATATTCGGAAAACATAACGAACGTTCAAAAACAGAACTAAGACTGCCTTAGTGGGAATATAAGGCGAAATAAGACACAATCGTTCCCAAAAGAAACATCATGTCCGGATGGGTTGGTATAATTTTGCAATCGAAAAGAACATTCACACAGCTATTCCACACAATGAAGAGAAATAGAACAACCGAAACAGAGATTCTCCTGAGTCAGCAGACGGACAACTTCAAAATTACTCCCGACTACGTAGACGACAACCTCATTGTCATCGACAACGTGAAGCTGCTGGGCATGCCCGATGCCGTTTATACGAACATGAACCTTCTGGCATTCTGCAAAAGGGGGAAATGCCAGATAGCCGTGAACGGGCAGGTACTCAACATACACGCCAACCAGCTATTCATTTGTCCACCGGAGATGTCGCTGGACAACATCATGGTGTCGCCCGACTTTGAATACCAAGCCGTATGTATTACCAATCGCATGCTGCAAATAGTCCTGCGCAGCTACATCAACGTGTGGAATCAGCTCACCTACGTCAGGAAGTTAAACGTGATAGAAATGGAAGAGTCTGACTTCATCTTCTACGAGAAAACCTACGACCTTCTGAAACTCTGCTTGGAAAAGAAGGAGGAGGACGCTGCAGAGGCAGAATACAGGGCAGAGGTGCTACGTGGCATTATCAGTTCTGTCCTTATAGGCTTCTGCAACGTTCTGCGGAAGCACACGGAGACAGGGACTGTGGCCCCAAGGCAGAACGTGTCGCTCTTCAATCAATTTCTCGAACTCCTGCAAACAACGGAAGCCAAGCACAGCACCGTCGAATTCTATGCGACACAGCTATGCATCTCTGCCAAATACCTGACCGTCATCAGCAAGAAAAATTCGGGCAAGACTGCCAACGAATGGATACAGGAATACACCCTCGCTGCCATCACCAACTATCTCCGTACGACAGAGATGAGCGTAAAGGAAATCAGTAACAAGCTCGGATTTCCCAACACGAGCTTCTTTGGCAAATATGTCAAGGACCATCTCGGATGCAGCCCGCTTGAATACCGGCGACAATATATCAAGTAACTGAAACTTCACAAGAAGAGAATCCTCTCATTGGTTGAAATCCTCATCTCCAAGCCAGATATTATAGTTCAAATCCAGATGCGACGCTATGTAGGCTTAGATTACGCAAGGCGGTAATTATAGCATCAAACACAAAGAAGGGATGCAAGCACACGCGGCCGGCATCCCTGCTATCACTTTTAAGAATAGCAAAGC
>NZ_BAKH01000001.1 GCF_000614105.1 Prevotella micans DSM 21469 = JCM 16134
GGACGGAAAAAACTTTTTTCAGGCCAAAAGTTCTTCGGAGGTCGGAAAAACTTTTTTTTCAGGCCACGCAATATGCAGGGAGCAAAAAACTTTTTTTTCGGGCCACGCAATGTGCAGGGGTCGAAAAAACTTTTTCCACCGCCCAAATTATATGAAGACTCTAAAAAATCAGATTTCTCGAAGCTCTACGAACATTTGTCTGTAAAACTCGGCTTTTTTCAGAAGCGACAGAGGATAGGCCCGACTGCTGCTTGGTTGACGGTAAAGACGAACGCTTCGGCCATGAAAAATAAAAGTCGTGTAAGAGCCCATCTTTAGGTTTTTAATCGAAATATCGTAATGATTGGCAAGAGTTTGAGTTGCCAGTTGGCCCGCAGTGAGAATAGCCTTGCATTGGGGAATTTGCTCGAGTAAATGGTCAATATCAGCCTGCTCGACGATGCGCAAGTCCTTGTCGGATGCAGTTCCCTTAGTTCTTTCTATCCTCAAGGCGGTGTCGAAAATTGCAATGCGTTTTTCGAGCAGAAATTGTTTTAGTTCCTGAAGTTTATAGGTTCTCCGGGGCTGGTCGACAAAGTGATTTGGGTCGTTGAAGAATACGACTCCGAAAATTCTCCACATGTCGTTCGCGTAATTCGGATAATACCATGGCATGCACCATCTTTTCTCAGAAGGAGGAAAAGTACCCAGCATTAGCAAGGTTGAATCTCGGGGCAGCCATGGCTGAAAGGGGTGAGTTTCGATTTCCATTTTGAAATGGATTAATACATCTCTTTCGTAAGATAAACAATAACGGGCAAGTGGTCTGAATATCCGTTGAGCCACACTCCGTCCGAAGTCGTTCGCTTGAGCTCGCCGCGGTTCCTCCCATCTTCCTGGAATAAATAACTGCGATGGAATATCTGATTCTTCCAGAATTTAAGCGTTCCAAGATACTTGGCATCTGTCTTTCCAATGAGATTCGGCGAAAGAAGAATCTGGTCGAATAACGCCCATTTTCCACGATGACGTAAAGTTCCGAAACTTGCTCTAACCAGAATATTATACCATGGATTATACATGTCGCCCGACTCAACCTCGTTTTGTTCAGACTTTGCAGAAAGAACTTCTCTCACACTTTTGCTTGTCGGGTTATCATTCATATCGCCCATGATAATCACATTCATCGCCGGATTATTGTAAATAAGCGAGTCCTTAATATTTTTCACCTGCTGAGCAGCAAGCTCGCGATACTCCTGTCCCACACTTCTACTGGGCCAATGGCAAATTATAAATCCCATTTCTTCGCCCGCCATCGTTCCAGTCACGGTCAAGAAACCGCGTGTTGGGTGTGCGTTGTCTTCCGGACGCTGATAGATGTAAGGAATTAGTTTCTGACCCGTAACGGTAAATATGCGTGGGTTGTAAAGCATCGCGCAATCTATTCCGCGGAGGTCAGGCCCTTCGATATGTACATATTTATAGCCCCTTTGTGCTAACGCAGGCTGTGTAACTAAATCCGCCATGACACGTTGATTTTCAACCTCGCTAAGTCCAATTACCGCACATCCAATATTCGGCAACACATCGGTTCCCATTTCAGACAGCACCTGCGCCATGTTTTGAAGTTTACTCTTATACTTCATTTCATTCCACTGGTAAGAGCCCTCGGGTGTAAACTCATAATCGTCCTTCCCCTCATCGTGTATGTAGTCAAAAAGATTTTCCTGATTATAAAACCCAATTGCATACACCGAAAATTTCTTTTGCGCCGTTGCCGAAACTGCCAGCAGTATCATAATAACTAAAGAAAACAGTTGCCTTTTCATATCGATTGTTTTTTATGAATATTAAAGCTCGTGCTGCAAATTTCGGGAATAATTCCGATAATAGAGCATACAATTCTGTATTTTAATTCACAAACCCAGCCGTTTCTGAAAATTATTTCGTTACTTTGCGAGCAAAGTTTCAGAATCCATTAATAAATATTCATCTTATGCAGAAAAAGCTGATATTTGCCGCCATTGCACTTTGCAGTTGCTGCATTGTACGGGGTCAGATAAACACTGACGACCATTCAGAACAACCGAACACAATGGATGGGTCGGCATTTACTCTAACAGAGGCTCAATTAAATGAGAACGACCACATGAACGGCGGTGTGCTTATTTTAAACTCTCGCAGTAATGTCTATGCCTCAGAGGTAGGATTTCTTTATTCTCCTTTACGTTTTCGCTATCGTGCACTGAACCTAAAGTATAATGAAATTTACATCAACGGCACTCCGATGAACGATATGGAAAGCGGATTGTTCCACTATTCCATGGTGGGCGGTTTGAACAGGCAGACTCGCAACATTGATTTCGCCCTGCCTTTCGAAGACAGCAACTTTGCCGTACCCGGGCTTGCAGGAAGTAATAACTATGATTTCAGAGCAGGCTCGATGGCATCTGGACAACGAATAACTCTGTCGGGAGCTAACCGCAACTACACGTTGCGCGGAATGTACACTTATGCTAGCGGATTCAATAATAAAGGATGGGCCATTGCGGCTAATGTCACTTATCGTTGGGCCGACAAAGGCTATGTAGAAGGAACTTTCTATAATTCGCTTTCCTATTTCTTCGGTGTTCAAAAAAAATGGGGCGATAACCATTCTCTTAGCTTTTCAACATGGGGCAATCCAACGGAACGCGCCATGCAGGGAGCCAGCACAGATGAAGCTTATTGGTTAGCCAACAACTATCAATACAATCCCTATTGGGGATATCAAAACGGAAAGAAAAGAAATAGCAGAATAGTGAACGATTTTGCACCGTCGGCTATTCTGACATGGGATTGGAAAATAAATCCCAAAATGAAACTCACAACAAGTTTGTTTGCAAAGTATTCGATGTACAAGAGCACGAAACTGAACTATAACAACAGTGAGAATCCGCAGCCCGACTATTGGAAAAACATGCCCAGTAGTTACTATGATGTTTGGGGCACTGGCGATGCAAGATTCCGTACTCCACAAGCATATGCCGACTGGAAAGCAGCAGTTGATTGGTGGGGCAGCGAAACAAATCGGCAAATCCAATGGGACAAGCTTTATTATGCAAACCGACAGGCTGCTCTGAACGGACAAGATGCACTTTACTATGTTCAGGCAAAGCACAACGATAATTTCATGACGGCCCTATCGTCAACTCTTAGAGGAAATCTGGGAAACAATAAATTATTCAATGTTGGTTTGGTACTAGGACAAACCATCGGACGACACTATCAAACAATGGAAGATTTGCTCGGCGCAAAAAGTTTCCATAACGTGAACACTTATGCTATCGGAACCTACCCAATAAACGATCCACGTGTGCAATACGACTTGAATACAATGGGGACACAAGGCCTAGGCAAGCTGATATATGTGGGAGATAAGTTCGGTTATGACTATAACATAAACGTTCGCCGCGGAACTCTTTGGGGCAATTATATTCAAAACCTCGGCAGAATTTATTTCATGATTGCTGCTAAAGTTGGCTACGACGATATGTATAGACACGGACACATGCGCAATGGAATGTTTGCCGACAATTCTTTCGGTAAGAGTAAGCACGCTGGATTCCTCACGGGTGGAGGTAAACTCAGAGGAACTTGGAATATCGGACGAGGTAATGCTCTTTCGCTCGGCGCTGGATATGAATATCGGGCTCCAAGCGCAAATACAGCTTTTATTTCTCCTGAAATGAATAACGACTTTGTGCTCAATCTGCATAACGAGCGTATTTTCTCCAGCGAAGCCAGCTACCAATATTCCAATAGTTGGATAAGTGCCAATCTGAGTACCTACTATAACCATCTCACTCACATCACAGAATGGCAGAACTTCTATTTTGATGATGGCAACTCATTCACTTACGTGAGCATGACCGGCATTGAAAAAGACATTTATGGAGTTGAACTTGGACTCGATTTCAAACTCACGAATTATCTCAACTTCAAAATGCTCGGAGCATGGAATGAAGCCAAGAATCTCAACAATGCCGACGTGATATACATGAACTCCACAAAGAGTACTCTGCATCAGGATGTCGTATATAATAAAGGTATGCGCGAATCTGGCACTCCACTCTCCACATACAGTGCCATACTCAGCTATAATAGGCGCGGTTGGTTCATTGATTTGGCTGGAAACTATTACGACCGTATCTATCTCTCCTATGCTCCGAATCTTCGCTACGGACAAACATTGCGAACGATGGGAACCCAATATGGAGGAATGGATTCTCAGGGCAACTACACCCCGCATCCACAAACCAAAGGAAAGGGTGGATTCATGCTCGACTTTTCCATAGGTAAGAACATTTATTTGAGTCATGGTCGATTGTCGATAAACCTCACCATTGTAAATCTACTCAACAACAGAACTATCGTTAGCGGAGGCTACGAAATGAGCCGAAGCAGCTACACCGTGAATCAGTCTACCGGACAAACCACAGCTCGCGCAATGGATTTCTATCGTAACCCCAAGAAATATTACGTGAATGGAATCAACGGCATACTGAATATATCCTACAAATTCTAACTAAATCGAAAGAGTAATTATAATGAAAGCAAAGTATATATTAATGATGGTTGCCGGTGCAGTTCTGGCGTCGTGCATGGGTAATAGCTATACCGAAATCGACGAGAACGGCCCAATCCCCTACGGAAATAACAACATCACCGAGAGTAAAGTTATCACCATAGCCAAGCTCAAAGATATGTTTGCAACGGAGATTGAAACCGACTATCGTCTCGGAGTAAGCTATCGACAAGTAACCGATTCGCTCCAAATCAAAGGCATTGTCACTAGTTCCGACGCGCAAGGCAACATCTACAACGAAATTGCCATTGAAGATAACACCGGAGCAATCATAGTATCAGTGGCCCAAAACGGATTATATGGCGCGCTACCCGTTGGGACAGAAATCCTACTTGATTTAAAAGACCTCTACGTGGGCAACTACGGACTGCAAGCCGAGATAGGAGTTCCGACAATGAATCAGAAAGGACTCTCTTCCATCGGTCGAATCAAACGCGCCACCTGGGAGCAACACTATAAGATTCTCTCCACCGGCAATAAGGTTGTGCCGACAGTTTTTGCCACAGGTACGAACCCCACCACTTGGGACATCGAAAAAGACGGCGGTAAGCTCGGAGTCATTCGCAACGTCAGCTTCAGAAGTAACGACACAAAAGGAGTAGACTCAACATATGCCAATGCTAATGGAGGAGCAGGAAACGTGAGCTGGACCCTCAACGAGCAAGACGCCAAGAAAGTGATTGTCTACAACAGCAACTACGCCGATTTTGCAAATGCCAAGATTCCAACAGGGAAGGTCGACATAACCGGTATATTCAAACGATTCAACGACCAATGGGAAATTATTATCCGTACCCTAGACGACGTTCAACCCACCTCGGTTAACCCATTTGCCGGAGTGGCAGGAACAGGCGAAGGCACTGCAGCATCGCCCTTCGATGTGACGCGAGCTATCAGCATGATTACGACGGGTAAATTCTCGGCAGACAAGGAATATTATATCTCCGGAACAATTTCCCAAATCGAATCCGTGTCGACACAATACGGCAACGCAAACTATTTCATCTCCGACGACGGCACAACCGCCAACCAGCTGAAAGTATTCCGCGGAAAATATCTCAACGGCAACAAATTCACTGCAGCCAATCAAATCAGCGAAGGAAAGAAAGTGGTCATTCAAGGAAAGCTCACCCTCTACAACGGCACCCCTCAAGTGGCCAAAGACAGTAAGATTATCTCTATCAATTAATAAATACATAAACAGATGAAACAATTAATTTATTCAATGATAGCCCTAGCCATATCGGCTTCAGCTTTCACCTTAACAAGTTGCGAAGACGTTCCGGCACCCTACAATAAACCCGATAACAACCCCACTAAGCCAGTCGACTTGAACACTGAAGCAACAGCATTTACCGTTGCAGAAGCCGTTCAGAAAATCAATGAAAACGGTGGGAAAGCGCTCAGCGGCGAGGCCTATGTCAAAGGAATCATCTCCGAAGTGGTATCGTATAACGATACATACAAGAGCATCACGTATTACATCTCAGACAACGGAACCGATAAGACACTCAAAATCTACTCCGGAAAAGGACTTAATGGAGCCGACTTCGCCTCTAAAGCCGACCTCGAAGCAGGCAAAACCGTAGTAGTGAAAGGCATTCTCAAATCCTACACAAACAAAGATGGAAGCAAGACAAGCGAGATGGACAAAGGCAGCAAGATAATTTCCATAACCGGCGGAACCACTCCGCCTCCGGCAAATGAAATTCTCAAAGCCACTTTCGCTAGCTCTGAAGATGGCTTCACAATCAACAACATCAACTTACCGACAGAGCTCAAACAAATCTGGGCCCATGATAAGAAAGGATATATGAGAGCCTCCGCATTCAACAAGAATAAATATGCAGCTCAAAGCCGTCTCATATCGCCCGAGTTCAGTCTCGCCGGCCGAACAGCAGCAACCCTCACCTTCAAGCACGCCGGCCGATTTTTCGTAACCGCTGCCGACGAATGGAAGGTACAAGTATCGACTGACGGAACAACCTGGACCGACCTTCAAGTATCGGCCTATCCGACAGGGAACGACTGGAATTTCGTAGACGCTACGTGCGATCTCACCGCCTATGTCGGACAAGCTAAAGTTCAAATAGCATTCCTCTACATAAGCACCACCGCAAGTGCTTCTACATGGGAAGTCAAAGACGTACTCATCAAGTAAAAGAAAAGGAAACCTTTGCAACCTACGGATTTATCCGTACTTTTGCAACCGTCGGTTGGCCGGAATACTCACCGCCGCAGACAATTTCCCGATTTTATTAACAACAACATAAACATCAAAAATGAAAAAAGGTATTCATCCAGAAAACTATCGTCCCGTCGTATTCAAGGATATGTCCAACGGCGATATGTTCCTATCAAAGTCTACATGCAAAACAAACGACACTGTAGAATTTGAAGGCGAAACTTACCCAGTGGTAAAAATCGAAATCTCAAGCTCCTCTCACCCGTTCTACACCGGTAAGAGCAAGCTTGTCGACACAGCCGGTCGCGTAGACCGATTCATGAACCGTTACGGTAAGCTGAATAAATAATAAATAATCCCCCTCCCCCTCGAAGTGCGGGCAAGCGTAGTTGCATATACGTTTGTCCGCACTTCTTTTATTGCCGCTTTTATTGCCGCCGCACTCTATGACTATGCTAGTTCGGTTTAAATAGAGAATCCCACTCGGGCGGAACGACCGCATGTAGGGACAGACCCCGTGTCTGTCCGAGCCCCATGCCAATTCGGTCTACCGACCGCATAACATATTTCGTCCTTTCGCGTCAGGGCTCGGACAGACACGGGGTCTGTCCCTACATGCGGGCTAATGCCCGAATTGGCAGGGGTGCGGACAGACACAGAGGCCGTCCCTACATGCGGGCTAATGCCCGTTTCGGATTCATTTTTTCTTATGCCGACCTCACGCTGCACTCTAACAAAGACTTTTCAGGAGAGTGCGATTGTGCGACTGAGCATAATCCATTGATTTCATCTCGGTACGAGCTTGCGCGAGCCTTGCCGGCGATATGTTTGCGTCGGTCTCAATATCGAAACGCGCATAAAATACTCTGGCCGGCTGTTTCCGAGGGCGTTTTATCTGAAACAATATCGTCACCGGCACTTAAAACTTATTTTTTATTCTGGCGACAGCGTCGCTATGACTTAAAATTTATTTTCTACTCTGGCGACAGCGTCGCTGACACTTAAAACTTATTTTTTGCTCTGGCGACAGCGTCGCCGACACTTAAAAATTATTTTATGTTAAGGCGACGATGTCGCCTTAACATATATTTTATTTACACTATCAGCGACAGCGTCGCCTTAACTTATATTTCATTTTAACTGCTGGCGACATCATCGCCTTAACATAAAATAATTTTTAAGTGCTGGCGACGATATCGCCTTAACTAATATTTTATTTTCACCATCGGCGACGATGTCGCTAAGGATATAAATATGTTTTAAATCCTAGTGACGATATCGCTGGAGCAAAAAATAAATTTTAAGTGTTAGCGACGGTATCGCTAAAGGAAAAAATAAGTTTTAAGTGCCGGCGACGATATTGTTTCAGATAAAATGCCCTCGTACACAGCCGGCCAGAGTATTTTATGCGCGTTTCGATATTGAGACCGACGCAAACATATCGCCGGCAAGGCTCGCGCAAGCTCGTACCGAGATGAAATCAATGGATTATGCTCTGCCACCCCCTATAACAGGGCTTGATGTGCGGTAATTATCTTAAAAACCGGGGTCGCGTAGTGAATCATTGCGTGCAAATAAAAAAGAATATCTCCTGCACGAGGAGATATTCTTTTGATAAGGATGAGGAATGAGGGGTGATGGGTGATGAGGGGTGGAGAGGAAATCGTTCTATTGTAAGACATCCGAAAGGGAAGTTGTACTTGTTGCTGTCCTGGCGCCGACGATGGGGAACAAAGACCTGCAGACTTCCGCTCGGAGAGATGGTGAACGCTAGAAAGTGTAGCGGAGACCGATTTGACCGCGCCAACGACTGTAGTAATCGCTGTAGTTGCGGGCCACGTGGGTGCCGTCGAAATGGAAGAAGCCGCCGCCGTCGTAGCTGAACGGACTGTAGTAAACGTTGAATGCGTCGCCATAAGTGTGGCCCCAGTTCTTGTTGAGCAGGTTGCCGAGGTTGATTATGTCGAGACTCAACTCAATGGCGTGGGTTTCGCGCCCTACGCGGAAGTTGTATTTCTGTGCCAGGTGGACGTCGAAGTGATGTTCGAAGGCCAGGTTGTCGGCAAATCGTTTGAAATATTCTCCGCGATGCTTGCGCATGTAGGAGTCGCCGGCAATCCATCTTTTGAGCAGTGTACGTTGTTGGTCTTCGGTTAAGGTTCCGTGGAATCCGGGGCCGAGCACCTGGGTTATGAGCGGATAGGTTTCCTGGCGATTGTCGACTGCGGTTGGTGTGAATCGCATCTGGTCGATTTGCTGGTCGGTGGGTATCCACATAAGGTCGTTAGAGATGGCACCGTCGCCGTTCATATCGCCATACATTTCCATGACGTATGCCGAGCCGCTTCGTCCTTGATAGATTATTCCGACGGTTGTTTGCCAATGTCCGTAATGTGCCCGGTAGTATGCGCTGGCTTGTAGTCGGTGTGGCACATTGAATGCGCTGAAGCCGAGTTCCGGTTCGTTGGGGTCGATGTGGGTTGCGTTGTACATCCAGTTGCTTCCGGCCACGTGCGATGTTCCGCTGTTGATGCTCATGGAGCGTGTCCAGGTGTAGCTTGCCATGAGGTCGAGTCCGAAAGCGAAATGTTTTTCGGCTTTGAGTGATAGGTTCACGGTGTAGCCTTTGTTTGTGTTGCAGAGTTCGTAAACGTTGGCGTAGGGTGTGTTGTTTGTAACGCGTTCGAACATCGGTCGGTTATCCCAAACATATCCTGTTAGTTCGCCAAAGGTTCGGCCTGTTCGGTCGTAGGCGAGGTTCTTGTAATATACGTCGTTGAGTGTTTTGGAGTATATGGCTTCGGCCGTCCAATCGATATCGAGGGCCTTGAAGTCGAACCCGAGGTTGAATTTGACGGTTTGGGCGAACCGGAAGTCGTTCTGGAACACATTGATTTCTTGATTACCGGTGGATGCCTTGAGCTTGTTTGCGTTGGCGAGCTGGTTGTCTGGGTCGAGGAGCATTTCGAGTCCTTTCGGCTGGTTAACGGAGTAGGTTGACATTTGTACGCCTGTTTTGGAGAAGTTGTTGCTCATCCATACGTAGGGAATTCTACCGCTAAACACCCCCATTCCTCCGCGGAGAATATAGCGTCGGTTCTTTGCTATGTCCCATCTGAATCCGGCTCGCGGACTGAGAATCGGTGTGCTCGATAATTTGTGGTCGGTTTTCACTCCCCATCCGTGCTGTTCAGCGTATTGATTGAAACCTGTATTGGCTGTTGGAGTGTCGAAGAAGAGTGGAATTTCCATTCGTAGCCCGTAGGTTAGTTGGAAGGATGTTGTGATGTCCCACTTATCTTGCGCATAGAATCCGAGCTGTCCGGCTGCAAATGGACTCTTCCATCTGGGGTCGCCAGTGACGTCGACGTTGGCCATTCCGAATCTGTAGCGTTGAAAATAGTTGTAGTTCGGGTCTACGGTGCCGGCCATATAGTCGTCGTAGTATTTGTTGAAGTGCGCCAGGTCGGCAAACTCATAGCTTCCGTTGATGTCCTGAATGAAGAGGTTGGCAAATTTATAGAACTCGTTGTGGGTTCCGAAGGTGAAAGTATGGTTGCCGCGGAACCATGTGACATTGTCTTCGACGGTGAAGATATCCTGGTCTAGCGAGTTTGCCATCGATGAGCGTTCGTTTCCGATATTCACCGTTCCGCCGGTGACTTGCACCGAAATCATCGGGAATGGCGATGCCACATCACGTTTGTCGCGCACTCTCACATAGCTTGCACGGGCCTCGTTGCTCACCAGTGGCGACAGTCGGCTCTGTAGTTCGGCCGTAAAGGAGTTGGTTATGTTTTTGAAGGGGTAATAATAATGGTTATCGTTCACGGACGAGGCTCCGCTAACGTTGTTGAGTTGCTTGGCGTTGACGAGACTCCATCGGAACGAGAATTTATTGAAGTCGTTAATGTTCCAGTCTATTTTCGCGCCGAACTTATTACTCCGGGTGTAGATTTCGGGGTTGTCGAACGCGCCATTATATTGAAGACCTTGCTTATTAGCCATCGTCTTAATTTTTTGCAGAACATCATCAGCCTCATCGGCATTCACCCGCGAACCCTCACTGCGATATCCGTTGAGGTTGGGATATTGCTTGTCGGCTTTCTCATAGTTCACGAAGAAGAACAGCTTGTCCTTTATAATCGGTCCACCCAGAGTTATCCCCCATTGCGATTCACTCTGTTCCATATAGCGCGGGGCCAATCCGCGACCGTCGGCATAGGGATAGTGTCGGCCTATTAGATTGTGATTATTCCCGAAGCCGTACACGCTTCCGTGAAAATTGTTGGTTCCCGAACGAGTGATGGCGTTTATCGCACCTCCCGTGAAACCGCTTTGTCGCACATCAAAAGGCGCCACATTCACCTGAATCTGCTCGATAGTTTCCATCGATACGGGTTGTGCTCCGGCTTGTCCGCCATTCGATCCGCCCGACGCTAGTCCGAACACGTCGTTATTCATCGCACCGTCAATCATGAATGAGTTGTAGCGATTATTTGCACCTGCAAACGACATAGCCCCCGAGTTCGACGTTGTCAGCTGCGGATTCAACCTCGCCACGTCAGCTATTCCGTGCGTTATACTGGGCATTTCGGCAATCTGTCGTGCATTAAGACTTTGTGCTGCGCCGGTTTTGGTGGCGTTGAGACTGGCATTCCCCGTCACTACTATTTCTTGTAGTTCACGGGCGTCGTCTTCCATCGCACACGAAAGGTCTTCCACCTCACCCAGCTTTAGGTCTATTCGGTTGAAGGTTTTGGTGCGTTGCCCAACATAGGAAATCTCTACCTTGTAGGGCCCGCCCACTCGCATGCCTTGGATGGTGAACCTACCATCAATGTTGGTCACAGCACGATAGATGGTACCCGATGGTTCGTGAACGGCCTTAACCGATGCACCAATCACCTCTTCTCCGCGTGAGGTTACTTTTCCGCTGATGCCCGATGTTGTAACCTGGGCCATCATTGAGGTTGCAGTGAAAACAAACATTGCAACCAAAAGGATTAATTTTCTGTACATAGTTTGAATTGTTTACGTGTATGCAAATTTAATTAGTTATTAGCCCTTACTCCAAAGCACCGGTGACTCCAGAATTGGATGACTAACTGCGCGAAACGGTTGTACCCGATTCGCTGAGCGACATTTCTACGAAGCGAGAATTCGGATTGGGCGATTCGGCAGTAAGCGTTTTGCGTATGCGAAGGGCGGCATCTGGATCTTTGGCTATCATATAGAGATAGCCGCCGCCACCCGCTCCGGGGAGTTTATAACCCAGACAAAGGTCGTCGACGAGCTGGGTTAGGAAAGAAACTTCAGGCGGATTGGTACCCGAGTCGAGCTTTTGATTCTGCTGCCATGTTCTTCTGACTAACTGACCTAGGGAGATAAAATTACCACGCAAGATTGTGTCGTACATATTGAGCGCGTGGATTTTCATTTCGCGTAACAGCTCCAGTTCATCGTGCTCGTTGAGGAACATCCGTCGCACAATTTCGGATAGAATAGTTTTTGCTGTTCGGGTTATTCCGGTGTAGTAAAGCAGATGACAAGGTTTGTAATCGGGATGTGTGAAAAGATTGGCGGGCATCCATCTGGTCGACGGACTTTGGTTGAGCCCAGGTTGAGTTTGGAGGAGCTTCACTCCACCAAATAGACCGCCAAACTGGTCTTGCCATCCTCCTCCGGTAGTTAGGAGTTGTTCGAGCATAAGAGTTCGTCTACCAATTTCGTTCTTATCCCATCCCAGTTTGCAGAAGTCAGATAGTGCGCTGAGCACGGTTGCAGCTAGGATGCTGCTTGTGCCGAGTCCAGAGCCGGCCGGTATAGCCGAAAGTAGAGTTATTTCGATTCCTCCACCAAAGTGCTCGAGCTGTTGCTTTAGGCTGCCGAAATCTTCGGCGCAATAATACGGCATGAATCCGGCTAATGCTAGAGCAGCTTTGGGGATAGAGAACGGGCTACCTACCTTATTGAACTGCGAGAGTTCGGTGTAGGTTCGCACTGTTTCGATGGCTCCGAGGTCAATGCTTCGGAGAGTTATGACGGGAGCTTCTGAGGTTTTGATATAGGTTTGAATAGGAGGTTGCCCATTAAGCTCGATTGCCATGTTGATTACGTTCCCACCTTCAATGAGGCAGTGAGGAGGAGTGTCTGTCCATCCGCCTGCGAGGTCAATTCTAACAGGACTTCGTCCCCAAACAATTTGGTCATCGTAAACGGCTTTAACAGGAAATTGCGGGGTTGTAAGAGTGGCAGAGGTTAGAGCATCGGCTAGCAGCTCGAAGGCTCGACTTTCATATTTCTGGGCTTCTTTCCCACTGGATATTTCACTTCTAAACATAGCGTCGCCGATGCGATTCATAAGAGGAGCGTCGACAGATATTGGCACAGGCATAGGCAAATTGGACTCTCTGAATGCTCGAGCGGCATCAGCGAGATCGAGCTGATAGAACACACTGTGTTCGTAATTCGCGGCAAGGGTCTGCCAGTTGAGTTCCCGGAATGATTTACGTTGAGCGAAGAGTCGTTTGAGGTTGGCTCGGACTGAAATTTGCTCAGCTGAAATGTATTCGCGAGCTTTTTTCCTCCCTCGGCTCATGTATAGGTCGAGCTTTTCGAAGTTAGGGAATACAGGGAATATTGGTGCGAACTGTTCGTGTCCGGCGAAAGTATCGTTGTATTTATATTCCCGCAATGCATAGGCTTCGTCATCAATCGGAACGATATCGATACACTGTCCGGGCACAAGTTCAACGCGCCAATCATTGTGCGGTATACCAGTGAGAATGTTGTTCCGGGTGATTTTCCATCGGTTGCTAATACAGCTGTTTTCAACCCAGATGTTTTCATTTTGATCTGTGAATCGGATTTTCGTAAGCGAATTTTGTACAAAATGCTGGGCTGCGGCTTGAGCGAGTGATGCATGATTCGTCGCTGGTCGTTAACGAGATTCTGAATGGCTACGGTCGAAAAAAGGAGCTCGTGCGAGGTTCCAAAATGATAAAACTCACCCCCTGGAAGTGGGAGTATGGCCACAGTGAGGGCCGATATTTCTTTGTCAACTTGCGATGGCGAGTCACCTAGACAGCATCCAAAAGTCCCATATAGATCGTATTTTCTCATTTCCCCATCACCTAAGGAACTCCGTTCTATAAGTAAACTCACGGCTTTGTCGCTTAGTATCCACACGCCGATGTCGGTTAGATAGTAATGGCTTTTCTGAAGCTGTCCGAGTTGCTCAATCTTGGGCTTTTGGAGCATACATTCGAGTCGGTCGGGCGAATCGCGTCGCGATACGAACACGCCATGATTCTTTGCGATTTCAGGGCCGAGCCATAAGCCATAGCACACTACGTCGACCTCGGGAATGGTTTCGAGCTGTTCGGTTGCGCGAATCAGTACGTCACCACTCACTATCATCGTGTGCAATGAATCAGGAGCAGTCTCCATTATTCTTTGATAAAGCGGAATCTGTAGGGAGAGTAAATCTTGCGAAAGACGTTGCCCGATTCCCCATCTGAACACCGGAATGGGTGTGAGAATCTTCCCCGAGGGGGCATAGGCAGGCAGACGTCGACTTTGTCCGCCAGCATGCAGTAGCAATCTCTTTTCACGCCCAAGCCATTTCTCGAAGTCTTCACATCTGTCAGTCTCGGCCTTATAGGCTTGTTTTAACAGCCATGCGGTTCCACCTCCCGAACCAAGCTTCTGGTCAACGGGGTCACTAGTGCAAAACCATTCGTCACGTGGATTGTTCGTAATGTCGTGAAAACTATCAACAAGATTTTGGGGTAGAGATAAAAGCTTTTTCATCTATAGGTTGTCTTGGTTCGATGCAAAATTAAATAGTTCCATTCGTTAATTTTGCATGCAAAAAAATAATCTAGCAATGAACAATAACGATTCGCTCTTCAAGAAAAATGGTGTGAGTTTCCTGCTTCCTTTCATCATGATTACAACCTGTTTTGCCATGTGGGGATTTGCAAACGATGTGACTAATCCGATGGTGGCGTCATTCGGAAAGATTTTCCAAATCAGCAAGTTCGAAAGTAGCTTCGTGCAAGTGGCATTCTATCTGGGTTACTTTGTGATGGCATTTCCGGCCGCTCTTTTCATCCAGCGTTATTCGTTCAAAAGTGGAGTTTTACTAGGACTGACACTTTATGCTGTAGGGGCGCTTGCATTTATTCCAGCCAAGATGAGCGGAATGTTCATTGCCTTCTTGCCGGCTTATTTCATCATGACCTGCGGATTATCGTTTCTCGAAACAAGTTGCAATCCCTACATATATTCCATGGGAAGCGACGACACAGCTACACGTCGACTGAACTTCGCCCAGGCTTTCAATCCTCTCGGAGCAATAACCGGCGCATGGATTGCGCTCACATATGTATCAGCCAGTCTGCATCCAGCTGACAGCAAGACTCGGGGTAACTTAATGAATTCGGTACCAGAACAATTCGAAGCTATCAAAACACACGATTTAGATATCCTAGTTCAACCTTATCTATATGTAGGAATAGTTGTGCTTTTGCTGTTACTCATAATCTGGCGAACAACTATGCCAAAGGCGGGTGACACCGGAAAGAGTAAAAGCCTATGGCTAGCCATCAAGCAATTAGCGCATGAATCTAACTATCGTAAAGGAGTGATAGCGCAGTTTTTCTATGTGGGTGCTCAAACAGTTTGCTGGTCCTACATCATGTACTACGGGCACCATGTTTTCCATGAGCTCGAGGGCATGAGCGAACAAGTTGCCCAACAAATCACAACTTACTATTATCTGAGTGCGCTGGTTCTTTTCGCCATCGGAAGATTCGTTTGTACTTATTTCATGCGATTCATTAAGCCCGGAAAACTATTAGCATTGCTTGCACTGGCAGCTTTGATGTGTTTGGCAGGGGTGATATTCGTAGATGGACGAATTGGATTGTGGTGCCTTGTAGCCGTTAGCGGTTGTATGAGTTTGATGTTTCCAACTATCTACGGTATTGCGCTAAGAGGTTTGAAAGACAATGTGAAATTTGGCGGTGCCGGTTTAGTTATGAGTATCCTTGGTGGTAGTGTGATTCCTCCGGTCCAGGCGGCAATAATCGACATTCACAGCGAGGTTCTGGGTTTATCGTCGATCAATGCTTCGTTTATAGTCCCAGTTGTTTGCTTCTGCGTCGTGACCTGGTATGGTTTAAGCACGAATGAGAAAGTATAAGCTCTATAAGTTTTAAGTATATTGCAGAGAGTCACTTATATCGAACAGCGATAATATTTTATTACTTTTGCATGACTTTCGCAACACAATAACAACATATACATAATGAAGATTTCATACAGATGGTTGAAGGAATATGTAGACTTCGACCTAACTCCGCACGAAACTGCAAAAGCACTGACTTCGATCGGACTCGAAGTGGGAATGCTTGAAGAGGTTGAAACCGTCCGAGGCGGATTGAAAGGACTTTTCGTGGGCAAAGTGCTGACCTGTGAACCACTTCCGAATTCCGATCATCTACACATCACAACCGTTGACCTAGGACGACCAGAACCACAACAAATTGTTTGTGGAGCGCCGAATGTGAAAGCTGGACAAAAAGTCATTGTAGCCGATTTGGGCTGCGTGCTATACAAAGGCAACGAGACATTCATCATTAAGAAGAGCAAACTGCGGGGTATAGATAGCTTCGGAATGATTTGCGCCGAAGATGAAATCGGAGTGGGCACATCGCACGACGGAATAATTATTCTGCCCGATAATGCACGGATTGGGATGCCAGCCGCCGAATATTATAAGGTTGAGAACGATTGGGTTTTCGATATCGACATTACCCCCAATCGCGCCGATGCGCTTAGTCACTACGGAGTGGCGCGCGACCTTCACGCATGGCTTATTCAAAATGGTCATAAAACTAATTTGCATCGCCCCAGTTGCGATAAATTCAAGATAGACAATCATGACCTGCCCATCGAAGTGAAAATAAAAAATACCGATGCCTGCCGTCGATACGCTTGCTTGAGTATAACAGACTGCGAGGTAAAGGAGAGTCCGCAATGGCTCAAAAACAAACTATCAATAGTGGGACTACGTCCGATTAATAATATCGTTGATATAACAAACTATATCATGCTAGCATACGGTCAGCCGATGCACTGTTTTGACGCAGATATGGTGATAGGGAATCGTATCATTGTGCGCGATAAAAACGAAGGTAGACAGTTCGTAACTCTCGACGGCACTGAACACACGCTCGGCGAGCATGATCTTGCCATCTGCAATGACGAGGAACCGATGTGCATTGCCGGAGTGTTTGGTGGGAAAGGTAGTGGAACCTACGATACTACACGCAATGTTGTTTTAGAAAGTGCATATTTCCATCCTACATGGATTCGTAAAAGCTCTCGACGACATGGATTGTCGACCGATGCCAGCTTCCGATTCGAACGTGGAATCGATCCCACCGGAATTATTTACGCCCTGAAACAGGCCGCGATTCTTTGCAAAGAACTTGCAGGCGGAAAGATTAGCATGGAGATATGCGACGAATATCCTACCAGGATGGACGATTTCTCCGTGAGACTGAATTATGAATATTGCGACCGACTAATTGGAAAACAACTTGGCGCCGAAACGATAAAGAACATCATAACAGCCCTCGAAATGCGAATTGAAAAAGAAGACGAGCTGGGTATAGACCTCGTTGTACCGGCTTATCGTGTGGATGTTCAACGGCCGTGCGACGTAGTTGAAGAGATTCTACGAATCTATGGCTACAACAATATTGAAATTCCAACCTCATTAAAATCAGCTCTCATTGTTGCCGGCGACACCGACCGTAATCATAGTCGTCAGCAAATAATCAGTGAACAATTGGTAGGCGAAGGCTTCAATGAGATTCTAAATAACTCGCTAACAATGGCAGCCTACTATGATAGCGATTTACTAAACTCCTATCCGGCCATAAAAACCGTTCGAGTAATGAATCCGCTATCGACCGACCTCGGAGTGATGCGCCAAACACTGCTCTTCGGTGGACTGGAAAGCATTCGCAGAAATGTTAATAGGAAAGCACAAAACCTTCGCTTCTTCGAGTTCGGAAACACATATCTATACGAGTCCGAAAAGCGCAAAGAAGATAATCTGGCCAAGGCCTACACGCAGCAACGTAGATTAGGCTTGTGGATAACCGGCAAACGCGTCCAAAGTTCGTGGGCCCATCCCGACGAAGAAAGTTCGTTCTACGAGTTGAAAGCCTATGTTGAAAATATTCTTGCACGACTCGGATTGAAGTTGAGCGTACTCGTTGCTGAAAGGTCGGATAACAATATTTTCGAAAGCGGTCTTGTGCTCAACGACAAAAACTCCAAAACAATAGCCGAACTTGGCACTCTCAACATCCAACTCCTTACACGGCTCGATATTTCGCAAGCCGTCTTCTACGCCGAACTACACTGGGATACCATAATGAAAGCCATACGTAAGAATCAACTTCAGTTCACCGAGATTCCGAAATATCCCGCCGTAAGTCGTGATCTCGCTCTGCTTGTCGACAAAGCCGTGGAGTTCGCACAGATTGAGCAAATTGCCCGCGAAACCGAGAAGAAGAATCTCAGGAAGGTTGAACTTTTCGACGTTTACGAGGGAAAGAAACTCCCCGTCGGAAAGAAAAGCTATGCCATTAATTTTATCCTTCAGGACGACGCACAAACACTCACCGACAAGGCTATCGAGTCCATAATGCACAAATTAATTAAAAACATAACCAATAAACTCGGAGCCGAACTCCGATAAACAATTCAAACAATAACAATGGGAAGAGCATTTGAATATCGCAAAGCTGCAAAGCTCAAAAGATGGGGTCACATGGCCCGTACATTCACCAAACTGGGAAAAGAAATCGCAATAGCAGTAAAAGCTGGCGGGCCGGAACCCGAAAATAATCCCCGTCTGCGAGCCATCATCGCAACCTGCAAGCGCGAAAACATGCCTAAGGATAATATTCAGCGGGCTATCAAAAATGCGATGGGAAAAGATCAAAGCGAATACAAAGAAGTAACCTACGAAGGCTACGGCCCGCACGGGATTGCCGTATTTGTTGAAACACTCACCGACAATACAACCCGTACCGTGGGCGATGTACGCTCGGTGTTCAACAAATTCAACGGTAATCTGGGTACCCAGGGTTCGCTCAGCTTTCTGTTCGACCACAAGGCCGTGTTTACTTTCAAAAAGAAAGACGGAATTGACATGGATGAAATAATCCTCGAGCTTATTGACTATGGGGTGGATGATGAGTTCGATGTCGATAACGAGGAGGGTGAAGTAACTATCTACGGTGAACCCACCAGCTTTGGAGAGATACAGAAACATCTTGAAGACAACGGCTTCGAAATAACATCGGCCGAGTTCACCCGCATTCCGAACGATCTCAAGGATGTCGACGCCGAAGAGCGCGAAACAATTGATAAGATGGTTGAACGTTTGGAAGATTTCGACGATGTGCAGAATGTTTACACCAACATGAAGCCAGCCGAAGAATAATTCTCTTTCGATATATTATGTAAAGCTCCGAGAACTGTTTGGTTCTCGGAGCTTTTTCATACGCACTAATCTTCAGCCTGACTAATCTCGCTATCTCTACATGCCAATCCCTACATCCCTCGGATTAGCTATAAACTCGAGGCTGACACCAGTCAACGGATGGACGAAAGAAAGATGCGAAGCGTGGAGATAGAGGCGGCATGCAGGCGAACCGTAGAGAGCATCGCCGAGAATAGGAACACCAAGGCCTGCGGGATGAGCGCTGTGCACACGAAGCTGATGGGTGCGACCGGTGATAGGATGGAACTCAACTTCTACGGCGAGAGGATGGCTGCGGTCTGAAGTGTGGATTTTCTCCTTTATTATATAGTGCGTAACGGCGGGGCGTCCCTTGGCAAAATCAACAACCTGTCGAGGTCGGTCAAGAGGATCGGGACGGATGGGCAGCTCTATCATTCCCTCGCGCGGAATAGGGCGAGCGAGTAACTCTAGAGGCAACAGAGCTGTATAGGTTTTCTCCACACTTCGACAGGCAAACTGTTGTTGCAACGCACGATAGACATCTAGCGAGCGCGCAACAACGAGCAGTCCGCTGGTTGCCATGTCGAGCCTGTGAACAACAAGCGGTTCTTCTTCGGGCCGACGCTTACGTAGAAGATTGTAAACCGACTCCCGATTGCTTCGACCAGGCACACTGAGCATACCCGAGGGCTTATTTACAACCGTAATCCACGCATCTTCATATACAATCGCCAGCTCTCCAGAGGATGCCTGCTCCAGAGGATTAGGTTCAACATCAAGACCACGAAGCATCCAATCAAGAATAGGCTTGCATTTTCCGCTGCATGCCCCGTAGAATTGTCCGTGTCGCCGCAGTTCGGTCATAGGTGCATCACTCCACCAAAAGGTTGTCATCTCTATGGGGCGCATATTATGTTCGAAAGCATATTGCAACAGCTTTGGCTCGCAACATTCGCCTGCTCCGGATGGAGGAGTGAGTGTACCGGCCGAGAGCCTGGTAGACGAGGCATTCCGAAGCATGTAGTCGCTGAAGATATCGATGAGCGACTTCTTCTCACCGCGGGCATTCAGGAAAACGAACTGTGAAAAGAGCCATTGTTGCAAACGGTCGGACTTGAGCTTGCGCTCCCTTCTCAACTCGGTAATCTGCCCTTCGAACTGCCTAACCAGCTGTTCGGCTGCACCCACGCGAGCAGCTCGACTGGCCACAGCTCTCCGCACTTCGGCTTTCATGAACTGGCTTTCGCGAATCATCTCCCGACGGTCGTGTTCAGAGAGAGTAATTTTATTCCTGCGTAGGTCGCGCTGCGCCTTGGCCGACCGCATCTCAAATCGCTTTTGCTCCACAAGTCTGTCGGCCTCGCTACGTTCGATGTCCAGTCTGTTCACTGCATGACGATAATCGGCGCACTGCTCTATCCGACTAATCTCCGCGCCCATCTCACTAATCTCAGCCTCATGTGTCTTGAAATATCCATCTGGCTGAAGATAATCTACCACCGCCGGTACGAAATCATCCGCCGCTCCTTCCAATTGGCCGGAATAAGCCTGTAGATAGCCCAGCTGACCATCGTGCTCAACCAACAGAACGCCAAACATCTTACCCTCATCCAGCTGTGGCAGGTGCGACTGCAGCTCGTGCACTGCAAATCGGCATAACTCACCAGGCTCACTGCTGAACGGATTGCCAAATCGCCCATTCCCGGGCGTCGGTGCATTCAAAGGATGGAACTTTTTCATGGCTGCAAAATTATCACCTTCAACCAAACAGTAACACAATTTCCGCGAAGGCGGCGCGTTCTTCGATGGTAAAAACAAAGCTATGCTCGGAAACAACTATCATAAAGGACTAGTGGAAGCCGGATGCGACGAGGCCGGAAGAGGATGCCTGGCCGGAAGCGTCTATGCTGCTGCCGTAATTTTCCCAGAGAATTATCGCAATGAACAGCTCGACGACTCGAAGAAACTCTCGCCCACCCGACGATATGCCCTACGCGAACAAATCGAACACGACGCAATAGCCTGGGCTATAGGTATTGCAACGCCCGAGGAAATCGACCAGCTAAACATTCTCAACGCCAGTCTGCTGGCCATGCATCGAGCCCTCGACTCCCTAACCATCGCTCCCGAGGCCGTGATTGTTGACGGAAACAGATTCAAACCTTACAAGAATTTGCCCTTCGCCACGATTGTAAAGGGCGACGGAAAACGACTCTCTATTGCGGCTGCGTCGATTCTCGCAAAGACTTACCGCGACGACTATATGCTTCGTATCGCCGAGCAATATCCAGTCTACGATTGGGCATCTAACAAAGGTTATCCCACGGCGAAACATCGCGAGGCAATTGAGCTATACGGACTAACTCCGCTTCACCGACAATCGTTCCACATCCGCAAGTCCACCGAGCTCGACCTGTTCGCTCACCTGTAGAACACCTCCAACGCCTCCTCGCGCCCAACTTTTTTCACTAAGAAACGTTCGAACCCCATACCAAATCCTTGCCAAACATATTCGGCCACGACATAAAATCCATCAAGAGTGGTTTCCAGACTACGAATCCGCCCGTCTACAAACCTAAAATCCTGTAAGATTCCACCAACCTTGAGCCTAGCCACAACGGCCGCACCCGTCCCCGCTTGTTCTTGAATATAAACAACCGGCGTCCCCGCATTTTGTAGAATCGCGTTGAATTAATCACTCCAACCATCGCATCTTCCACGCCATTCCCATCTACATCGCCCGTACAGAACCTATAGACCGGATAATGCAAACGCCACTTGTCGACCGTAGAATCGGTTCTGAGAACCAGGAACGACAGACTGTCCGACACATTCTCCAACTCAAATCTCTGCGCCCGTGCGCCGCCCGAGAGAATAAGAAGAATCAATAATAGTAAGCTCTTCATATTATGAAAAAACAGAAACCATTCAAATATTGGTTTCTGCCTTTGTGACCCCGTTGGGATTCAAACCCAAGACCTTCAGAACCGGAATCTGACGCTCTATTCAGCTAAGCTACGGAGCCGTTATTATGCTGGCAAAGGTAGAACAAAGTTTATAATTCAATGAACGTGAAAAAAGTATTTATCTTTGTGAACCTTAACCTCCGGAAACACCTCGGAGAAACGCACAATTATTAATTCCAAAAATAAATTTTCAAGTATTCAAATGAAAAGAAATCTATTTCTGGCCTGTTGCCTGCTATCATCAACGCTGGCTGTGCAGGCACAAACAACCGAAGGAGGCGGAATCGACGAACAAATGTTACAGAAGATTGCTGCCGCACAAAAACCGGCAGGCCGAGCCGTGGCAAACGCAATCGCATCTAATTCTATCGACGACCTGGCACGCAACTTCCAAAATGCCGGAACGGTCGACAACTATTTCAGCGTAGAAACACCAAAGCAAAGCATCCACGACCAAAAAAGCTCGGGACGATGCTGGCTTTTCTCCGGACTGAATGTGCTACGCGCCAATTTCGCACGGCAAAATAAAGACTCCATCCGAGTAGAATATTCGCAAGCTTACCTCACCTTCTACGACCAGCTCGAAAAGGCTAACCTCATGCTGCAAGGCGTAATCGACAATGCCGAAAAACCCATGGACGACCAGCGCGTGCAGTTCTTCTTTAAGAATCCCATAAGCGACGGAGGAACATTCTGTGGCGTGGCCGACCTGGTTGACAAATATGGCCTCGTGCCCATGGAAATAATGCCCGAAACCTATTCGGCCGAGAACACCTCACGCACAGGTCGCATCCTATCCTCAAAACTGCGCGAATTTGCACTCGAACTACGAAAAATGGTAGCTGCGAAAAAGTCGAAAGCAGCCATCAAAGCTCGTAAAACCGAAATGCTCGGAACCGTGTACCACATTCTCGCCCTCACCCTTGGCGAGCCCGTAAAATCGTTCACATATGCCTTCAAAGACAAGAACGGAAAGCAAATCGGTCGACCAAAAACCTACACCCCGAAGCAATTCTGCCAGGAAACTGTAGGTCATAAACTCAACGGCACCTTCACGATGGTGATGAACGACCCACGAAAGGAATACTACAAAACCTACGAGGTGCAATACGACCGCCATACCTACGACGGACACAACTGGAAATACCTCAACCTACCGATGGAAGACATAGCCCGCCTCGCCATCGCCTCACTCAAAGACTCCACGAAAATGTATTCAAGCTACGACGTAGGCAAACAGCTCGACCGCAAACGCGGTTATCTCGACACCGAGAACTATGACTACGGAACCCTCTTTTCAACGAACTTCCCGATGAACAAGGCCGACCGAATCGCAACCTTCGACAGCGGCTCGACCCACGCCATGACCCTCACCGCCGTAGACCTCGACGAAAACGGTAAGCCCACAAAATGGAAAGTCGAAAACAGCTGGGGAGCCTCCTACGGTCCCGGCGGATGCCTGATTATGACCGACCGCTGGTTCAACGACTTCACTTTCCGCTTGGTTGTCAACAACAAATATGTTCCCGAGAATATTCTCAAAGCAGCACAACAAAAACCAATAATGGTTATGCCTGAAGACCCCCTTTTCCAGGAAGACAACTAATATTCCTCTCCGCCTTTCCATGCCCTAATTCTACGATAATTAGCGGGAAAGACTGATTTTTATGAATTTTCCCATGCTCCCCGGTGTATTCCGCACCGGGGAGTTTTTTTACACCCAATCCGATACCTCGCCCCCTCCCAACTAGCTAAAAGCATAATTATATACCTTTCCAACTAATAAAACTAAATATAAATTAAAGCATTGTCAATGCTATCGATTAAAATAAAATATTAGTCTAAGCATTATTAATGCGCATGATATAAATATAATATTATATATAGCATTATCAATGCGAATACTTAAATCAAAATATAAGTTAAGGCATTATCAATGCCGACACTCAAAATAAAATAGAAGTTAAGGCATTATTAATGCGCAGGCTATAAATAAAATAATAGTTAAAGCATTATCAATGCATCAGCTATAAATAAAATAGCAATCGAAGAATTATCAATGCCTATATATAAAATAATATTTTAGATGACGCATTGATAATGTTAAGACTAATAATATTTTTATTCTAGAAGAATTATATAATATTGCAGAAATAGCGAATCCTCCACAATACCACTATTGACTTACAAAGGCAAATCACTATACCCAGCTCGTTAGATTAATCATTTTGTATGACAACGTTTGGAAACGAGCAGCAATTAGGTCTATTTTTGCTTATTATTTAAATAACTCGCCTAACATCCAAAGACAATGAAGAAAACTATCGTACTCCTCGCCCTAGGGCTATTCTTTTGTGGACTCGCAGCCTCTGCACAGGGCATTTCTCTCAGTGGCGACTTAGGAAACACAAGTACTGCCGTAAAGAAAATTATGTTCGATACTGCACAAGTTAAGTTGTTCTACTCCCTAAAGTTCAAGAAAGACTCTACTCGTAACGACACTACGGAAGCACAAACAGTGTTGTTGATTGGTAAAACTCACACGTTGTTTCTCGATTATTATAATCTGGTGCTTGATTCTATCTATGACGATGCCGATAAAACCAAGAAGAATCCATTACTCATTATGCCCAAATGTTTTGAGTTATTTGCTGTGCGGAAGTTTGAAATGTATATTCTTTCGGATTTGCATAACGATACCACGATAGTCAGAGAAGATGCTTTTGTCAACACCTATGAATACAAGGAGAGAACTCCGGTAATTGATTGGAATATCCTGCCGGAGGATTCTGTAATTAACGGACTGCCGTGCGGAAAGGCTACTTGTCACTTCCGCGGACGAGATTATGTTGCGTGGTATTTAAAGGATGTTCCTCTGCCATATGGCCCATATCGATTCAACGGATTACCGGGACTCATAGCCGTAATAAAAGACACAAAAGGGAATTTCTGCTTCACGCTGAACGGGGCACAGGAAAAACCTAGATACACTAACCTTATTTATCTGCATGATGAAAGCATATTTTTCACAAGAACTACTCGCGAAAAAGCCCGTCAAGCCATAAAAACAACCTATGAACATAAAGCTGACATTATGCTTCAAGATCCGATAATAAAAATATCACCCGATGCCGCAAAGAAGATGGATAGAAGTCCCGACCCCTATAACCCGATTGAATTAGAGTAAGAATATTATGAAGAAACGTTTGCTCATTTTTGTTTTGCTCGCAACCCTTTGCGCCATACAGACAATAGCACAAACGGTGAGCGGAATTGTGAGCGATGCCGCAAGTGGGAAGGTTCTTCCGCGCGCTACCTGTAAGGTTGTCAATCGCGGCGACTCGCTACTAAGATATTGCATAGCGGGCGCAAATGGGCGGTTCTCGATAACCCTTCCGCCGAGAGCCGCCGAACTTGTATTTTCGTGTATGGGTTACGAACAACAACGCATTACCATTGAGCACGCCGGCGAAAACATGGAAATAAAAATGCTGCAAACGTCACACTCGTTGCCAGATGTTATAGTAAAAGCGCCGCCTATTACAAAACGCAAAGACACGGTTGATTATCATGTGTCATCGTTCGTCGACAAGGGCGATAGGCATCTCGAAGACGTACTAAAAAAGATGCCGGGATTCGAGGTTACCCCCGACGGAGGCATAAAATATCAGGGACGGCCAATAAGCAGGTTCAACATCGAGGGACAGAATCTGCTGGGCGGCCGATATAATCAGGCAACGCGGAACATGCCTGTAGCTGCCGTATCGACCGTCCAGGTTATGGAAAACAACCAGCACATTCGAGCATTGAAGAACAAAGTGTCGTCGGAAGAAACTGCACTTAATATAAAGCTCAAAAAGGATTACAAACTTAAACCGTTCGGCGAAATATACGGCGGCGGCGGCGGACTATCTACTTTCCTATGGATTGGCGCAATAAGCATGCTCAACATTTCGCCCAAGAACCAAACGCTCATAACGGCTGAAACAAACAATCTGGGCAAAAGTCTTTCGGGCGAGGGATTCAATAATATCGACCTTACGGGAATGCGTACGTCGCACTTTCTACCAATTGGAATGCTCGACGACATAACTCTGCGCCTATTGCCGCTGAAGAGCAAACGATATCTCGATAACAAATCCTACAGCATCGCGCTGAACCATCTGTTTGTTCTCTCGAGATATTCCAATCTCGTAGCTAACGTTTCGTTCGTTGACCAACGCGAAATCAACCGCGACAGTATCTATAATCGATATGGAGGACAGAACACATTCGAACTCTCAGAAACAGACAGGCTGTACAAGCGCATTTACACGCTTTCACCATCAGTAAAATATGAGCTCAACAGTCCGAAGCTCTACCTCGAAGACGAACTTAAAGGTTCGTTTGGAAAGATGGAGATTGAGAACCGACTCATAAGCAACGCCACCGCATTAGACAACTCCATGTGGCGTAGGCCAGGGCATATTCAAAACCATTTGAATATGATTCTCAATACCGGATTGCAAACATTTTCCATCCGATCGTTCGCCCGATATTTTTTCGACAAAGAAGCACTCATGTCGCCGACGCTTCAGTTGCTTCGACATGGACAACTGCTCTTTGAAAACAAAGTTTCAACCGGGATTAGCCTTTTCCGTCACAATATAGGCCTCGAATATTCTAACGAATATATACGCAACAATATCGTATTCGCCAACCGAAGCGACGCGAGCAGCATTTTCACCCATACGCTACAATCGAACTACACAATCGGCATCGGCAAGAGCAGTTTCATGCTCGGTCTGCCGATAAACCTTAGCATCGTGGACTTGCAATGGAATCGCGCTGCCAACGGAAAGCGATTTCACATTGCCCCATCGGTTGGTTGGACTTATCTGCCCAACTCATTTCTCACAATCAGAGCCAACATATCTTATAGAGAGCGAGCCGGCGAAGAACCCCTCATGTCGCAACCCTATCGTACAAACTATCGAAACACCAAGGATGCGCTCAATCGCATGGGATGGGACAAAATATGGAGTGTCAACTTCTCCATGTCATATCGAAGCGTACTGCATTTGCTCACGTGGCACCTCAACGGCAACGCCTTCCTTACAAAAAGCGACCACTATACCGAATTTTCCTACACTCCATCAGGCACCCGTTTACGCCCCGTTTGGCAACCCAATGACCAGCGAATGTTCTACATCACCACCTCGCTGCACAAGGTCATCGGCAAAGGCTTGAACCTGAAAACCTCAATCAACTTCAACCGCATGGAAATGTTCATCGCGCAGAACGGCGAACAAAATATCTACAAATCGAATGTCATCTCTTCGATGGTAGACATTGTCTACGCCAACCTTTCGTGGCTAAAAATAACCTGGTCGACAACCGGAAACTTAAGTTGGTACGACGCCCAACCCAAGAGCCTCTTCAAAAGCATCTACACCGAAGCCAGCCTATCACTCTATCCAATAGCCCACCTAGGTATCGACATCTCGGCCGACCACAGCCTGCAAGAAATATCTAAAAACGAATACCGCTCCAACCTCTTCCTAGACTTTTCGGCCGAATATCAGTTCTCGAAACGTTTCTCGATAGCGCTAACCGTCACCAATCTTCTAGGTCGAAAGGAATATATCGACATGAACCGAACGGCCATAAACTACAGCTATTTCAGTAAGCACATCCGCGGTCGTGAAGTAATTTCTACCCTCCGCTTTTCATTCTAGTTTTTGTTTGTTTCATTAAAACCAAATTACCTCTCGGTTTTAATGACATTCAGCTTGGGCAACACAAATGTTTTTAGGCTGGGCATATCCTCTGATGTAAAACAGGGTCTATTTGGGACGAACTTTTACCATATTTCCAACGGATGCCAACTCGGACGAGATGCCCGCGCATGTAAAGACCTCTAAAAATTAGAATGGAAGACCGATTGCGAGGTGTAGAGTTTGGGCATCGCGAAATTTGGGGATATTATAGAAGCGAGTTATTCCGGTGGCATAAGGCACGTGAAGACCGATACCCCAGTCTAGGCGGATGATGAAGAAATCGAGGTCGTATCGGAGACCTACGCCGGTACCGAGTGCCATTTCTTTTAGGAAGTTCTTGAATTTGAATTCCGAACTGGGGCGAGAAGAATCTTCCTGAAGCGTCCAAACATTACCGGCGTCGAGGAAGAGAGCACCATAGAGATTGCCTACCAGATGGGGACGATATTCAAGGTTTGCAAGTACTTTTATGTCGCCCGTTTGTTCGATATAAGAGCGGTTGCGTGATGTGGAGCGATAGCGTCCCGGGCCAATTTCTCTAACGTTGAATGCACGCACACTGTTGGCTCCGCCCACGTAGAATTGTTCGGTATAGGGTGCAATAGTGCTGTTTCCGTAGGCCCATATTGCGCCTATATTTATGTGAGCGGCAATGGTCGTGTGAGATTGATAGTCCAGAGCTTTGTGAATTTAGTTTCAAGTTTGAGGAACTGCGCATAGGGGTTCTTGAACATTTTTTTATTCTTTTCGTCCCATGGTTTCTTCCTTATCAATGCACCCAGTGCGATGAGGTTCGAAGCCTCACTGACGGTTGTTTGCCATTTGATTGGATTGAGCAATCCGGAAGGACTTTGATAGGTATATTGGAATGATGCTTTGGGGATAAACTGGTCGGCCATGGAGACTTTGAGATAGGGCATACTGTCTGTGAGTTCCTGGAATTGTTTGGTTGTTTTGTGCATGAATTCGTAAGTGAGCGAAAGTGGTGTGAATTGATATGTATTTTGTTCAGTTGGTCGCCATGCATAGGTTAGTTCGCCCGAAACAACATGCCGTTTGAAATATTTTGCACGGTTGATGATGTCAACCGATGTGCGAAGGAGGGTTATAGGTGTTTCGTAGAACTGTTTTATTTTCGGTACGGGCGGCATGGGCAAGCCTTTCAGGAAAGCCTCACGGCGTTTCTGTTCTATTCGACGATGGCGTTTTCGTGGCGGTTCGGCGAAGGGGTTTAATATGCGCGGAATTTGTAAGCTGGCTTCAGCCCCATATTGATAATCGTTTATTCGGGAGTTTTCATTATCGTTTCTTGCAGACGCCCATTCATAAGCCCCATGTGCTTTGAGATTGAAGAGTTCGGCCCCTCGGAAAGTATTTCTCTTTGCGAATCCAATGATAAGTTCAGGTCCGTATTTTCCGCTTGTTTTTCCTTTTCCATATGTTTCGATGTAGAAGTCGTATGGCTTTTCGATTAGACAATCGAGAGTCATGTCAAGAGTTGTGCACGTATCCGAGCTGTCGGATGGCGTAAACGTAAGACTTGTTGCCGAAAACACTCCAGTTGAGTTGAGTTTGTTGAGCATTTGTTGGTGGCGTTCCTGACTGTAGGTGTCGCCTGGACGCAACATAAGGTCGTTGGTAAGAGTACGATGGCGTACGGGCGGACGCGAGTGGGTATAGTTCATCGTAAGGAATCCTCTTATGCGTTGCCCGTGGAGTTCTTCCATTATTTCTCTTCTAAAGTTTATGGTTTGTTTTCGGATAGTCCATACACGAGCAGCTCGAGGAGGAATGGAATCGACCATCTGTAATCGAACGGTTGCTCGACCATGATTTAGTGTTGTGTCGGCAAGATAGCTCGCATGGTCGCCTTGATAGTAATAATAGCCGTGATTTCTGAAAAGGCTTGTTATTCGTTGACGTTCTTGTTCAAGACTTGCCACATCAAACGGGCATCCTTTTTTTATGATTGCAGCGGCGGTATCGGTACGGATAAGACTATCGGCTGCGGGCGGGAAGTTCGTGTAGCTTATGGAGTCGATGGTACAAAGTGGACCAATGTTGACTGTGTAGCGGAGTTTCGCTTTTCTAGGGTTACGTTGCCGGATGGTTTCGTAGGAAATCTTTCCGCTGAAATAACCTCTTTTAGAAAGCAGATTTTTACCCACAGTTGCGCGCAGATCGGGAGTTGTAGCACTAAGCAATATTGGTTTCGAAGCGAAGGCTCGCAACATCCATTTACCAAATGCCGTACTGTCTTGCGCAAACGAGTTCCATATCCAGAGACCTATCGGAAATGGCGAACGCATCGACGGGCTACCAAAGAGAGAGGCATTTGGAGTAGTTGCTAGTATTAGGTCGAGTTCCTCCTTCACGTTTGTGAAATGAGGACTGTTTTGATAGTTTTCATATCGCGTAGACTTCATTCCTGTGTAAAGCTGTTCGCCTTCAGGAATGGCCTTTGTTGTGCTACACGATTGGATGAACACAGAGAAAATTATTGCCGTAATGAGGCAGATGAACTTATTTATTTCTTTCATCTGTGAAGCGTATTAGAGTATCGTGGCGTTCGGATTTTGTTTGCGGCTGCACGATTGGATTGGAGTCGTTATTTTTGAATCGGAAGATATCTTTGAAGTGACGTAGTTTTCTCCTCCACATAAATCCGGCTCCAAACTCGCTTTGGTTACCCTCAAGCCAGTCGTAAGCTTCGCGTTCGTAGTAGAGTTTGAGATACTGTGTCTCTTTTTTGTTGAGCCTATATTCAAGAGAAAAGTTATCGAAATAGGCTCCGTTATCCTGGGAGAACTGCGAACCTGTGGAAACTCTGCCGCCAAGATTTATTCGGAGTCGATTATCCCACAAACGTTTCGAGAACTTGAAAGTGTAGTCGGTGTGCAGAGCTCCATTGACGTCGGCTGTGCTTTCCATGTTGGCCGTGATGTCGAGCCCCATTGAACTTAGCGCCTTACCGGTGATTTTATTCACTTGACTTTGCAGGAAGCTGGCCAGTGCACCATTCATTGCGTTATTTGTGCTGGCGTTGTTATTGCCGTCGAGATACATACCCGAGGCCAGCATTGTAACAGCTAGTTTCGAGCGTTCTTCAACGCTTTTTGTATTGAGGGTATTTTGAATTTCCTGGTCTTCGGGCGCGCTGATTATGAACTCCACTCCAGGTTTGGGGAACTGACCAGTGAGGCGCACTCCGCATGCGAAGTCTACTAACCTACCCTCGCCCGATGCATTCGAAATACTTGTTTTCACTTCCTCGGTCGCGGTGATATTAAGCGTAGGCTGCATTGGGTCGCCGGTAAATTCTATGTAGCTTCCATCCTGAATGGTGAAAGTTCGGAGCGGAATGATGGGAAGAGAATATTTCATCACACCGTCTGAAAGAGTGTAGCGGCCACGCAACCGAGCTCCGTTTGCAGGGTCGTAGTTGAGTTGTAGATTTCCGCCGCCAAAGAGGTCGATGTAGTTCGATTTATCAGCGTTGAGTGCACAAACGATGTGGGCCTGCTCGTCAATATTCACGCCAAGGTTCATGCTGAATCCATTTATGTCGGGTCGACGAACAACATCGGCAGTCGAATCGGTCAGATTTGTGAATTGCACAAGGTCATTCAGTTCGGTATCGGTTGCAAGTGTTCCATCGCGTAGAACATAAGTCATGTTCGTTGAACCCAGAACAGAGAGCATTCCATCCATGTGCAGGTTAGCCACCGGACCGCGCAGTCGACCACCGAAATTCACGAACACCTTACCGAATATTTCGGAACGAGCGTTTTCCTTGGCATCTATTATTTCGAAATTGGTGGCGCGCATTCTCACATCCATCAGCATGTTTTCGAGATTCGAGAAATCAAGATAACCCGACATATTGAGCGGCTGGTTATTATTGGCAAAGAGCTCGAAGTTTTCGAACTCGATACGACTGTTGCGAATAAGCACGGGGTCGTCGGCAAAACGCATTTCGATACCGTATGGTACGCTGACGAGATAAGACGAATCAAGATATACTTCACCGTTTATGTCGAGCCTATTAAGCGGTCCTTTCACAGAAAGCGACCCCTCACCCTTTCCTCGCAAGCCGATGATTTGGTCAGGAACGAAGCCGTTTACATAGCTCAGCGGGAAGTGGTTCATTTTAAAGGTTGCATCGAGCGAACCTCGGCCTTCGTTACTATAGGTTCCGTTAAAAGTGCCTACTTCGTTACCGTTCTGACTAATGATGGCATCAACATAATGTGAGCCGTCGCCTTGCGGCATGTAGACAAGCTGTGCGCCCACATCGCCCATAGGATTGTTTTCGTAAACGAGATTCTTTATCGTGACATCGCTCGACATGGTAAGCTCTGAGGCTGTTTGCACAATGTGATAGTCGCCGTCAACAACTCCCGACATCTTCGGCGCAAACGGGAGCACGGTGAACAGTTTGCCCAATTCGAAGCGGTGCATCGAAAAAGTGAGGTTCTGGAGTGACGTACTGTCAGAATCTTCGGTTGAAATTTGTACACCTGCACCATCGGCAGCCAGGAGACGCATGTCAGCTGATATTCGGCGATCGCGTCCGACGTAAATGTAATTCGAATCGTTCACGGCAAATTCCTTGTAACCCAAAATCGATTTATCGGAAGTTATATTCATCCGGATTCCGCGGTCGGCCATTCCTGCCCGGAACGACAATGCTACACCGGGACGATTCTTAGCATCGATAATAGATACATTCGACTGGATTCCGTGCTCATAGAACGAGCCGCGCAGATAGCCTTTGTAAGGATAGGTATTACGTGAGTTATTCTCGAGGGCGATATCGTAGGTGAGACCATCGGCATTGCTCAAAAGTTTCATGCGGATGGTGTCGAGCTGCAAACTGTCGCGATATACGAGCGAATCAACGAGAATCTTTCCATTCAATCCATCGAATGGCGACGAGCTTAGGTCGATATCGGCCGACCGGAACGCATATCCCTGCTCGGCTAGCAGTCGACTGAACAAATTGTCGCCACCACTTTTCAGTAAGAAACGGCCCGTGGGTAGATGCTTGCGAATAGCCGGCTGGTCGATGCGTTTATTAGCCAGCTGAGTCATGATGTCGTTATAGATATTTTTACCCGATTTGGCCAATTGTCTGTAGCTGCCACCAAGCGACGCACCCAGATGAAAGTCGCCTCCATCGACAACAGCACGCGTGGTGTCGAGCCTACTCACAATGTCGAGCCGAACATCACCCGGTACGTAATGCCTGTCGCGAATATCGGCCTGCATATTTCTCATCGAACCACGCACGGCAAGATTATCTTTCATGTCGGTCGAGAAATTCATGTCGGTCGAGAAACTCGTTGTGAAAGGATGAGCTGCCACTCCCAGTTGATAAAGGTCAGCACGACTTATATTTCCGTTGATATTACCCTGAATGTTGTTACCTTTCATTCCGGCATCGAGATGGATATTGCCGGCAAACAGTTCAATCCTTTCGTTTCCTCTCGTTTCGTGCAGATTTATGTTGTCCACGCTACCTGCTACAGAATGGTTATTCTTCAAATCCGACACGAGTACAAGGTCGGTTTCGGCTCCGAGATGAAAATGTTTTCCGATCAGTCCGAGAGCATGCAGATTAGCATCCACGAGCTTCCCTTTAAGATGGGATGTGAGCTTACCCCCTTTCATATATGCAAGCACATCGAAACTCCCGACTGCCAGTCGCACGATTCCGCGTCGATTTTCGGAAACAAGTTTGAACTGCCGAACAGGCCCCTTTACATAATGGTAGTTTGTAAAATTAGATTTCACATCGACATCGGCCCATGTCGAAACCACATACGGCTCTTTCATTGCTCCAAGCCTGCGAAGGTCTACTCTGCTGAATCGTCCGCGCAGATGACCGTCAACGCTTTTATCGCTTATTCGCCCAACGAAACCGAAATCACCACCAAGCATTACGTTTGTGCTCCGTATGCGTGCATCGGTCGTTCCGTTTTGCATTTTCACTCTGCCGTCGATGCCATCGAGCACATAGTTTCCGTAGCCGAACCGACGAATATCAAGCGAGAGATTCATTTCGGAGCGTTTACTGAATACATCGGTTCCACGTCCATTAAGCGCGATTGTTCCTGTGAACGGGGCCAGTTTCATATTCGGGAGGAATCGTTCGAGCTGCAATTCGTTGGCCTTGACGGCTAGATTATATTTTCCTGAACGAACGCCATATTCTCCTTTTATATTCACCCGTCCCGCTCCTTCGGTGAGCAGCATATTACCCGAATAATATCCTTCGCGCAACCGAACAGTTCCGTTCAGTCCGATATTGCGTGGCAGATTTATCATCTTCGTCACAGCGCGCGGCATGAGCGGAAGAATGAAACCAAGATTCCCCAGTGTTCCTTTCAGTCGAAGATCGGCCTGCATTGCCGACGGTTTGTTTAGCGAGCCCACCCATCCTGTAGCCGAAATATTGAAATAGCCCTGCATTTTCAAACCGAGTTGTTTGAAAGTTGCCCGATTGAGATTCCCATAGATTTCGCCTAAAATCACGAGCGGAACGTTGGGAATTGCCCGATAAATTTTCCCGGGCAACGCAGTGAGGAAAGGCCGCAAATCAACTTTATTAGTATATCCATCTACCCGGACCGACAGTCGTCCGGGATTCTTCTGCTCGAAAACATTGGTATTCATTTTGAACATCCCCGACAGTCGCGAATTGGGCATTGTGAGGGCGAAATCGGAGAGTGCGACCGTGGCACCGTCGTATTCGAATGCGCCTTTGAGATTGTTCACAACGAGTCCGCTTTTTTCGTGGAAATTAAGTGTGCGAATACGCATTCCGATTCGCGGAGCAGCATACGCAAACGAATCCAATCCGATGTTGAGATTATCGAAATAGATGTGCCCGGCATCGAATCCACGCAACGCTCGTGGCGCATATGTTTGATTGAACCGCAGAGCACCGTTTTGCCAGTCGAGACTTGCTAGCTGATAAACATTATCGTGCAGAAGCAATCGAGCCTCGCGTGCGGACGCAGTTCCGATTCGCGCCCAGATGTTCATTGTATCTCCGGGCATGTGCAGAGCGAAATCTGTTTTTGAGATATTGAGTTTTCCTATGGCAATTTTCCACAGCGGTCGTTGTTTCGAAGTATCGTCGGGCACGGTATCACCTAGTGCTATGTCGAGCCATCCGTTTTCGATGTCGGCCACATTCACGCGTAGGGAATCGCCCTTGAGGTTTATTCCGTGGCTCACGAGATGCAATTTCTTCAAGCGTCCTTTAATCCGAAGATCGCCGATGAGATTCGTAGTGTTTGCTTTCAGATTATTGAACGTGAGCTCGTCTACTTCCACCCGACCTTCGACCAACGGCATCAACTGCACCTTGGCTACAAGACGTTCTACGTCGGCTACAGTATCGCGTTCGGCTTGTATTATTTTGAGATTATCCATCTGTAAATCTAGCGGAAACGAAAGTTCCACTCGCTCGAGAGTTATTTTCATACCGGTTTTCTCGGCAATGCTATTGGCCACTCGCTTTACAACCCAATTCTGAACCGGCGGACAGTAGAGCAACAGCGCGAAAATCAGAAAAAGCAAAATCGGAGTTGCAACTATAATCGCAAGCCATTTCAAAGCCTTTTTCATGCTCGATGAGATTCTCTTTTATAAAAAAACATGTTTACAGCGGGATTGATGCAAAGGAACACAAAAAAACTCGAACGACCCCTCTCCTGCGCTCATGCTATAACGGAGCGTTCACCAGGAGGCGACTAGTGTTCGGTTATCTCATTTCGAATTTGCGTATAATCCGATGTCTTGTCAGGCAGAGTGTTATTTTTCGATATTTCATCAGACGGGGCAGCAGAATCCGGAAGCGATTTTTCATCCGGAGATTCAACTTTTTTATCTGCAGAAATATCGTTCTCCCGTGCCTCAATAGAGGACTGGGGTTCTTCTTCTGCCGAGATATTTTCCTCCGTTATAGCCTTATTTTCTGAAGGATTACGATTATCTACCACTTTCTCACCCTCTGTGTTTTTATCGTTGGGCGAAGCATCATTCGGAGTTTGGGCGACATTTTTTTTCTTCCTTTTCCTCTTCGTGAGCACTTGTTCTTTGTAGCGTTTGATGAGATAATTCATGCGATTGAGGAAACGGTCGAGGTCGGGGACAATGCCAAGAACGCTGATACTATTCACAATTTTAACCAGTTTAAGATAGGCCTCATCGCTCGCTCGACGGGCCAAACGACGTTCGCCCACGCGCCTACCTTGCCGCGCGTTAATTCTACTGAGCAGAAGCTCTTCGACCTTACAATTTGCCGATTTCAGGGCCTCCACATAGGCCTGCAAACCCAGCTTAGCCACCTGCGGGGCAAATCGACCCTCGCAATCTTCTATGAGCACCGTGATATTGGCGGTTTCGCGCTCTAGCTGTGCCCGCGGATTGATTCTCGACTCTTTTATGCGTTGATGAAGCTCGGTTGCGGCTTGTTTCATTTCGGGAATGGAGATTCGCAGAAAACTTCGTACGGCGGCCTTGAATCCAACGAAAAGCGAATCGCGCTCGCGGTCAACATCCTTAATATCATTGGTTGTCATGCTCTTTTTCGACAGTCGCATGCACCTTTCCTCCTCCGCCAGGGCTTTCTCGAGTTTGTCGACGGCCATTTTCACCCTATCATTAGCCAACAGCGCAGTTTCCGAACCAATGTAAGAGCACACATACTTAAAGAATTGCTGATGCGCCCCATTGGGTATTTTCACGAGGTCTATGCCTCGGATTTCATTGAAAAGCTCATTTGTTTTCATACTATTCAGTTTCGTTTCCATTAAAAATATTCTCCCGCAATATTAAAACAGCATTTCAATTAATTTGCAGAAGATTACGAAGATAATAAACATATATATAACATATATACGGTAACATCCGCAAAGATAAAAAATTATTTCTAATTATATATGGTAGTCTCCGCAAAAATAATTAATCATAAAAAATTATTTGCGGAATTTTCCGCAAGTATAAAACAATACTTTAATTCATATGCGGACTATTACGTAATAGTAAAATCATATTGAAAATGATTTGCGGAATAGTTCGCAGTTATAAAATTACTTTTTAATCACTTGCGGGATTTTCCGCAGATATAAAATTATACTTAAAATTACTTGCGGAACATTCCGCAGATATAGAAATCTCTTATAATAATATTCGGATTTCTCCGCAAGTTTAAAACAAAACTTAATATGCCAACTCGAGCTGAACGATTCATAATAACGACACACGCCAATTCGGGCGGAATGCCCGCATGTAGGGACAGACCCCGTGTCTGTCCGCATCCGGACACGACCGGACGAAATACGTTATGCGGTCGGTAGACCGAATTGGCAGAGAGGCGGACAGACACGGGGTCTGTCCCTACATGCGGGCATTCCGCCCGAATTAGCATCCGTTGTTTATTACCCCATTGGCTTCTCAGAGGCTTAAGCAGATTCTTAAATCGAACTCACGTATATATTCCATAACTTTGCTGCACATTTTTACATAACATTGATTTTATGAAAGAATTGATATTGAAATACGGATGCAATCCAAATCAAAAACCTTCGCGAGTTTTCATCGAGGATGGAGAACTGCCCATCGAAATTCTTAGCGGCCGACCGGGCTACATAAACCTGCTCGACGCGTTGAACAGTTGGCAACTTGTCAAAGAACTGCGAGAAGCCACCGCAATGCCGGCCGCAGCGTCGTTCAAACATGTGAGTCCGGCGGGCGCAGCCGTAGGATTACCGTTGAGCGACACGCTGCGGAAGATTTATTTTGTCGACGACATCAACTTCCCGCTCACGCCACTGGCCAATGCATACGTGAGAGCTCGCGGAGCCGATCGGATGTGCTCGTTCGGCGATTTCTGCGCGCTGAGCGACACGTGCGACGAAGCTACGGCGCGACTCATCAAACGTGAGGTTAGCGATGGAGTCATCGCACCCGACTATACCCCCGAAGCGCTCGAAATTCTTCGCTCGAAGCGCAACGGAGCATACAATGTCATAAAAATCGACCCGACATACACACCACCAACAATGGAACGCAAACAGGTGTTCGGCATAACCTTCGAACAAGCACGTAACGAGGTGAAACTCGATAATCCGGAGCTTTTCGAGAATATTCCCACACGAAATAAAACGTTCACCAACGAAGCACGACGCGACCTCATAATTGCGCTAATTACGCTGAAATACACGCAAAGCAACTCGGTGTGCTACGCGAAAGACGGACAGGCAATTGGCATCGGAGCCGGACAACAAAGCAGAATTCACTGCACACGACTGGCCGGAACGAAAGCCGACGAATGGTGGCTCAGACAATGTCCAAAGGTTATGGAATTGCCTTTCAGAAACGATTTGCGTCGGGCTGACCGCGATACGGCAATCAGCACTTATCTATCCGACGAAGCCGAAGATATTCTTGTAGACGGCGCATGGCAACAACTATTCTCTCGTAGGCCGGAACCTCTCACAAACGAAGAACGCCGAGCATGGATAAGTCGGAATAAAGACGTTGCGCTGGGTTCGGACGCATTCTTTCCGTTCGGCGACAACATCGAACGCGCCCACAAAAGCGGCGTGCAATTCATCGCGCAAGCCGGCGGAAGCATCCGCGACGACAATGTCATCTCGACTTGCAACAAACACAACATCGCAATGGCCTTCACCGGCATCCGATTGTTTCATCATTAAACCAGACAATCATTCATGGACGAATTCGATCAGATTCTCGAAAGCGGTATGGTTTTCCGCAAACCATCGAAACCTAAAACCAACGACGGAAAAATTAAAACCAAGGCAAAAAAAAAGAAATACATCACCGGCGCCCATGGTTCGGGTAGTGCCAAACAGAAGGCAAAATATCGCGAGCAACGTTCGAGGCGGCGCAGGTAATTGTTACCTTTGCAAAGCATGAAACACATAAAATAATTAAATAAAAACAATGGATCTATTAAAGCAAATCGTTGAGCGAGCCAAAGCTCACAAACAACGCATCGTTCTTCCAGAAGCCGAAGAAGAACGAACTCTGAAGGCCGCCGACAAAGTGTTAGCCGACGACATCGCAGAAATTATTCTCATCGGTAATCCCGAAAACATCCATCGCCTGGCCAACGAATGGAACCTGAAAAACATCGACAAAGCAACCATCGTCGACCCGATGAACAACCCCAAAAGCGAAGAATACGCCAAACTGCTCGCCGAACTTCGTAAATCGAAAGGTATGACAATCGAAAAAGCACGCGAATTGGTTAAAAACAACCTTTACCTGGGCTGCATGATTATCAAAACCGAAGGCGCCGACGGACAAATTTCAGGAGCGCTCTCAACAACCGGCGATACGCTTCGCCCGGCCCTGCAGATAATAAAATGCGAACCCGGAATAACATGCGTAAGCGGAGCAATGCTCGTTCTCACACACGAACAACAATACGGCGAAAACGGAATAGTAGTAATGGGCGACGTTGCCGTGACCCCAAATCCAACCGCCGACCAGCTTGCACAAATAGCCTACACAACCGCAGAAACCGCCAAAAGCGTGGCCGGATTCCAAGACCCACACATCGCCATTCTAAGCTTCTCAACCAAAGGCTCGGCAACCGACGCCAAAGACAAAACAACCGGAAAGAGCGCATACATAATCGATAAAGTAATCGAAGCAACCAAACTGGCCAAAGAACGCTATCCACAACTCAAACTCGACGGCGAACTGCAGGCCGACGCAGCACTCGACCCAATCGTAGCTAAAAAGAAAGCACCCGAATCAGACATCGCCGGAAAAGCTAATGTGCTCATCGTGCCGAACCTTGAAGTGGGCAACATCGGCTACAAACTCATCCAACGCCTTGGAGGCGCAACCGCCATCGGCCCAATTCTGCAAGGAATTGCCCGACCGGTTAACGACCTATCACGCGGATGCTCCGTAGAAGACATTTACTACATGGTTGCCATAACAGCCTGTCAGGCACAGGACGCCAAAAAGAAAGTTTAAAACATCACACAAAAGAAATTATGAAGATATTAGTTCTAAACTGCGGAAGCAGCTCCATCAAGTACAAACTCTATGACATGACCGGAGAAACGGTTCTCGCACAAGGTAACGCCGAGCGTATCGGTCTTGACGAAGCCTTCGTGAAAGTAACTCTCAAAGACGGAAGCAAAGAAGAAATCATGCACGATATGCCCACACACAAAGAAGGCGTGAAGTTCGTGTTCGACCTTCTGCTCGATTCAAAATACGGCGCCCTAAAAAACCTCGACGAAATCGATGCCGTTGGACACAGAATCGTGCAAGGAGGCGATTTGTTCGAGAAAAGCTGCATAGTCACAAAGGAAGTCGAAGACGGAATCGAAAGTCTCATCGACCTCGCACCGGTTCACAACGCCGGTCATCTGCGCGGACTTCGTGCCGTCGACGCACTCATGCCACACACGCCGCAAGTGGTAGTTTTCGACAACGCATTCCACAGCACTATGCCGCCGTATGCTTTCCTCTATGCCGTGCCTTACGAATTTTATGAGAAATATCACGTACGTCGCTACGGATTCCACGGAACAAGCCACCGCTACGTGTCGCAACGCGTTTGCGAAATGCTGGGTGTTGACATTAAAACGCAGAAAATCATAACCTGTCACATAGGCAACGGTGCATCGGTTGCAGCAATCAAAAACGGAAAAGTAATCGACACCTCGATGGGGCTCACACCGTTAGCAGGTCTTATGATGGGTTCGCGCTCGGGTGATATCGACCCATCGGCCGTAACATATCTCATGGAAAAGCTCGGAAAGAAACCCCAGGAGATGGCCGACTTCCTGAACAAGGAAAGTGGAGTACTCGGAATAACCGGAATCAGCTCGGACATGCGCGAAATTGAAAACGCCGACCAACAGGGCGACCCGAAAGCTCATCTGGCCCTGGAGATGTACAACTATCGCATCAAGAAATATATCGGCGCCTATGCAGCCGCAATGAACGGTGTCGACATAATCGTGTGGACTGCAGGCGTGGGCGAAAACCAAATAAGTACACGCTGGAATGTTTGTTCAGACATGGATTATCTAGGCATAAAGATGGATAAAGAACGTAACAACTGCCGTGGTAAAGAGCGCATCCTCTCGGCCGACGATTCGAGAGTGAAAGTAGTTCTGGTTCCAACCGACGAGGAAATCGTCATAGCCCGTGATACTCAGGAGCTGATTCTCGAAGCCAGGAAATAAGGAGTTTCTCTTTTGAATTAAATTTATTTATAACGGGCGTATCCGAAGCCGAATAGAATAGGCCGACGATACGCCTCTTTTTAAAGGTAAGAAGATGTCAAAGATAACAAAGGAAGCGGCGCTGGCCTACCATAACATGGGGCGCCCCGGAAAGATTGAAGTTAAACCCACTAAACCCTACAGCACACAAACAGATTTGAGCCTCGCCTACTCGCCCGGAGTGGCATATCCATGTTTGGAAATACAACAGAATCCCGACGAGGTTTATAAATACACCGACAAGGGAAACCTCGTAGCCGTTATTACCAACGGAACCGCCGTGCTCGGACTGGGAAACATTGGAGCCATGAGCGGGAAACCCGTTATGGAAGGCAAAGGATTATTATTCAAAATATACGGCGGAATAGATGTGTTCGACATTGAACTCGACGAAACCGACCCAGACAAATTCTGCGAAACGGTTGAAAAGATTGCACCGTCGTTCGGCGGAATAAATCTTGAGGACATCAAAGCCCCCGAATGTTTCGCAATCGAAGAACGGCTCAAAAGAACGCTCGACATTCCCGTGATGCACGACGACCAGCACGGTACAGCCATCATATCGGCGGCCGGACTGAAAAACGCTCTCGAAGTGGCCGGTAAACAAATAGAAGAGGTCAAGCTCGTGGTCAACGGAGCCGGAGCCGCCGCCATATCCTGCACCAAGCTCTACATGGCTCTGGGACTTCCAAAAGAAAACATTCTTATGCTCGACTCGAAGGGTGTAATCACCCTCGACCGCCCCAACCTCACACCGCAGAAAGCACTCTTCGCAACCAGCAGGAAAGACGTAAACACACTCGAAGAAGCCCTCCGAGGAGCCGACGTATTCGTAGGATTATCGAAAGGAAACATTCTCTCACAAGACATGATTCGTTCAATGAATCCCAATCCGATAGTGTTCGCATTGGCCAATCCCGTACCCGAAATATCCTACGACGAAGCGATCGAAGCCCGTCCGGACGTAATCATGTCCACCGGTCGCTCCGACTACCCCAACCAGATAAACAACGTCATCGGCTTCCCCTACATCTTCCGCGGAGCTCTCGACGTACACGCAAAAGCCATCAACGAACAAATGAAAATGGCAGCCGTGCACGCCATAGCCGAACTGGCTAAACAGCCCGTGCCCGACACGGTGAACAACATCTACCATGTTAACGACCTAACCTTCGGGCCACGTTATTTCATTCCCAAACCCGTTGACCCCCGACTCATAACCGAAGTTAGCGCAGCCGTAGCCCGGGCAGCAATCGAAAGCGGAGTAGCACGAACACCAATAACCGATTTCCAAGCCTACAAAGAAAACCTCCGACAAATGCTCGGACAAGAAACAAAGCTCGCACGAACTCTACACGCCACCGCAGCAAAACATCCGCAAAGAGTGGTTTATGCCGAAGGCGGACACCAAACAACCATGAAAGCGGCCATACAAGCAAAACAAGAAGGTATTTGCCAACCGATACTCCTCGGAAATCCCGACCGACTAAACCGCGTGGCCAATCGACTCAAACTCGACCTAACCGGAATTGAAATAATCGACATGAGAGCCGACAAAGAGCAACGCCGACGAGCAACCTACGCCAAACATCTAGCCGAGAAAAGAGAACGCGAAGGCTACACCTTCGAAGTGGCCTACGACAAAATGTATGAACGAAACTATTTCGGAATGGCGATGGTTGAAAACGGAGATGCCGACGCATTCATAACCGGGCTCTACACAAAATATTCCGACACCATAAAAGCCGCAAAAGCCGTCATCGGAATCCGTCCCGAGTACAGACACTTCGCAACAATGCATATCCTCAACACAAAACGAGGAATATTCTACGTGGCCGACACCCTGATAAACCACGAAACAAATGCCGAAACGCTAACCGACATTGCCCGGCTCGCCTCGAACTCCGTTAGATTCTTCAACGAAGAACCCATCATCGCAATGCTGGCCCACTCAAACTTCGGAACCGACACAACAGGCACACCGCAAACCGTCCACAAAGCAGTTGAAATCATGCAGAAACAGTATCCGAACCTCGCAATCGACGGCGAGCTGCAAGTAAACTTCGCATTAAACAAAACCCTCCGCGACGAAAAATTCCCCTTCACCCGTTTGAAAGGCAAAAACGTAAACACGCTTATCTTCCCCGACCTGTCATCGTCGAACAACGGCTACAAACTCCTCCAAGGCCTCAGTCCCGAAACCGAAGTTATCGGGCCAATCCAAATGGGCCTCAACAAACCCATACACTTCACCGACTTCGAAAGCTCCGTTCGCGACATCGTCAACATAACCGCAATAGCAGTCCTCGACGCCTACGTTGAAAAGCTAATCGAAAAAACAAAATCAGCCCAATAACTCCCACTCGGGCCTCCAGGCCGCATGTAGGGACAGACCCCGTGTCTGTCCGCCCCCAACGTCGATTCGATATATTAACCGCAAAACAAAAGTCACGTCAAGAACAAGATGGAATCCGGACAGACACGGGGTCTGTCCCTACATGCGGGCTGGAGGCCCGAGTTGGCGCGCGTCGTGATTATGAATTGTTCTGCCCGAGTGTCATACGTGTCGCTCACCGTTTGTTCAAAGATTAAGAGGTTTCTTCTCAGGAAATCATGTAATTGAGAGCTATATGACCGTGCGCGAGTGGTATTATCCGGAATTTACCGACGAATCACACAAAGAACTTACAGAGAGTGTGTGGCAGAGACTATTTCACACAAAGAGTTTAAAGAGAGTGTGTGTCAGAGACTATTTCACACAAAGAGTTTAAAAAGAGTATGTGACAGAGACTATTTCACACAAAGAGTTTAAAGAGACTGTGTGACAGAGACTATTTCACACAAAGAGTTTACAGAGACTGTGTAAAATAGCCTATTTCACACAAAGAGTTTACAGAGACTGTGTGGCAGAGACTATTTCACACAAAGAGTTTACAGAGACTGTGTGACAGAGACTATTTCGAAGACTCTCGCCTGTAGATACCGGTCGAAACGGGACATTTTTCCTCATTTCATCAACGCATCGCCGGCGGCGCAGTGGAATTTCGGACAAATTTTCATTCCCTCCCAGTCGAAAAGCATGTCGCCCGGGCGAATTTGGGGATAAAATGAGGTGCCATACAATAAGATGAGGGTTCGAACGTTTAGGAATGCGGAAATTAAAAAAGATTCGGCCAGTAAACTGGCATCAACAGTCATGATTGAATACATAAAAGGCGAAATCGCCGAACTCACACCCGCCCTAGCGGTTATCGACACAGGCGGAGTGGGCTATGCACTCAACATTTCGCTCAACACATACAGTGCAATCCAAGGAAAAAAGGAGGTAAAACTGCTCGTGCACGAAGCTCTGGTGGCCGGCGGACGCGACGACAGCTACACGCTCTACGGCTTCGCAACCAAACAGGAACGAGGACTCTACCGCCTGCTCATCAGCGTGTCGGGAGTAGGAGCAAACACGGCACGAATGATTCTGTCGTCGCTCACACCAACCGAACTCTGCAACGTTATCGCCGGCGGCGACGAGAAAATACTCAAAACCGTAAAAGGAATCGGTCTGCGAACCGCCCAACGCATCATCGTAGACCTGAAAGACAAGATTGTGCAAAGCGGCGTGGCCGACGAACTCAAAGTAAACAGCTCGGCAAGTACATCAACCATCAACTCGGCCGTGAAAGACGAGGCCGTGAGCGCACTCACAATGCTCGGCTTCTCGCCCGCACCATCGGCTAAGGTGGTTAATGCCATTCTTTCCGAATCGCCCGATATGGCAGTAGAGCAGGTTGTTAAGTTGGCCTTGAAACAAATAAAATAATCCCCCCACACACCCTACAAACCGTTTTGAAATCGAAGAGACACATCGCAACACTGGCAGCTCTCGCCATGGTTCTGAGCTTGATGGCTTGGGAGCACACCCTAGGGAACCTTTTCTTACCGGAGAAGGTTCTTTCGCTCATTGTGCCTCCCGACACAACCGGCAAACCGAAACTGCCGAATGTGAAAATCGACGAAGAAATAATCCCCGACTCACTTCTGCATCCGCGGTGGCGAGTGCAACGAACAACACCCATAACTTTCGACGACCTGAAACAGGGTTCAACCGATTTGGCACGGCCGGAAAATATGCGCCAAACGGTGGAATATAATGATACGCTCGACCGATATATCATCGGAAACAAAATAGGCGACACCTATGTGAACGCACCCATAATGATGACGCCCGAAGAATATCGCAAATGGAGCGAAAAACGCAGTTTCGCCGACTTTTACAGAGCGAAGAATCAGGAAATTCTCAAAACAAAGGGCAAAGACAAGTTCGACTTCACGGATATGCATTTCTCGCTCGGCCCGGCAGAGAAAATATTCGGGCCGGGCGGCGTTCGCATCAAGACGCAGGGAACAGCCGAGCTTAAATTCGGCGCAACAGTAAAAAATATCGACAACCCCTCGCTGCCAATACGCAACCGAAATACCACAACCATGAAGTTCGACGAGAAAATAAACCTCAACGTGAACGGAAAAGTGGGCGACAAAGTAAACATGAACCTAAACTATAATACCGACGCGACGTTCGACTTCGACGCACAGAACATGAAACTGCGATACGACGGAAAAGAAGACGAAATTATAAAACTCGTCGAAGCAGGCAACGTGTCGTTCCCATCGAACAACAGTTTGGTTCAAGGTGCATCGTCGCTCTTTGGCTTGCGCACCGACATGCAGTTCGGTAAACTGAAGTTGCAAACAGTTGTCTCGCAAAAAAAATCGTCGAACAAAAGCGTCAATTCACGCGGTGGCAAGCAACTCACTCCATTCGAAATCGACGCGGCCGACTATGAAGAAAACAAGCACTTCTTCCTCTCACAATATTTCCGCGACCGATACGACACGTCAATGAAAACACTGCCTAATCTCACAACAGGCGTTACCATAAACCGAATCGAAATCTGGGTTACAAATAAATCGGGCAACACAACCAATACTCGAAACATCGTTGCACTAACCGACCTCGGCGAAAGCATGAATGTGAGTAAACCGGCACTCTGGGGAAACGGCAACGGCTTGGTCCCGTCGAATAACGCCAATACTGAATATGCCACCATCGCACAGAATAACGCTGCCGCCCGCGACATCGACCAAACAAATACTATTCTTGACGGAATTGGAATGGTAGGCGGCGTGGACTATGAGAAACTGTCGAACGCCCGACTGTTAAATAGCTCGGAATATCGACTCAACAGTGCACTCGGTTATATTTCGCTAACGTCGCTCGGATTACAAACCGACCAAGTCCTAGCCATAGCCTATGAATACACCTACGGCGGTGTTACCTATCAAGTAGGCGAGTTTGCCAGCGACCGCACCAACGTTAATGAAGCGTTGTTCGTGAAATCGCTAAAGAACACAAGTAATAATCCGTCGCAAGGCAACTGGAATCTAATGATGAAGAATGTCTACAACCTCGGCGGCACGGTGGAGAAGGATAAATTCAGACTCGATGTTAAATATCAGAGCGACACAACGGGTGTTTACATCTCCTATATCCCCGAACAAAAGGTAAAAAACCAAACTATCATTAAACTGTTAGGCGCCGACCGACTCGACAACAATAATAATCCGCATCCGAATGGCTATTTCGATTACGTAGAGGGCTACACAGTAAGCAACGGAAGAGTGTTCTTCCCCGAAGCCGAACCGTTCGGAAAATACCTTTATAATTATCTCGTATCAAAAGGCATTGCACCGAATGTAGCCAAGAAATATACGTTCTCCGAGCTCTACGACTCAACGAAAACCGTTGCAAAGCAAATTGCCGAAAAAGATAAATACATGCTAGTGGGGCAATATCGCGGAACGAGCGCAAATGTTATTTCGTTAGGTGCCTATAATGTCCCGCAAGGTTCGGTTGTGGTCACAGCCGGCGGAGTGCGACTGGTTGAAGGAACAGACTACAGCGTGGATTATAATGCCGGCGAAGTAACTATCCTCAATCAAAACATAATCGATGCCGGAACATCGGTGAATGTATCGCTCGAAAGCCAAAGCGACTACGGACAGGAACGCAAAACAATGTTCGGAGTGAACTGGGAATACGACTTCTCGAAAAATTTCCAACTTGGCGGAACATTTATGCACCTTTCCGAACAAGCGCTCACCAACAAAGTAAATATGGGCTCCGAACCACTCAATAACACCATCTGGGGCCTTAACATGAACTGGAAAAAGGAAAGTCAGTGGCTTACCAACATGCTCGACAAACTACCGCTGCTGCATCTCACGCAGCCCTCGCATATTTCTCTGTCGGCCGAGTTCGCACAGCTGATTGCCGGTCAGAGCAGCGGAACACAAGACAACGCCTCCTACCTCGACGACTTTGAAAACACAAAGAACACACTCGATGTAGCCTCACCAACTTCGTGGATTATTTCGAGTGTACCGTCTGATTTCCCCGAATCTACCGACAAAACAACTCTTCGCGGAGGTTTCAACAGGAGTCTTTTGGCGTGGTACACCATCGACCCGCTATTCACGCGTATAAGTAGTTCGCTCACCCCGGGACACATCAAAAGCGACCTTCAGCAGCTCTCCAACCATTATGTGCGCGAAGTTTATGTGCGCGAAATATTCCCCAACCGCGACCAAAACAGCTACAATGGAACCACCCCTACGCTATCAATACTCAATCTGGCATTCTATCCATCGGAGCGGGGCCCATATAACTTCAACCCCGACCTCGATCAAAACGGACATCTCACAAACCCGCGCAAAACATGGGGAGGAATGATGCGCAAGCTCGACACAAATGATTTCGAACGCGCCAACATCGAATACATCGAGTTCTGGATGCTCGACCCCTTCATCTATTCCAACAAGCAACCGGATGCAGCTAAATATGGCGGCGACTTCTACATAAACCTCGGCGAAGTGTCAGAGGATGTTCTGCACGACGGCAAGAAATTCTATGAAAGCGGTATGCCGGTCGACGGAAGTAACGCGTGGACAACAACGCAATGGGGACGCATTCCGACTCAAGCAACCGTAACCTACGCTTTCGCTACCACATCGGGCAGTCGCGCTCTGCAGGACGTAGGTTTCAATGGACTAACTGACGCTGAAGAACAGCAATTCGCATCCTATCAGGACTTCCTCACACAGGCGCGCAGCAAAACCAATCAAGCCGTGTTCGATTCTATCTGGGCCGACCCGGCAAACGACAACTACCATTATTATCGCGGTTCGGATTGGGATCAAAAACAGGCCCCGATTCTTCAACGCTATAAGCGCATCAATAATCCGCAAGGCAACTCGCCTGAAAGCAACGAAAGAATCGAGCGCTACGATACATCGTATAAAACCACTCCCGACGTCGAGGATATTAACCAAGACTATACGCTCAACGAATACGAAAAATACTACCAATATAAGGTGAGCATCCGCCCGCAAGACATGGTTGTGGGGCAGAACTACATCGTTGACAAGCGTACAACGGTTAGACTGCTTCGCAACGGTGAGCGTCCAGAGATTACCTGGTATCAATTCAGAATACCGCTACGCGAATATCAAAAACGTGTGGGCAGTATTCGCGATTTCACCAGCATACGCTTCATGCGTTTATTCCTAACCGATTTCGAGCGTCCCATCGTTCTGCGCTTCGGTACATTCGATCTCGTTCGAGGCGAATGGAGACAATATACACATAACCTCACTAACTCGGCCCCGACATCCGGTACGATGTCAGTGAGCGCTGTGAGCATTGAGGAAAATAATGACAAAACGCCTGTAAACTACGTTCTGCCACCAGGAATCAGTCGTGAGCAAGATCCAACACAACCACAGCTTGTGCAAAACAACGAGCAAGCACTGGCAATGACGGTTAATAATCTCGGAACAAACGAGTCGAAAGCAGTCTATAAGAACACCACACTCGATCTTCGCCAATACAAACGCCTGCAAATGTTCGTCCACGCCAACGCGATGGAGCAGAATATTACGAATCTGACTGACGACCAGCTGGCCGTATTTATCCGATTGGGATCAGACTATAAGAATAACTACTATGAATATGAGATTCCGCTCAAACTCACCCCGCACGCGCCATCCCCTACGACAAATATTCCTATGCCGACTGTCGTGCCGTGTGGCCAGAAGAAAATATGCTCGACATCCCACTCGACCTCCTCACCCGAGTGAAGAAAGAGCGCAATATCAGTAAAGCCAATGGTACGGCTAGCTACATACGCGAGTTCTCCATCTACGACAACCAGCGTCCTTCAAATCGAGTCAGCGTAATGGGAAACCCCACCCTGGGCGAAATCAAAACAATGATTATCGGTGTGCGTAACCTCTCCGGCAGCGAGAAAACAGGCGAAGTGTGGGTGAACGAACTACGCCTGCTCGAATTCAACAACGAGGGCGGATGGGCTGCTCGCGGACAGATGAACATTCAGCTATCCGACCTCGGGACCATTGACATGAACGCTAGTCACAGTACCGACGGATTCGGTGGATTGGAGCAGGGAGTAAGCCAACGTAAACAGGAAACCAATACCGACATGGCCATGACCGCAACCATCGAGCTGGGAAAACTATTCCCTGAGAAAACAAAAGTATCGGCGCCACTATACTACAGCGTAACCAAAAACGAAAGCCGTCCGAAATACAATCCGCTCGATACCGACATGTTACTCAAAGACGCTCTCGATGCAACAGCATCAAAGCACGAGCGCGATTCAATTGAATCCATAGCCGTAACAAAGCGCACTACAACCAATTTCTCGCTCTCGAACGTCCGTGTAGGTATACAAAACAAACGTCACCCAATGCCCTACGACCCCGCAAACTTCTCGTTCTCATACAGTCATTCTCATACCCACTCGTCGGGTGAAACTACCGTCTACGAGAAAGAAGACAACTGGCGAGGTACGCTCAACTACAGCTGGACGCCCGTTTACAAATCATGGGATCCGTTGCGTAAACTCATCAAGAGCAAATCGAAATGGTTCGACATCCTAAAACGATTCGAACTCAACTGGCTGCCCCAGAACATCGCTTTCAACACCGAGATGATTCGCAACTACTACGAGTTGCAAGAACGCAACATGGAGGCAACCGAGAACGCCATGCTACCACTCAACTTCAACGAACAGTTTCTGTGGAATCGTGATTTCAACATGCGATGGGATATCACCAGGAATCTACACCTCAATTTCCAAAGCGCAACACACGCCGAAATTGAAGAGCCCTACACGCCGATAAACAAAGACCTATATGCCGATCGATATGAAGCCTGGAAAGACTCTGTTTGGAACAGCGTAAAGCACTTCGGAACACCCCTTGATTACCAACAGAACGCAACACTATCATATCAGCCACCACTCAATCTCATCCCGATATTCAATTGGGTGAATATCGACGCCAACTACACCTCGGCCTACACATGGGTGCGCGGGGCAAAACTCGAAAACGGAACATCGCTCGGCAACACCATAACAACAAACCGAACCGTCAATGCAAACGCAACGTTCAATTTCGAGCGACTATACAACCATATACCATTCCTGCAAAAGGCAAACGAGCGATTCAACAAGTCGACAGCCAGCATCAGCAACCGGAAAAATAACAAAGCCCTGGAACAAATGCGCATAGAAAAACCCGAAGAAAACTTACCGAAAGACGAGCAGGACAAAGCACGCCAACTACCCAAAAACACCAAAAGTTACGAGAAAGAGATAACCATCAAAGCCGACACAACACTCACTGTGACTCATGCACGAAAAAGCAAGCGCATAGCCGTATCGATGAAAGACGTCAGCGGCAAAAAGATAAACCTCAAATGGAAGAGAATTGACGACAACAAAATCAAACTCTTCAACAAAACCGACTCCGTCATACGTCTCAAAATAACCATCACGGCCAAAGAACCACTCGAAAACAAATCGTGGTATAAAACCGCGCAATGTCTAGCACGAGTGCTCATGATGGTGCGTAATGCCAGCATATCCTATCGTAATCAATACGCCATGTCGCTCCCTGGATTCATGCCAACCGTAGGCGATGCGCTAGGACAAACACGGGGCTACGGAGCAACGGCACCCGGAGTTGACTTCGCACTTGGACTAATAGACGATAACTATATCGACCGCGCTCGAAACAACGGATGGCTCCTCGCAAACGACAGCGTAGCAACACCCGCAACAACCAACCGCACCGAAGACATACAAATACGCCTTACTCTCGAACCGGTCAAAGACCTTAAAATCGACCTCAACGCGAGTCGAACAGCAACACAATCCAAAAGCATACAATACATGTATGCCGGTAACCCAACAACACAAAGCGGGACCCTAACCATGACAACTCTCTCCCTGGGCTCAGTATTCGAAAGCCAGGGAAGTGCTGCAAACGGATATCACAGTGAAACATTCAACCGATTCGTGCAATCGCTCGACAACTTCAGAAACCAAGTAGAAGCGCAATACATCGGTAAAAACTATCCCACATCGTTCGGAGGCGGACAATTCAATCCTTCACGCGGAGCCGTGAATAAATACAGTGCCGACGTCATGGTTCCAGCCTTCATCCAAGCCTATACAAGTATGCCAGGCAACGGTCTCAAGCTATTCCCCACCCTACGCAGTTTGCTGCCAAACTGGACCCTCCGCTACAGCGGTCTGACACGACTCGCCATCTTCCAGGAATGGTTCAAAAGCATCAACATCAACCACTCCTACAAAAGCATATTCACCATAGGCTCGTATCAAACCTTCAGCACCTGGCAACAAATCAACGACGAACTCGGTTTTATAGCTGATGCCACGACCGGAGCACCCATCCCAAGCTCGATGTACAACCTAACACAAGTGAGTATCAACGAAGCGTTCTCGCCATTCATCGGAGTTGATGTGACACTACAAAACAACCTAACACTCAAACTCGAATACCGACAAACTCGCGCCCTGTCACTCTCAATGACCAGTATTCAGATAAACGAAGCCACCTCAAAAGACATCGTCTTCGGATTCGGATACCGAATAAACAACTTCAACCTCTTCGGAGGTCGAAACACACGCGCTGTCAAGAGCAACAAAAAGCGAAACGACCAAACAAACACATCAACCAAAAGCAACGGCGTTAACCGCGACCTCAACCTACGCTTCGACTTCAGCTATCGTCAGCAAGCCAACCTCACCCGCGACATCAGCACTCTCGCAGCTGCAGCATCATCGGGAAATACGGCCCTGAAAATAGCCTTCATGGGCGATTACACCCTTAGTCGACTCATCACCGCCAGCCTATACTTCGACCTGCAATCCAACTCGCCCCTTCTCTCAGCTAACAGCTACCCTACAATAACTCACGATTTCGGTATTAACCTCAAGATTAGTCTTACCCGCTAATTACTCCAAATAAATAAGTGGATATCGGGCAGACACGGGGTCTGTCCCTATCATGCGGGCGGAACGCCCGAGTAAACATGGGGCAAGAAAGAGAAAGCATATAGGGAAATCATTGCACCATAAGCACAAGAATAAAACAAAACAGTTTGACAATAGTGGAGATTCTGCAAATAAAAAACTAAATTATTTATATCATTCACAGAGAGTATACTAATAAAAAGATAAATAATATAGTACTTACGGAGATTAGACTAATATAAAATCAAATGAGTTGGTCCTCGCAACGATATGTTGGTTCGGATTACGCGTGAGGCGGCCCGACATTTAACGAATCAATGTCGGGCCGCCTAAGAATGAATTAGTTTCTGCACTAGAGGAGAGCTTTAAACTTCTCGTCGAGTACCGATTTCTGGCTGCGCCTACGAATTTGTCTACCAGTTCGCCACCTTTAAAGAAGAGGATGGTGGGGATGTTGCGAACACCAAACTCTATGGCTACGTCATTGTGTTCTTCGACATCGCATTTGCCTACTACGATTTTACCATCATATTCTTTAGCTAGCTCGGATACAATAGGGGCAATCATTTTGCAAGGGCCACACCAAGTTGCCCACAGGTCAACTACTAATGGCAATTCGCCATTCTTGTAAGTCTCAAAATTTTCGGTTGTGATTTCTACTTCCATTTTTGTTTGTTTTAAAAATTTGAATTGCTGTTTATATTTTTCAAACTCCATGCCAAGAATTATTTGGCAGTGTTGTTCTCAGTTTATTCGATATTCGATGTTGTTTGTCGTGACGAAGTCGATGAGTCGGTGGTCGATGTTGACTTTTATGGTTCGGCTACGTAACATAACGGTTGTTTGCTGTGGTGTTCGTAGTGCGATGTAGAGTTGTGTTGTGCCTTCGTTTTGTGATATTATGGTTGCGAGTTCGGTTAAGGTTTTGTCGTTGATTGTGGCAGCTTCGAGTGTCAGCGTGAACCGTTCTAATCGATGAGCTTTAATGTCATAAAGTTGTTCCACGTTCTGTATTTTGAGTTCATAGAGGTCGGAGCCACGATAGCGTTGTTGGCATTTTGCGGTGATGAAAATGGTGTAGTTTGGTTTTAGGAGTCCATTCCATCTTATCCAGTCGTCGCCAAAGAGTGCTAATTCTCCTTGTCCTTCAAAGTCTTCTATAGTTATGAATCCGAATGGTTTTCCTGTTTTCTGTGAAAATCGCTCGTTGACTGCGGTAACTATTCCTCCGATGGTCACTTCATCACGCTGTGCAAGTTGTGCGATGTTTACGTCTCGGCCGATTTCATTGCAATGTGTGTTACACATGTTGTTGAGAATAACTTCGTATTCATCGAGCGGATGTGCCGAGAGGTATATACCAACGAATTCGCGTTCTTTGTTAAGTTTTTCGATTGTTGCCCATTTATCTGTTTTTGGCACTACTGGGTGAACAACTTCCACTTCGTCTATTCCTCCGAAGAGCGAATTCTGTTGGTTGGCTTGTTCTTGTTGGAAAAGCTGTGCGTAGCGTACGAGTGTGTCAAGGAATATTTCGCCTTTGGTATTGATACCGAAATATTGTTCGCGTTGTAGACCTAGGTTGTCGAGCGCTCCGCCGTAGGCAAGACTTTCGTATGCTTTTCGATTGACGTTACTGAGGTCAACGCGTTCGGCGAAATCGAAGATGTCTTTATATGGCCCATTTGCCTGCCGTTCTTTGACAATGGCCTCAGCTGCTCCGGTTCCTATTCCTTTTATGGCTGAGAGTCCGAATCGGATTTCCCCTTTACTGTTGACGCTGAATCCCATTTGGCTTTCATTTGCGTCTGGGCCGAGGGTTGAAATCCTCATGGCTTTACACTCTTCCATGAGCTTGGTTATTTCGGTTATCTGACTGAAACGACGGGTCATCAAAGCGGCCATGAATTCGGCAGGATAGTGGGCCTTGAGATAAGCGGTTTGATAGGCAAGCCACGAATAACATGTTGCGTGCGACTTGTTGAAAGCGTAACTGGCGAATTTCTCCCAGTCGCTCCATATCTTTTCGAGAATCTCTGGATTGTGCCCGTTTTCTGTTCCTTGTTTGATAAACTTGGGCTTCATCCGGTCGACAATGTCTTTCTTTTTCTTTCCCATTGCCTTTCGAAGCTCATCACTCTCACCTCGGGTAAAACTGGCAAGTTGACGGCTGAGAAGCATCACTTGTTCTTGATAAACGGTGATGCCATAGGTGTCTTTGAGATACTTTTCCATACAGGGAATATCGTAGGTGACAAGCGTAGGGTCTTTCTTCCGGCGGATAAATTCAGGAATATAATCCATCGGACCAGGGCGATAGAGAGCATTCATGGCAATGAGGTCTTCGAACACGGTGGGCTTGAGCTCGCGGAGGTATTTTTGCATTCCGGGTGATTCGAACTGAAACGTACCCACAGTTCGGCCTTGCTGATAGAGTCGATAGGTTAATTCATCGTCGAGGGAGATATTGTCGATGTCAATTTCGTCGCCGGTTGTTTGCCTAATCACCCGAACGGCTTCTTTTATCTCGGAGAGGGTTTTGAGTCCGAGGAAGTCCATTTTGATGAGCCCAGTCGATTCGATAACGTGACCGTCATATTGTGTAACAGGTACTTTCTGATCGGGAAAATCGGGATCGGTAGCTGTCGAGACGGGCACCCAGTCACTTATCGGATTTCGACAAATGATGAACCCGCAGGCATGAATACCGGTGCCTCGTATAGTGCCTTCGAGCATCTTGGCATATTTGATAGTGTTGCGTTCGCGTACATCTTCGCTCACCTCGGCCTCCTGCAACATTGGGGTGCACTTGATTGCATTTACAAGATTCATTTTCATCATCAGGCAAGCGTTCGGGAATAGCCTTGCATAGTGCATTCGAGAGTTGTAGCGGCAGTTGCTCCACGCGAGCAACGTCTTTGATAGAGTTTTTCGTAGCCATTGTGGCGTAGGTGATAATGTGGGCACAGTTTTCGTGGCCATATTTATCCATAACCCATTGCAGAACCCGGCCACGCCCATCATCATCGAAGTCAGTATCTATATCGGGGAGATTCACGCGGTCAGGATTAAGGAAACGCTCGAATAGTAAATCATATTTCAGCGGATCGATACGTGTTATTCCAAGACAATAGGCCACCACCGAGCCGGCTGCCGAACCGCGCCCGGGACCAACCATAACGTCCAGCTCTTTGCGGGCAGCGTTTATGAAGTCTTGCACGATTAAGAAGTAGCCAGGAAAACCCATCGTTTTCATAACATGAAGTTCAAAACGTATTCGATCGTCTATTTCATTCGAAAAATTCTCACCATAGCATCGCCGGGCGCCGTCGTAAGCAAGTTTAGCCAAATAGTCGGCTTCGAACTTTATTCTATAAATCTTTTTATATCCTCCCAGGCGTTCGATAACCTCGGCGCCTGCCTTTTCATCGAGTTGATTCTCTCCGTTTTCGTCGGATGTGAACTCCTTATAGAGATCGGCCTCAGAGAATTTCCTCATCCATTCCTCTTCCGTTCCAAAACTCTCAGGTATTGAAAAGAAAGGCATTATCGGATCGTTGTCGATACTGTATATTTCAACCTTGTTGAGTATATCGAGTGTGTTTGTCAGCGCCTCTGGAATGTCAGCAAACACTTCATTCATCTCCTCGCGGGTCTTGAACCATTCCTGCTTAGAATAGCGCAAACGATTCGGCGCATTTAGTTCTTCATTAGTCGAAAGACAAAGAAGATGGTCGTGTGCCTCAGCCGTTTCCTTATCTTCAAAATGACAATCATTGGTACAAACCAATTTTATACTGTATTCGCGAGCAAACTGCATCAACATTTCATTGGCCTTTTGTTGCAGTGGAAACACATCGCGATTGGCCACAAGCTGTGGATCCTTAACCTCGTGCCGCTGCAACTCCAAATAATAATCATCGCCGAATACACGATGATACCACTCGCATGCCTCCCGTGCCCCCTCAATATCTCCTTTGAGAATCTTTGCTGGTACTTCACCTGCAATGCAGGCTGAACAAACGATAAGTCCCTCATGATATTTCTCCAAATCTTCACGATCGGTTCGTGGCCGATAATAATATCCATCTATCCATGCTCGCGACACAATCCTTATTAGATTTTGATAACCTTTATAATTCTTCGCTAAAACTACAAGATGGTAGCCAGAGTTATCATGTTGTGACTTATCCTTATTAAACTTGGTTCGTCGCGCCACATACATTTCGCAACCGAAAATAGGTTTGAATGGTTTCTCACCGCGCTCTTTTCGTCCTTTATTTATTCGCACACAATAATCCGAAAATTCCTTAATGCCGAACATCACACCATGATCTGTTATGGCCATACCTTTCATACCATTCTTGACTGCCTTATCTACAAGATATGAAATCTTCGATTGGCCGTCTAGAATAGAATAATGGGTATGAACGTGAAGGTGAACGAAATCTTCCATAAGGTTCTGAAAAATTAGTCCCAAAGGTACAGTGAATGGCACACACTTCCAAAGATTAAAATTAAAACTTGTTAGCTTATAAAAAAGAAGTATCTTTGCATCAAACAAAAGGTTAGCTCAACACACGCTATGGGAAAAATCAAGAGGAAGCTTAAGAAAATCAGAATACATAGAGAGGGAACAAAACAACTACTTTACGGCGGAATAAGCATTATGCTTGTTGCGCTTATTTTATGGTTTACAATTCCCTCGTGTAAACTCCCTTTTTGGATTTTCATTGCAATCTTTAGCATCGCCTATGGAATAGTTCTTAATTTCTACAGAGCCCCGGTAAGATACTTTCCTGGAGATGACACTGAAAAGATTGTGGTAGCCCCGGCTGACGGTCATGTCGTAGTGATTGAAGAGATTGAAGAGAATGAATATTTCCACGACAGACGTTTGATGATTTCCATCTTCATGAGCCTATGGAATGTTCATGCAAACTGGTTTCCTGTAGATGGGAAGGTAAAGTTCGTAAAGCATTTCAATGGCAAGTTTTACAAGGCATGGTTGCCCAAAGCGAGCGACGAGAACGAACACGCTGATACCATGCTCACAACTCCCGACGGTCGCGATGTACTGTGCCGACAGATTGCGGGAGCCGTGGCACGACGTATTGTCACATATGCCAAAGAGGGTGAAGAATGCTACATCGATGAGCACCTGGGATTCATAAAGCTCGGAAGCCGTGTAGACGTCTTTCTCCCAATAGACTCAGAAGTATGCGTCAAAATGGGACAACACACCACAGGTGACCATACCGTCATAGCTAAACTAAGTTAGCCTCACAAATCCTATACCCCAATCCCAACCTTTCACAAAACATGAGCCTCAAAAGACACATCCCCAACACAATCACATGCTGCAACCTCATTTCGGGTTGCATAGCAACCGCTTTTGCTTTTGGTGGAAATGCTGAGATGTCTTTGACCTGGATAATCATTGGTGCTACGTTTGATTTCTTCGACGGGATGAGCGCCCGACTTCTCGGCGTGAGTTCACCAATAGGAAAAGAACTCGATTCACTTGCCGACGACATAACTTTTGGGTTGGCACCTGCTACCATCGTGTTCAACATGCTTTGTACAATGGATTACCCTATTTTCCTCGAGCCTGCCCGTCCTTGGTTACCATTCGTGGCCTTCGTCATGGCTGCGTTTTCGGCCCTCCGACTGGCTAAATTCAATCTCGACGAACGTCAAGCCCTTGGATTTATTGGTTTGCCCACTCCCGCAAATGCTCTTTTCTGGGGAGCACTCATTGTAGGTGCTGGATCATGGCTCGAAAGCTGTCCGTTAGCAGTTTTAGCTATTATCGCAGGCGTGGCTTTGAGTTCGTGGCTCATGATAGCTGAGATTCCAATGTTCGCCCTCAAGTTCAAACAGTGGGGATGGCGCGGCAACGAGGTACGCTACGTGTTCCTACTAAGCTGCATTCCGCTCATCGTTATTTTCGGCATTTCAGCATTCGCGATAATCATCGCATGGTACGTAGTTCTCTCTTCAATTATCAGGATTAACAAGTAAATCAATGATTTTTCTCAGTTTCATCTTCTTTATCTTTATTGGATTTTTCATCATCATCTTGTCTATAGCCATATCGTTTTATAGACAGATTCGCGACACGAGTCGAAAGTTCCGACCGGGTGATAGAACTGGCAGAAACAACCAGCCGAAACCGAATGCGGATGGGAATATCATCATTGATAGCCGGTCGGAATCGCAGCGCAACCGCAAGATTATATCCGACGACGAGGGCGAATATGTCGACTTCTCATAGCTCATCTGAAAACAGCATTCGGGCAAAGCAATTCCCCAACATATATACCTCAAAACACGAATCAATCATACGCCGGGCTCTGCAACACAATCTATTGTTGCATGGGCCCGGTACTTTTTAATCGATGTTTCAACAAAAAATTTTATTCAGTCATGGCAAAAGACAAGATAGCATACGTATGTAGCAATTGCGGACAGGAAAGTGTAAAGTGGATTGGAAAATGTCCGAGCTGCGGCGAGTGGAATTCATTCAAGGAAATAAAAATATCGGCATCCGATGCCACTTCGGGGGCCAGAAATGCAGCGCAGCTAGCGGGCTTATCGAGCAGGCGAATGGCGGCACACAACGAGAACAAACCTCAGATGCTCCGGGAAATATCGGCGCAGGACGATCCACGAATCGACATGCACGATTCAGAGCTGAACAGAGTTCTCGGCGGTGGGCTAGTGCCAGGCAGCATCGTTCTCTTAGGCGGTGAACCGGGCATTGGAAAGAGTACGCTCACTCTCCAAACGATTCTCAACCTTCAATTAAAGGTTTTATATGTCAGCGGCGAAGAAAGTCCGCATCAAATAAAGATGCGAGCCGAGCGAATAACCAACGACATCCCTTCGCAGATAGAAATCCTATCTGAAACGTCGCTCGAACAGATATTCAATCATATTCGGGAAGTGCAGCCAGAACTTGTTGTTATCGACTCCATACAGACAATAGCTACCGACGAGGTTGCAAGCAGCCCTGGAAGCATTGTTCAGGTTCGCGAATGTGCTGCAGCCTTGCTTCGTTTTGCCAAAACGAGTGGCGTTCCGGTTGTATTGATTGGTCATATAAACAAGGAGGGAAGCATCGCAGGTCCAAAGATTCTTGAACACATCGTTGACACTGTTATCCAGTTCGAGGGCGACCAGCATTATATGTACAGAATTCTTAGAAGTATCAAAAACAGGTTTGGCTCGACATCCGAGCTTGGTATATATGAGATGGTTCAAACTGGTCTTCGGCAAGTTGAGAACCCATCGGAACTTCTGCTCACCGATTCGCATGACGGTTTGTCAGGCGTTGCGATTTCGAGCGCCATTGAGGGTGTCCGTCCGTTTCTTGTAGAAACCCAGGCTCTAGTATCATCGGCAGCCTACGGTACGCCGCAACGCACTGCAACAGGATTCGACCAAAAACGGCTTAACATGCTTTTGGCTGTGCTTGAGAAGCGTGTTGGATTTAAGATTATGCAGAAAGATGTTTTTATCAATATAGCAGGCGGATTGCGTGTCACCGACATGGCAATGGACCTTAGCGTTATTGCTTCCATATTATCGTCGAACGTCGACACACCAATCGAAAAAGGTTGGTGCTTGTGCGGCGAGGTTGGTTTGAGCGGTGAAGTTCGTCCAGTGAATCGTATCGAACAACGAATTGCCGAAGCCGAAAAGCTCGGATTCGGTCACATTATTATCCCCAAATACAATATTCAAGGATTAACCCATAAATTCAATATAGAACTACATCCAGTGCGCAAAGTCGAAGAGGCATTACGGGCCCTTTTCGGCTGATTTTTACGCCGCAGATATTCGCGTTATATATCGCGCTTCATCAATTCGGTTCTAACATTTCTATCGAACTTTTCGATAGCATACCGAAGCATTGTTCTAGGCATTTCCAGACGGTATGTTTTAACGTAATTGTATAGCCTGGATTCATCGCGTTTACCAGCCTCGCGGAGCATCCATCCAATTGCTTTATGCATAAGGTCATGTGGATGATTCATCATTTTTGTTGAAAGATTAAACGTGTCGTCCAGTTGTCCTTGACGAATGAATATGATTGTCGACACGATTGCAATTCTATTTTCCCACAACAAACTACTTTCTGCAAGCCTGTACAATAAGTCATGCGAGCGATTTAGCAAATATTCTCCTATAATAGCCGGGCATGACAAATCTACCAAATCCCAGTTATTAATTCTATTTGTGACTGATAGATAGAAATCTACAATATTTTTCTTGCCTTCATCATCGGTCTTCTTAAATTGTTCGACCATTATAAGAAGCGAACATAATCTAGCCTCGTGCCACTCTGATTGCATCATTTCGGTAAGTTCGTTTATCGTAGCATTTTTATGATTCTTAGCTACTTTACGAACATCTGGCACAGAAACTCCCAGAAACTTATCTCCCTCGCCATATTCACCTTTACTGGTTTTAAAGAACCGTGGCAATATATTCCGTTTTTCATCGGTTGATAACAACCGTAATTCATCGATGATTATGTTTATTAGTCTATCCATTTATAACATATAAGTATTAGTCATTATATGCAAAGATAAATAATTTTAGTCGATAACCATATGTATGTTTTCTAATCGAAGATAGATACGAACATAAAACATATATATGGTTTAATTATAAAAAATATATTTGCTACTAAACATACATGTGTTTATTAATCGACGAGACTCTTGAAACGATAAACACACATGAGTTTTTAACCAATGAGTATCTTTAATTATAAAACATACGTATGTTTTACAATCAAAGAGACTCTATAGATACTAAACAAAGGTATGATTTAATTCAAATAGACTCTGCGATTATAAAACATACATATGTTTTAAGATTCAAGAGCCTCTTTGATTATAAAACATACATGCGATTTAACATTACAGAGACTCTTTGAACTAAAACACATGTTTGTTTTGTATTCAAAGAGCCTCTGTAGTCAAAAACATATGTATGTTTTTATATCAAGTAGTTTATATGAGTTAAAACACACATTAGTTTTATCATCAATAATTTATTCCAAATTAAAAACATACATCAGAATACCATTTATTATATGACTTGAGGTACAAAAAAACTAGAAAATAGTTGTTGAGAAATATATCGCACTCATTATGCTCGAAAAAAAATTAATCGAAGAGTATTGATAAATTATTTTTTTATTACTTTTGCCAATATCAGATATACATTAAGTCTGCCTCTGAAATAGATAATAGAATTAATAACTTAAAATAATTGATTATGAAGCCGATAAAAAAAATCGAAGAGACTCGTAGTAACCGACTAACGCTCGGACTACATGCCGACATGCAATCACGACTCTATGCATTAATATCTAAAATGCCTCCAGAAAAAATTCTACTTGAAGCTGACGACCTTATTGCATGGAAAAAGGTTATAGATATTGAACAAGACCTTGCACGTGTTGTTTCTGATTCGGAAACAACTATCAGATTGAGAAAGAAACATTATGAGAGAGGAAAAGTAATTACTTCTTTATTCTCTGAAATAAGGAGTGCAAGACTTTCTCCTATAAAAGAAAGAGCTGAAGCAGGTCAAAGATTATTCCCGATAGTTAAAGCATATAAAGGTTTACAATATGAGAATATCTCCGAGCAGACTTCGCATATCGATGGATTGGTTGTAGACCTAATGAAGCCTGAACCATTTAGCGATGCGTCGACTATAGGAGTAAATACACATATAGTAATGCTTGAGCATCTAAATCAAGAATTCAAAACAATTCGTGTTGAGCGTGCTAACACCATTGCATCAGACAATTTGCCGAATAGTAAGACTATTCGTAAGCAAGCCGATGATTTCACCAATTCTATTCTTACTCACATTGAAACAGCATATATTGTTGCAAGTGATGCAGACAGGAATATTATATCAACTTTAATTGATAATATAAATCAAGCTATTTACGAGACTGCAACTATATATAAACAAGGGGCCAGTCAGCGTAAAAATGCGAGAGATAAAAAGAAAGAAGAGGAGAAAAAGAAAGGGTGGGAAAAAGAATGAGAAAGATAATAAAGATACCGACCCTGATAAAACTCCTAAGCCTGGAAGAGAAGAAGACCCGGGAGAAGACAAAGCTTAAAAATTCAATTATAACCATAATGGCCAAACGCAAATGCGTTTGGCCATTATGGTTATAACAAAGAAAAACACCTGTACGGCATGTTATTATCGTGATAATTATTCGCCTGAAATTCCAATCCAGTTGTGTGGATAAAAATCGCGCGTCGGAACATCGCGCATGTGGTAGATTGGATGTAAAACTATTTTTTCAGGTGCAGAGTCGAGCCATGCTCCCCACCAACTAAAAGTGCTGTTTGCAAGAATGTGATGCCTACATAAAGACATTAGTTGCATGTCGCGCCATGAGTTTTCACCAGTATTAAAGTCGACTATTCGGAAAGAGTCGTCGCCAGAAAATTTATTGATTGCATATTCTTTGTCGTCTGAGAAAACAAAAAATACAGGATTCTCGACATGCGAACGTATATATTCAATTGCCCGTTCATAATATTCTTCTGTACAAACGCCTTGGTATTCGCTGTAGTCCAGATAGTCTCCGCGCCTAATGTGTAGCGAAATGCTTTGTGTTCGTATTATAAGAGCAGATATGCGTTTAAACTCCTCATCGTCCGAGGGTGGGAAAATAAATTTGCGTCGCAGCTCTGTAACTACCGACGTAAAGTTAAGCTCGGAATGCCATCCACCACGGTAGAAAGTTAGACCAGGGTGATGCGTGAAATTGGAAAGACTGTAGTTGCGAGTGATTGGTTCGACTATTAGCCTGATTCCAACAGCGTTGAGAGCCGTTCGGAGAATCTTTTTGAGTCGAATGTGATTTGAGAAATATGCCTTGTCGAGCAATTTGTATATCATTCGGCACATAAGATTTGACCGATAAGGAATCCCGAATAATCGCTCGAGTTCATACGTTGACCGAGGATTTAGAACGAAATATGTTGTTTGCCTGTTTCGGAGTCTCTTTTCCAGATAGAAGGCATATTGCGACATTTGGTTGCCGAGTCCGTTGAAAATTACTATTACGTCCATTAGTCTTTAAGTTGTTGGAAACGTTTTTGACATCGTTGTTTGTAGTTGATATTAAGTGCGTGCTTTTGAAACTTACGCCAGTTGTAGGTTACAACAAAGGTTATTGCGTCGATTAGCCTGGTACGCGCACCTGCGTATATCGACCGGGGAAGCCGAACGAAATAAAGATCGGCAATTGTATCGAATGCAGAGAACTGCCTGTGTTGCTTTTCAAATAGCCAAACCTCGGAGTAGAACCTGTTTGACTCAATAACGGAGGTGTTGAAAGCTGGCAAACGGCGAATATGCTCGGCGGTTGCCCACCAGAAGTTTCCCGAATACATTGTGTAATTCCTGGGCGGCCATCGGTATGCACTGTAAGTATCGTATTCGGTTGCCAGCACATTCACGGCCACGTGCCATTTATTGAAAATAAAGTACTCCAGCATCTCACGCCATGCTACGATTTTTCGACAGAATGAACGGAATAGTCTGTCGCTGGAATCGATTGCCTGATAGGATATGCCTTTCGAGTGAAAATAGTAAACGAAACAGTCTTCCGAATCACAAAGTTGCTTGATGAACTCTAGTGCGGGGTACTCATAACGCTTCTGGTTGCCGGTGCTGGAGATTATTTCGACTTTCTGACTGTTGAGCACAGCCTTCAAATCTTGCTCATTGCCATGTTCGGTTGTTATACAACTCACAAAAAGCTTGTTGGATGCATCGAGGAGTCCGCTGCTTTTTAGCGAACGGAATTGGGCTTGGGCGAGCGATTGCCAACCGTGGCCAAGCATGATGTGGTACACCCCGTAGATGGGGCGTTCGAGATGGGGCGCGTGTTCCCAACGGCCGAGCGAGGCCGATTGTAGACGCGAAAAAGTGTTTCGCGTAGTCTTTGAAAGATGTTCATAGGAGGCTTTCGATGAGTCGTTCGAACATTGAGTGCAAGTTGTGGTTAGGACGCCATCCTAAAGACTCGATTCGGGTGGTGTCGAGGCGAAGTTTGGTTGTCGGCGAATATCCTTGACCTTCTTTTAACTCGATTCTGACGTTCAATTTCGGGTTGAAAGTGCGAACAAGAAGTTCGGCCATGCTTCGAATAGAGATGTAGGTTTCTGGATTTGCTATATTATAGGCTTCGCCTGACTCGCCCCTTAGTAGAATGAATAGCATTGCCGATACGGCGTCGGTTGTGTAGCAATAGCATCGGGCAAGATTGCCTCGGTGTGTAAAATAATGTCGTTTCCGGCAATGATGCTTCGAGCAAATTGGGCGAATACTCGGTTGTCGGTGCTATCGACGCCGGCCCCAAAGGTCTGGGCAAGGCGAGCAACCTTTGCGGAGATACCGTATTGAACTGCGTAGTTGTGAAACAGAGCTTCGGCTGCCCTCTTCGCCATCGGATAACTACTGCGCGTTTCCATCGGATTGAGGTCGCCCATGGTGTTCTCCTTGAGAGGATGGGTATCGTCGGTAATCGTTCCGTAAACTTCAAGCGTGGACGCAAGTAGAATCGATTGGAGATTGCATTGCCGAGCATATTCCAACACCTCACGCGAGCTGTTGTAAACCGTGTTCATTGTCTCAACAGGGTGTTCGACGAAATATTTTGATGCCGTCGGAGAGGCAAAATGAATGAGATAGTCAATCGTTTCAGTTGGGGAAAAGGGGGCATCGGCAGAAAAATCATACATATGGAAGATTAAATTGTCGTTCTCATCTCCAAACATCTGTTGCGCTTTCTGCAGACTACGCACCACAGCTAAAACTCTCAATCCTAAATTATGCTCGATGTTCAACGCCAGCAAACAACGCACCATGCAGGAGCCGAGCAACCCGGTGGCACCGGTCACAGCAACTGTGCATCCGCGTAATCGCTCGGCGAGACTGAATCGTTCGGCGAATAAACGGATGTCTTCATTAAGAATTTTGTTCATGCTTAGAGTCCGAATATCTGCTGGTCTTCGTGCACCTTCATCATTGCGCGTAGCACAAAGAAATCGGTTGGCGTGGTTATCTTTATATTCTCCATCGGCCCTATGATTGTACCTAGTTTGTAGCCGTATTGACTCATCATCGTACATGAATCAATAAAGTCATTACGTCCTTCTGCCAATGCTCGCCTGTGCGCGGCTATTATATCTTTCAAAAAAAAGCTTTGCGGAGCGCGAGCAATTAGCGAATCTGCACGCGACGGAATCTCTAAAGAGCCATCGGTCTGCCTCACTACCAGTGTTTCCGTGGCCGGAATACAGGTTATGCAGCTTCCCGATTGTTTTACCTTATTAATATTGTCTGTTATGGTCTGTTCGGTTATGAGGGGACGAACTCCGTCGTGAATTAGTACGATGGAATCATCTGTGCCGGCATTCTCAGCAGCGCATAGGGCATTGTAAATAGATTGCTGACCGGTTTCTCCACCCGGGACAACCTTTATCACTTTAGTAATTTCAAACTTACGGAGTTGTTTCTCCAGAAACGGAATCCAATTTTCGATGCAAGCAACGACTATGGCGTCAATTTGAGGATGGTTGTCGAACAACTCGAGTGTGTAAATGATAATTGGCTTACCATTGAGATCTAGAAATTGTTTCGGACGCGATTTGGTGTGCATGCGAAGCCCCGAACCGCCTGCGAAGATGACAGCTATATTCATTTTCCTTGGTTTATATATTAATCGTAAAACATCACATCGACTTTATGCCTGTCGCGCTTGTCGCGAGGTGGCAATTCCATGTAATTTCCGTAGGCAATACGGCAAAGCTCGTCGGCATCAGCCGGTCCTTCAAACGTATAACCTTCAAAGACAATATCCTTATGTGGAATCATACATCGCCGTGGATTTTGCTCGTAAAACCACGCACCGTAAGAATGCATATACAGCTCCGGATTGCCGAAAAGTTTACCTATGCTGCGAAACACAGGGAAGACTACGTAATGCAGAATGTTGTAGGCCGCCTGCGCCAAACGCGGAAACCGACCTGCGAACTTCAGATTCACATTCACCGATAGCTTGGCCGCGAAATGCTGCAACCACGGAATCATTTTGCCTTCATAAGGAAAGATGTCAACATGCAATCCACGAAATCGTTGTGCCTCATGCATCCTACGGTCGGCGCTATTTTCGATATCATGACTAAGATTCTCGCTTTTCAAATCGCGCAGACATGCCCATTCCTTATAAAAGCCTGGGTCGGTGGAATTATCTTGTAACACAAATTGCTCATGCGGATGCGCCTTGAGATAATCACAAAGCTGCTTGAAATACTTCCTTTCAACCACCATATCGATATCATCATCCATGGAATGAAGCCTCCATGTCTCAATGCGCCCAATACATTCCCTCCATCTAGTCGACACGGCACACCGATTTTCTTTGCAGTTTCTTGTAGATAGATGGCCATTTCGAGCATGCGTAACTGTGCCCGCCGCAATGTTCCACCATCGGGGTTATATTCGGCCCTCAAGCTCTCTGATGTCTCGCCCGTGTTGAAAATTTTGGTCATTTCCCCATCTTTCTTTAATGTCTGCAAAAGTAGCACTAAAGATTCTTATCAGAATGCCAGATATTATCCTTGTTACCACTTACGGCATTTCTTACTTCCATTTTTCTTGCATATAGAACACGTTAATATTACGTAAAAGACTAATTAGCTTTTAAGGTAGTATTTCCAAAAGTTTCCTAAATGTGTACTTTTGCGCACCGATTATTATTGAGGGCAGTCTTAGAGCCCTTGGCACATACGTGTTAATAGTGTCATGCTTTTGGCCGAGCAACATGGTTAGTGAATCGTATGAGCAAAAGAATTAGAAAACGTTTTTTAGTAGTAAAATTTAATTTCACAGAATGGACACTTTAAGTTATAAGACTATTTCCGCCAACAAGGAAACAGCTAAGAAAGAGTGGGTTATTGTTGACGCCACTGACCAGATTGTGGGTCGTCTCAGTTCAAAAGTTGCCAAGTTGTTGCGTGGAAAGTATAAGCCAAACTTCACACCACACGTTGATTGCGGCGATAACGTAATCATCGTCAATGCGGCTAAAGTCGTGTTCTCCGGCAAAAAGGAAACCGATAAAATCTACACCCGCTATACCGGCTATCCAGGCGGTCAACGTTTCAATACTCCTGCACGTCTGAGAAAATCACCTAACGGAATAGATAAAATTATTCGTCATGCCATTAAGGGCATGCTTCCAAAAGGAATTCTGGGTCGTTCATTGATGAACAATCTGCACATAATCGAAGGTGCCGAGTTGAATGGACTTGAAGCCCAGAAGCCCAAGGTAATTGATATAAACCAGTATAAATAATTTAGGTTATAAAGATGGAAGTAATCAATACAATCGGACGCCGCAAGAGCGCCGTAGCTCGTATTTACATGAAAGAAGGTACGGGAAAGATTATAATCAATAAGAAAGACTTAACAGAATTCTTCCCATCAGCTATTCTGCAGTATGTTGTGAAGCAGCCCCTGCAGTTGCTCGGAGTTGAAGGCCAATACGACATTAAAGCCAACCTCTATGGGGGCGGTTTCACAGGTCAGAGCCAAGCACTCAGACTTGCAATTGCTCGCGCTTTGGTGAAAGTCAACGCTGACGACAAGAAGAACTTGAAAGATCACGGATTCCTCACACGCGACAGTCGCGTCGTTGAACGTAAGAAGCCAGGACAACCTAAGGCACGTGCTCACTTCCAGTTCAGTAAGCGTTAATCATTGGAAGAAAGACACCACAAGTTTAGCATCTAAATCGGAGAGACTCCTTTTATCGGGTGGACTACTCTCCGATTGATTCTAACAAAATCCAGCGGACATATTCCGCCAATCAAAGAATTAAAAAGAAAGTAAACAACAAATCAAGAAAAGAAAATGTCAAGAACAAGTTTTGACCAACTACTCCAAGCAGGATGTCATTTCGGACACCTGCACCGTAAATGGAATCCAGCAATGGCTCCTTATATATTCATGGAGCGCAACGGAATCCACATTATCGATCTTCACAAAACTGTAGCAAAAATCGATGAAGCTGCCGAAGCTCTGAAAGGTATTGCACGCAGCGGAAAGAAGATTCTGTTCGTCGCTACTAAAAAACAGGCCAAGGACATCGTTGCCGAAAAGGCTGAATCTGTGAATATGCCATACGTAAACGAACGTTGGGCCGGCGGGATGCTGACAAACTTCCCAACCATCCGTAAGGCTGTGAAAAAAATGACGAACATCGACAAATTATTGAGCGATGGAACATATTCTAATCTATCCAAGCGCGAATTATTGCAGATTTCTCGTCAGCGCGCCAAGCTCGAAAAGAATCTGGGTTCTATCGTAGACCTCACCCGTCTGCCCTCAGCACTCTTCGTTGTCGACGTGATGAAAGAGCACATTGCAGTGAAAGAAGCAAATCGTTTAGGCATTCCTGTATTTGGAATCGTGGATACCAACTCCGAACCGAAAAATATTGATTTCGTTATCCCAGCCAACGACGACGCAAGAGACTCCGTTGAAGTGATTCTCGCCGCCTGCTGCTCTGCTATAGCTGAAGGCTTGGAAGAACGCAAAGTTGAAAAGGCCGACGAGAAAGCCTCAGCCGAACAGAAGGAAGAAGCCAGCGAAGCAAAACCTCGCCGCGCAGCTCGCAAGGACAGAACTTCGGCTAAGAAGGCAGAAACTCCAAAAGTAGAACCTGCAACGGAAGAGACAGCTCCAGCTGCAGAATAAACAAAACAAATCATCATTAAGGTCGAGCATTGGTGAGTGCTCTGGGAGAAATTCCTTGAAAGGTTTGTTTCCCATAAACGCTCATCAATGCTTTCATTTTTATTAAAACACAAAACGAAAGGAAATAGAAAATGGCAATATCAATTGAAGATATCAAGAAACTACGTACCATGACTGGCGCCGGATTGGCAGACGTAAAAAAAGCTCTAACTGAAGCCGAGGGCGATTTTGATAAGGCAAAAGAGATACTACGCGAAAGAGGACTGGCCATTGCAGCGAAACGCTCGGACCGCGAAACATCGAATGGATGCGTGCTAGTGAAAACCGTCGACGGATTCGCCGCCATGGTTGCCGTGAAATGCGAGACCGACTTTGTGGCAGCCGGTAAGGATTTCGTAGCCCTCGTGCAAGAAATTCTGGACGCAGCCGTAGCTGCACGCTGCAAGAGTCTCGATGAAGTGAAAGCCCTCAAATTGGCCAGTGGCGACGACGCAGCAACTGCCGTTCAGCACCGCTCGGGAATAACTGGCGAGAAGATGGAAATAGACGGATACAACTTCATAGAAGGAAGCAATCTTTCGGTCTACGACCACATGAACCGTCACACCCTCGCAACAATCGTTCAGCTCAACGAGAATAACGACGAGGCCGGACACAAAATTGCCATGCAGGTGGCCGCTATGAAACCTGTAGCCCTCGACGAGGCATCTGTTTCGCAAGCTATTAAGGACGAGGAGTTCAAGGTTGCCGTTCAAAAAACCAAAGAAGAACAAGTTGAGAAAGCTGTTGCAGCCGCAATCAAAAAGGCAGGTATCAACCCGAATTTGGTAGACAGCGACGACCACATCGAATCGAACATTACAAAAGGCTGGCTCACCCGTGAAGAGGCTGACAAGGCCATCGAAATTCGCAACACAGTTGGCCCAGAAAAGGCAAACAATCTGAACGAAGACATGATTCAGAACATTGCCAAAGGCCGTCTCAACAAATTCTTCAAAGAGAATTGTTTGGTCGACCAGGAGTTCCAGTTCGGCGACGGCGATAAACTAAGCGTTGCCGAGTGGCTCAAACAGCAAAGCAAGGATCTCAAGGTCATTGCCTACAAACGCTTCACACTCGCAGCCGAATAAAGAAAAAGTAATAGTCATAAATTATGTTGTTTAGCAGGTTAGTCTATTATGACTAACCTGCTTTTTTTGACTGAAAATGCAGTCGGCCAACAAAAGGAATTTTTCCAGACACGATTACCCGGCCATCGGGTTAATAAGAATTCATCCTAGATTGACAAAAACGACCATCGGGTTGGCTCAAAATTTCTTAGGGAGGTGAGAAAACGGTCATCGAAAAATCGCGCCTGAAACTCAGGGAAGCAAAAACGGTCACCGGGAAAACGTGCCCGAGTTTCGGGGAACAAAAAACGGTGACCGTATTGAATCAAAAAAATCGCAGGCGACAAAAAACGTACATCGGGTTCGCACAAAAATTTTCCAGGCACGTTTTCCCGGTCACCGTTTTAATGAAAATTCGTCCGAGGCGGTGCAAAACGGTCATCGGGTTCTTAAATATTCAGATTAATGGTCAAAAACTAGGTTCGTGGTTCTTAACTTTCGTTTATTGAAAAGAGAATTTCTATTTCATCAATCTCTTTCGCATGCTCAAAGAAATATGTGAGTTCGGTTTAAGAATCCGCTTAATCCTCAGAGGTACTATGAATGATAAACATGGGTGCTAACTCGGGCGAAATGCCTGCCTGTAGGGACAGACGGCCGATAGCCTAATGGGAACTTCTAACTCGCATAAAGAAAATGGAGGCTGATAATCAGCTCCATTTTCTTTATAATTGTCGGGATGACCGGACTCGAACTGGCGACCCCTACGTCCCGAACGTAGTGCGCTACCAACTGCGCTACATCCCGATTGGTCTTGTGCTTGCAAAGGTAAATAAAAAATAAAACACATCTGAAACTTTACCGTGAATAACTCTCGCAAGGCCTTTCTACACTAGAGAAGTGGCGGTAGTTCGAATAAACGGACACCATTACTGCCTTTAAGCAAAATGTAATGTCCAGTCGGGCGTTGTTGCTTGAGGGCTACTTTCACCTGTTCGACGTCATTGAATTTGCGAAAAGCTGTTTTGGTTTGTGAGAAATTCTCACCAACGAGCCAAACGTTTTCAATACCTGTCGAGGCCAGTTGGTCTACAACTTTTTGATGTTCAACTTCCGAAGCGTCTCCCAGTTCTCGCATATCGCCGAGAATGGCCATTTTATTTTCGACCTTCATTTGGCAGAAGTTTTCAATTGCAGCAGCCATACTAGAGGGATTAGCATTGTAAGTATCGACAATTAGTTTGTTATACGGGGTCTCGGTTAGCTGCGAACGATTGTTACTGGGCATATAATTCTCCAGAGCATGACATATCTGCAAATTCGAGAGATTGAAGTGCTGCCCCACAGATATTGCAGCAAGCATATTATCGAGATTATATGCGCCTACTAGATGTGACTTAACTACTTTCCACTCGGAGCCTGGTTCGCGCCAGCGGAATGTGAGGAACGGAGCACATTCAACAATCTCACCCTGTGTGATGGCGGTTTCGTCTTGTCCGTAGGTAATGATGCGTTCAAATCCTCGGTGAGTGGCCATTTCAACCAAATCAGAATCATCTTCGTTCAGGAAGAGCAATGCATTATTGGATTTCAGATAATCATAAAGCTCACCCTTTGCCTTCTTAACCCCATCGAACGAACCAAATCCTTGCAGGTGAGCTCGGCCGACATTGGTTATAAGACCGCAGGTGGGCTCGACATATTCTACGAGTTTACGGATGTCGCCAATGTGCGACGCTCCCATTTCGATAACGGCAATTTCGTGTTCCGGCTGAATGGCAAGCAGTGTGCGGGGCACACCTACATCATTATTAAAATTAGCCTCTGTGTGATGAACCTTATATTTCTCAGCGAGCACGGCCGATATTAGTTCTTTCGTGGTTGTTTTGCCATTCGTTCCAGTAATTCCGATAATCGGAATATTGAACTGTCGGCGGTGTTCGCGAGCTAATTCTTTATAGGCAATGAGGGCATCGTCCACTAGAATATATCTGTCGTCGATGGCATATTCTTTCTCATCAACAACAGCAAATCGACATCCTTTTTCGAGTGCGGCGGCGGCAAATTTATTCCCGTCGAATGTTTCTCCTTTCAAGGCAATGAATATGCTTCCAAGCCTACAGTCGCGGCTGTCGGTGGTGATATCGGGGTGTTCAAGATAAAGCTGATAGAGCGATTGAATGTCCATTATGTTTTTCCTTATTTTATGTGATGCAAAGGTAGCGCAATTCACACAGAGTCTTTCTTACACGCGAAAGACAGCTGTCATCACGACAGCTGTCTTCTAAAAACTAAACTTAATCTACAAACCTGAGTTTTTATATTCTTTGAAAAAGGACATTATGACAAGTCTCTTTTTTGTTAGTTGCAATACTGTTGTAATCCTGAAAAAACGTTCCGTTGCAAAAATTACAAGAAATCGCTGTAATATTTGCAGGAAATCGGAAGTTTAACGCAATTCGGCTTGATTATTAGGGCTATACGGTGTAAATCGCAGCAAATCCGCCACCTGCCACGAGGCAGGAAAATGCGGATTATTGAAACAGAAATGTTTTCAAATCGTTACCCGAAAGCAGGATAATTACCTCCGCTAAAGAGGAGAAAAACAGCGGTTTTCCGTGCATCCGTTGCTGTTGCTCTATTGCTCTATATTTTGCATAGCAGGGTTAGGCTCTTTCATGTTTAATTTTGCAACCAAAAAGAAAAGACAATGGCAAGAAGCACATTCAAGGTGCTGTTCTATGTGAACGGCAGCAAGGAGAAAGACGGCATCGTCCCCATCATGGGACGGGTTACAATCAACGGCACGGTGGCTCAGTTCAGCTGCAAGCGCACCATCCCAAAGGAGTTGTGGGATGTGAAAGGCAACAGGGCGAAAGGCAAGAGCAGGGAAGCCATCGCCACCAACCTCTCGCTCGACAACATCAAGGCGCAAATCATCAAGCACTATCAGCGTCTTTCCGACCGTGAGGCGTTCGTCACGGCGGAGATGGTGCGCAACGCCTATCAGGGGCTGGGCAGCGAGTACGACACCCTGATGAAAGCGTTCGACAGGGACTGCGCCTCTCTGTTCAAGCGTGTGGGTAAGGACAGGAGCATGGGAACATACAAGGTGATGCTCAGGGCGAGGAACAACACGGCGAGGTTTATCCGCCACAAGTACAACCGCAGCGACATGTCGATGCTGGAACTCACCCCCGACTTCATCAGGGACTTCGCCGTGTACCTCAGCACGGTGAAAGGAAACAGGAACGCCACGATATGGATAAACTGCATGTGGCTCAAAGGCGTGGTGATGCGTGCGCACTTCAACGGCAAGATACCGAGAAACCCGTTCGCGCAGTTTCATATCAGCCCGAACACGAAGGAGCGTGCGTTCCTCACGGAGGACGAGTTGAAGACACTGGTTTCGCACGAGTTCAAGGACAGCCATTCCGCCTTCGTGCGTGATTTGTTTGTCTTCGCCTCCTTCACCGCCCTTTCCTTCGTGGACTTGAAGGAACTCACCACCGATGAGATTGTGGAGGTGAACGGCGAGAAGTGGATACTTGCAAAAAGGCACAAGACACAGGTGCCGTACCAAGTGAAACTGCTCGATATACCCTTGCAAATCATCGACAGATACCGACCGTTCCAGAAGGACAACTCCATATTCGGGGACATCAACTACTGGACGGTCTGCAAGAAGCTCAAAAAAGTCATCAGCGAGTGCGGGATAACAAAGGACATCTCCTTCCATTGCGCAAGGCACGGCTTTGCGACATTGGCTCTGAGCAAGGGCATGCCCATCGAGAGCGTGAGCCGTGTACTCGGACACACGAACATCGTAACCACACAACTCTATGCGAAGATAACCACCGAGAAACTCGACACCGACCTCTCCATGCTCGGCAGCAAGCTCAACGCCTCATTTGGCAATATTAAGATGGCATGACAATGAAAGGGAAAGACATAAGCAGCAATGCCCGTCGAATAATCACGATAGACGAGCACGGGAACATCGTCATACCCAACGGCGAAATATGGATGGGCGAGTTTGAGATTGCCGACCTGTTTGGCGTGTTCGGACATACCATCCACACGCTGGTCAAGAAGATATACAGGGATGGACTGCTGCACCCCTGCACGGCAGAGAGGAACATCAGGGTGGCGGAGGGTCGCTGGCTTGATGCGTACAGCCTTGAAATGGTCATAGCCCTTGCGTTCCGTATCAGGTCGCAAAGGGCAAAAAGGCTTTGGGAGCATGTCATCGCAATGCTGAACGAACGGCACGAAAGGTTTGTCATGCTCCTTCCTGCACGGGCAGGCAGTCCCTGCTGAAACGCCTTGACAGAGGTTTATAGAGGTTTATCCCCTTGTGTCGATGGGGGAAATAAACCTTTTTCTTTTTGGGTGGTTGAAGGGCAGGGATAACAGTTAGGGACGAGTCGTATAGGACTGCCGAGAAAAGAAAAACATACCGAACACAACTTCTTTTATTTTGATGAATTGATGAATATTGATATAATATGATTGAATATCAAGCGATTGCAAGTTCATCAACATATCATCAGACGCTTGCGAACGATGAAAGAAAAAGGCATTTTCCCTTTTTCAGCAACCCTCGACAAATCCTGCAAAATTATCCTCCTGTTCCCCTCAATTATTGCTCCGCACCTCCCTGCTTTCCCCTGTTTTTATTCCATTCCGTTTTTCTTTCACCGTTCCGCGCCATTCTTCACAAGTAGTTTTCCGAACGATGTCCGTAACTTTGCACGATGCTATATATCAACCATTTAAGCAAGAAAGAAATGGATAAGAAAAACAATGACGGGCTGCTGGAAGATATGCCCGAAAAAAGAAAAAAGGACGGGGCTTTCGTCCGTGTGGGCACAACGCTCTACAAACTTGCAGACATGCCTCTTGTCGGAGGCGGTTTTGTAAGGAAGCGCATCGTGTGGAACAACGAGACGCTCCGTCAGGACTACGGCAGGGACTATCTGGCGACCGTCCCGAAGTATGACGGTTTTTGCACCGTCCCCGACCATGTGAACTATCAGCGTAGTAGGCAGTTTCCTCAACCTCTACGAGCCGACGGGGCATCATCCGAAGCAAGGTGTGTTTCCCCATATCGAGGCATTGGCAAGGCACATCTTCGGGGAGCAGTACGAACTTGGCATGGACTACCTGCAACTACTCTACCTGCAGCCCATAGAGAAACTGCCCATCCTGCTGCTCGTATCAGAGGAGCGCAACACGGGCAAGAGCACGTTCCTCAACTTCCTCAAAGCCCTCTTCGGGGGCAATGTAACCTTCAACACCAACGAGGACTTCCGAAGTCAGTTCAACTCGGACTGGGCAGGGAAACTGCTCATCCTCGTGGACGAGGTGCTTCTCGACCGCAGGGAGGACAGCGAGCGGCTCAAGAACCTCAGCACCACCCTTTCCTACAAGGTGGAGGCGAAGGGCAAGGACAGGGATGAGATTTCATTCTTCGCCAAGTTCGTACTATGCTCCAACAACGAACGTCTACCCGTCATAATCGACACAGGAGAGACACGCTATTGGGTGAGGAAGGTGGGGAGGATAGAAAAGGACGACACGGACTTCCTGCAAAGGGTAAAGGAGGAAATACCCGCCTTCCTCTATTTTCTCCAGCACCGCACGCTCTCCACGAAGAAAGAGAGCCGCATGTGGTTCAGTCCCGAACTCATCCACACGCAAGCCCTGAGCAGGATTATACGGAGCAACCGTAACAGGACGGAGGTGGAGATGGCGGAAACCTGCCTTGAAGTCATGGACTGCATGAAAGCGTCCGCTTTCTCTTTCTGCATCAACGACATGCTCCTTCTGCTGAACTGCGCAGGCTGCAGGACGGACAGGACGCAGGTAAGGCGTATCGTGCAGGATATATGGAAACTCACTCCTGCCGAAAACACGCTCACCTATACGACCTGCCAGCCGAGCTATGACAACATGCGCCCATATACGGAGATTAGGCGCACGGGGCGTTTTTACACCATCGGCAGGAAGCAGTTGGAGGAAATGCAGGGATAGAGGAATCGGAAATGATGAAACTCCACTTTGACAAGCGGCTTGATGAGGGCATGATGAAAGCATATTATGTTGATTTCCAGATTATTGGAACGACATTCATCAATTCATCAGAATTTTCATCACTCCGACTTCGGTGGGAAACGGCAGTGGCATTACAGGCTGAAACGGAACAGGCAAGACACGCTGATATAAGCAACAGAAAAAGGCAGTCACGGCAAGCCGTGCATTCTGTATTTCCAAGCATGCAGGGTATTCAGATATTCGGGTGCAGTCCAAGTATGCCTTCGGAGAAACAAGTCCAATCGGCAGCACCGATGGAGAAACCGTGGGGACTTCAGGTTATAAGGGAAAGAAGTGGCAGGGGCAAATGCCCACGTGGTAAGCACGGTACGGATATTTTCAAAAGAGAAAATACCGTAGCTTATTAGGGGATTTTCCTCACGCTTCACTCCGTGTCCGCTGAAAATCTCCCAATAAGCCAACGGGGTTGCACCCCTCTGGACACCCCTGCCGAGCCTGTCGGCATAAAGAAACGAGCAAGCCGAAAGGAAGTCTTTCCTCCTTTCAACGATTGTCCACCGACCGTATCTAAGGACATCAAGGCAACGAAAACAAGATAATGACAACATCTAAAAAAGACAAAAGGATATGGGATATTGCGTATTGCATTTGGAAAAGGCAAAGGGAGCCGACAGCGGAATGTCGGCTCACATCGAGCGCACCATCGTGCCGAAGAACATAGACCTACGAGAACGCACCTCAACCGTGAGTTAATCAGGTTTCCCGACGGTGTGTGCAACCGCACGGCTGCCATACGCCACCGCCTTGACACGGCAGGGCTGAAACGCAAGATAGGGAAGAACCAAGTACAGGCAATCCGCATCGTGCTGAGCGGAACGCACGAGGATATGGAACGAATGGAAAACGAAAGGAGGCTCGGAGAGTGGTGCGATGACAGCGTGGCGTGGCTGAGAGAGACCTACGGGGCGGACAACCTCGTGTCGGCAGTCCTGCACATGGACGAGGAAACACCGCACATCCATGCCACCGTAGTGCCGATAGTGCAGGGTGAGCGCAGGAAGCAGAAAAAGGAAGAGAAGGCAAAGCGCAGGTACAGGACGAAAGCGACAGCCCCACGCCTCTGCGCAGACGAGGTGATGAGCCGTGCCAACCTCATCAGGTATCAGGACACCTACGCCGAACACATGGCGAAGTACGGGCTGAAAAGGGGTGTCAGGGGCTCGACAGCCAAGCACCTCTCCACGCATGAGTATTACCGCAATCTCATCACGCAGGGCGAGGACATACAGGAGAACATCGCCAACCTGCTGGCAAGGGAGGCGGAAGCACGGTGCATCATCGAGGAGGCGGAGCAAGCCAAAATGGAACTCGCACGCATCAAGGCGGAGAAAAAAACGGTGGAACTGAAAAACTCAGCTACCAAGACCGCCACAGCAGCACTCAACGGCATCAACTCCCTGTTGGGCGGTAATAAAGTGAGCAGGCTTGAAAGCGAGAACAGGCAGTTGCATGGTGAGGTGGCGGAACTGAAAGAGAGCATCGGACAGATGCGCACGGATATGCAGAAAATGAAGGAAAGCCACGTCGCCGAGCGGTTGCGGGCATCGGAGCAGCATCAGCGTGAAATCGGCAATCTCAGGCGCATCATCGACAAGGCAAAGGAATGGTTTCCCATGCTTGCCGAGTTTTTCCGTATTGAAAGGCTTTGCCGTTCGGTCGGATTGTCAGAGAGACACACGGACGAACTCCTGCAAGGCAAAGTACTCGTTGTTACGGGGAAACTGCATTCTGATGAGTACAGGCGTTCGTTCGCCGTTGAGAAGGCACGCTTGCAGGTGGGCAGGGAGGAAAGGGATGGCAAGACCGTACTCGACCTGCTCGTGGACAGAGTGCCGATTGCCCGTTGGTTTAAGGAGCAGTGGGAGAAATTCAGACATTTGTCCGTCCATTCCTCCCAAGAGAACAGGAGCAAGGGAGTGAGGCTGTAACCGTGCCTCCGCATGCTCCACTTCCTTTCCTGCATCTCACTCCATGACTTTCTCAGGCAAGGTTGCTTCCTTATAAGTCATTTCCGCCATGATATGCTCTTCCATGTCGTGTTCGTCAAGAAAGACGGGACAGATGAATTTCTCTTCATTCGGAAGAAGTCCGAGCCTGCCTAATCTCCCGAGTTTTTCCAAAGCCTCTTTCTTGTTTTTCCCTGTCAAGGTGAAATCACGGACAATTCCCTGTTTCTTGCTTTGCAGGCGCAAGTTCGTCGGAACGCCGTCTTTCATGACAATCTCATATACGCCCGAGAGAACGGCAGGACTGACATACCGATAGAGAGTGGGCTTGTAACGGCACAGATAAAAAGAATGCGCTGCGTTCTGGACAAGGAAAAGTCCCGAAACTCCGCTTCCTATTGACCATACAGGGTCTGAGCCTTCGTGAATTTCCAGTAACAGATAAGGCGGGAGGACTTTAACGGTCAGTTGCTGTCTTTCCTTTGTGAGGTTGTCGGTCAGTGAGACCTGAAATTCTCCCACTTGCAGGGCTTGGATTGAAAGAACACCTACATGCCCTGCCTGTTCGGGAGTTCTCGCATAGGCAATTCTAGCATAGTCCTTAAACGCATTGGAATTGCTTATCTGCAAGTCTCCACTGCCACTCGTGATGAACACACGGAGCGTAGAGCCTTGCATGATTTCCCTATAAGGTTTATCCAATTGAAAAGAAGATTTCCTGTCCTCGTCTTGGGGATTGGAACAGGACGCGCATGCCAGCAGGAATGCCAAGAACAATAAAACAAAACAAGTTTTACGGTGTGCCATATTTACATCTTTTTTAGTCGTACCTCGCAAATATACGAATTTTCCCGCCATTCCGCAAACGAAAGAGCGGAAACTTTGGGTTGCACTCGTCCATATCGCATTGCCATATAATCATTTATAGGTATTTTTCATGGTAACGAATGAAACATGCGGTCTTATTCCATGATTATTGCTACCTTTGTCGTTGAAACCATAACACCCCTAAAATAAGATGCAGTCAAGACAACTTAACCGAAGACAGTATTTCAACGAACTCGCAACCACAAGCGAGAAGTATTTCATTCCTTACATCAAGCGGTACAGGCAGGTAGGGAAAGGCACGAAAGTGTTGGAGATAGGCTGCGGGGACGGTGGAAACCTCCTGCCTTTCTCACGCATGGGCTGCGATGTAGTGGGCGTGGATATGGCAGAGGGACGGATAAGGGACGCAAGGAAGTTTTTCCAAGAGAACGGAGCAAAAGGGCGTTTCATCGCCTCCGATGTGTTCCTGTTGAAGGAACTCAGGCATCAGTTCGACCTGATTGTCTGCCATGATGTGATAGAGCATATCGACGACAAGGAGGAATTTATGCACAAGTGTAAACAGTTGTTAAAAACCCGGGGGTAATTTTCATGTCCTTTCCTGCTTGGCAGATGCCTTTCGGTGGGCATCAGCAGATATGCCGAAGCCGCTTCCTCTCGCACCTGCCTTTCTTTCACCTGCTTCCGACGAGATTGTATGAGCGGATATTGAGGGCTCAGAAGGAAGACGAGGGATGCGTCAGAGAACTGTTGAACATCAAGAAGACCAAATGCCCGATAGAGTTGTTTGAGAGGACGATGAGAAAGGAAGGCTTTGAAGCCATTGACAGGACTTTCTATTTCATCAATCCGCATTACGAGGTGAAATTCCACCTGCGTCCCCGAAGCTGTACGCCGTGATAGGGGCAATTCCATATATCCGCAATTTCTTCACAACATCGTGTTTCTACTTCTTGAAATCGGCAGGGGAATAATTTTTTCCTTGCCTTGAAAAAATAAAGCAAAGAGTAGAATTGTTCGGGAATAATCATTATCTTTGTCGGAGATAAAGAGTTCTTTGCAAGCAAAACAAAGCAGTACACAGCAAATGGAACGGTTGCCAAATCGTTACCCCAAAATCAGCCAATCGCACAAGGTGCCCTTGTATAAAGGATTGTCGCTATTCTATCCAAAGTTAAATCAAAACTTCTAAAGTGACAAACGGCAGGAACAACTATTTTGCCTTTTAGTTTCAAAACTGAAATATCTTAGAACTATAGATTACTATCACCCTCTACGTATTGTTCGAGGAAAAGATGCTCGCCATCGAACACTGCATAGGTGAATTGCCATATCCAATCACCAAGAATCAGCATGCGCACCTTGCGCGACAAGCTAAGATCGAGTTCTATGTGCCGATGGCCGTAGATGTAATAATCAATATCCTGATGCATAGCCATATAATTCTTAGTAAACTGGACAAGATATTCCTTGTCTTCGCCCATGAACGGTTCCTCTTTGCCGGCTTCGCGTTTCTGTCTACTCTTCTTGGCCCAATTCAATCCGAGTGTCATTCCCCACCAAGGGTGTATGGCGTTAAACATTTTTTGGCACACACGATTGTGGAACACCTTGCGAAGAATACGGAACCCAAGACTCGGGTCACCCAATCCGTCACCATGAGCCAGGAAGAATACTTTGTCGTGAATTTCGGTCGTAACAGGATGCCGATGCAAAATCACTCCACATTCTTCTTCCAGATAGCCATATGTCCACAGGTCGTGATTTCCCGTGAAATAATGCACCTCAACTCCCATATCAGTAAGTTCAGACAGCTTTCCGAGGAATCGCGTAAAACCTTTTGGAACAACAAACCTGTATTCATTCCAGAAGTCGAACATGTCTCCTAGCAGATAAACGGCCGATGCCTTATTCTTTATTCCGTCGAGGAATCTCACCAGCCGTCGTTCCTGCGTCCGTCTGTGTTCAATGGCCAACGAACCGAGATGCGCATCCGAAAGTAAATAAATGTTTTTCATTATTCAAATCCCAGTTCAACACGAGCTTCCTCCGACATCATACTCTGGTCCCATGCCGGTTCAAAAACCAGATTTATATTCACACTTTTCACTTCATGCAGACTTTCAATTTTCGTGCGCACATCCTCGAGGATAAAGTCTGCTGCCGGACAAGACGGGGCAGTGAAGGTCATATCCATATCAACCGAGCTGTCATCGTCAACCTCTATCCTATAAACCATTCCTAGATCGTAAATATTTACGGGTATCTCCGGGTCGTAAACTGTTTTCAGAACGTCAACTATATCGCTCTCTAGTTTCGTTTTTTCTTCTTGTGTCATTTTACATTCAATTTTTTATCAATATACCTACTTACAGAGCTCCACTTGGTCGATATGCTGTTCTTTTTCACAATAGTGACAGCGTAGGATACCTTCGCTTTTATCAACCACATGAAAGATAGTGCCGGTGGGCTCGTTATTGGTGATGCATTTCGGATTATTGCATTTCACTATACCGCGAAGTTCATCGGGAGTACGAACAGTTTTCTTTTCAGCCACCTCGTAGTCGTGGATGATGTTGAGAACAGCATTCGGGGCAACAACCGACAGATGGGAAATTTCGGCATCGGTGAAGAACCTGTTGCTTACCTTGATTATACCTTTCCGGCCCACTTTGTTCGACGTGAAGTTGTAGCCTATCGTCACGGGCGTTGAGAGCCGTTCGAGTTGCAACAGATTGGCAACCTGAAATGTTTTTGCAGCCGGGATGTGGTCTATAACCGTTCCGTCTTGGATGGCGGCCACGAGTCGTTCTTTTTTTGACATGTTTTGCTTCATTATTATAGGATAGTTATGTCAGCCTGAATCTCATCTAATGTTATACCTAGACAGTGAGCAAAGATAGCCTGCCGAGCGAAGAGTCCGTTCTTAGCCTGCTGGATATAGTAGGCATGCGGATTTTCATCGACATCATATGCTATTTCGTTCACTCTTGGCAACGGGTGTAGAATTTTCATATTCTCTCTGGCATCGGTTAGCATATCGTTCCGAAGAATATAGACATTCTTAACCTGCTCGTATTCCATAAGGTCTGAGAATCGCTCTCTCTGTACGCGTGTCATATAAAGAATGTCAGCCTGCGAAATAATTTCAGGTGTAAAATCGTGATGTTCTTCGAACCGTATACCATTCTGCGAGCAAAAGATTTTATATTCCTCGGGCATAGCCAACTCCTTGGGCGCTATGAAATGAAACGTGGGATTAAAGTGGCGCATGGCCATGAGAAGAGAATGAACAGTTCGACCATATTTCAAATCACCTACCAGACAGATGTCGAGATTCTCGAGCGTGCCCTGCGTTTGCGCAATCGAATAAAGGTCGAGCAAACATTGTGATGGGTGTTGATGTGCTCCGTCGCCGGCATTCACAATCGGCACGGGCGCCACTTCTGCAGCATATTGTGCCGCACCTTCTATGTGATGCCTCATCACGATTATGTCGGCATAGTTACTAACCATGAGTATGGTATCTTTGAGTGTTTCGCCTTTGCTGACACTCGAAACCTTCGCATCGGTAAAGCCGATTATCCGCGCACCGAGCCTATTGGCGGCCGTTTCAAAACTCAATCGGGTTCGTGTTGAAGGTTCATAGAACAAGGTGGCAATTACCCGACCTTTGAGCAGTTCGCGGTTGGGAAACCGTTCGAACTCTCGAGCCATTTCGATGAGGTAGAGCAACTGCTGCTTATCAAAACTTTTGATGTCGACGAAATTATGTTTCTCCATTTTTGAGTCTTATTGTTTTCGGCTGGTAAAGGTAGCCCTATTCTTCTTTATCCCTGTACCACTGTTTCTTGAAAGGTTCGGACGAGGGAAAAATAAAACCTTTTCTTTTGAGCTTCATCCCGATTGGAGTATCTTTGCACGCATTCAGCTGCTTTATAGAACCGGCTAACAACCAACGATTCACACAAAGACGGCCGAACTTAACCGAACCATAAAATCAATGAGAAAACATATTGTACAATCCCTCTGGGCAGCCCTGATTCTTCTAGTTATATCTGCAAGCGTATTCTTCGTAGCAGTGTGGAATGGATGGATAGGCTACATGCCTGACATGGAAGAACTTTCGAACCCCATAGACAAGTTCGCGTCACAGGTTTATTCGGCCGATGGAAAGCTCATGGGAACCTGGAATCAAGACAACGCTAACCGAGTGGCTATCGACTACAACAACCTATCGCCACATCTTGTTCATGCACTCGTTGCAACCGAAGATGAGCGATTCTACGAACATTCAGGAATCGACTTCATTGCCCTCGGCCGAGCAATTGTGAAGCGAGGAGTGATGCAACAAGCCAGCGCCGGCGGAGGTTCAACTATAACACAGCAATTAGCCAAGCAAGTTTATTCCGAAAAGGCCCACAGCACTTTCGAGCGCCTGATGCAGAAACCAATAGAATGGATAATCGCCATAAAGCTCGAACGCCATTTCACGAAAGAAGAAATAATAGCAATGTATTTCAACTACTTCGACTTCCTCCATAACGCCGTCGGAATCGAACGTGCAGCCAACATATACTTCAACAAACCACCACGACGTCTAAGCATAACCCAAGCCGCCACACTAGTTGGATTGTGCAAAAATCCATCTATGTTCAATCCCCTGCGCTATCCCAAACGCTGCTTACAACGTCGAAATGTAGTGCTCACCCAAATGTGCCGCTCGGCCTACATCACAAAAGAAGAACTCAACGAACTCATGGCCCGTCCGCTAGAACTCGATTACAAAAAAACGAAACCCATCGAAGGAGCAGCCGAATATTTCCAAGCCTTCCTGCGACGCTACATGATGGCACCCAAACCCGTACGCAACGACTACAGCGAATGGCAAGAACGACAATTCGTACTCGACTCAATTGCATGGGAACAAGACCCCCTCTACGGATGGTGCAACAAAAACCTCAAACGAAACGGAGAACCATACAACGTAAACACCGACGGATTGAGAATCTACACCACCATCGACACACGAATGCAGCAATACGCCGAACAAGCCGTCAGGAAACACGTTGGCGGATACCTACAAGCACAGTTCAATATCGCCAACCAATACAAGAAAAATGCCCCCTTCTCAAACAACATATCCCGAGCAACCATCAAAGCCATCCTCAACCGAGCATGCAAGCTCAGCATGCGCTATCAACGCCTCAAAGAACAAGGCGCAACACCCGAAGAAATAAGGCGCAGTTTTCAAACACCGCACGAGATGACACTCTTCACATATCATGGCGAAATCGACACCGTAATGACACCCATCGACTCCGTGCGCTACTATAAATCGTTCCTACGCTCAGCCTTCGTAAGCATGGAGCCCTATACCGGAGCCGTTAAAGCCTATGTCGGAGGAATAGACTATCAGCACTTCAAATACGATATGGTTATGGGTGGACGACGACAAGTAGGCTCAACCATTAAACCATTCCTCTACGCCCTAGCCATGCAAAACGGCATGACACCATGCTCCACAGCACCCAACGTACAACGCTCATACGGCGGATGGACGCCTCGCAACGGCTCACGAGCACGCTACGGACAACAAGTACCACTCGCCTGGGGACTCAAATTCTCGAACAACTGGATTTCAGCCTACCTCATAACCCTCCTCGGCACATCGCCTTTCGTTGGAATCCTGCACGACTTCGGCCTCAACAACCCCGATATCGAAAAATACGCCTCCCCCGTTCTCTGCCTCGGTCCATGCGAAGCATCCGTGTGCGAAATGGCTAGTGGTTATACAACCTTCGTCAACCACGGCATACGATGTGCCCCACTCTTCGTTACCAAGATTGAAGACAGTCACGGCAACGTAATCGCCAAATTCCAACCCCTCATGAACGAAGTCATCTCGGAAGACAATTCCTACAAAATGATTGGAATGCTCCAAGGTGTTGTCGACGGCGGAACCGGTAGTCGACTCCGCTATGCCTTCAACATCCGCAATGAAGTAGGCGGCAAAACCGGAACAACCAACAACAACTCCGACGGTTGGTTTATGGGCTTTACACCCCAACTCGTCAACGGCTGTTGGGTTGGCGGCGACGACCGCGACATCCACTTCGACAATATGTCACTCGGCCAAGGCGCTACGATGGCTCTCCCGATATGGGCCTACTATATGCAGCTCGTTTATGCCGACAAACGCCTCGGCTACAGTCCTAGTGCAAAGTTCAAAATCCCCGCCGGCTTCGACCCCTGCAGCGTTTCTGACTCAACAGCTGTCAACGGCATTCAGGAGATATATCAATAGGAGTTATTTAATTGGTTCTTAATTATAAAATTATAGTGTGCATCGTGGACTAACTTGCGAAAGTCGGTTCCGATAATTGAAATTTCTTATGTTGGACATGCTCGTTGAGAGTGTGTCCAACTTTTTTACTCTCATATTAACCCAATCCAAATTCATTTCACCCTGTCCTACGTATTTGATAGGATGAAACAAACCTCTTTAAGCTCTTCTCACATGTTTGATAGGACAAACCAAACTTATTTTGACTCTTCTCACACATTAGGAGAGATTAAAACTAATTCTTATAGTCTAATCTGATGCGTCAGACTAACGAAACATCATTCTTCTCTTGTCTTCATAACTAGCCGAAGCCGTGTAATAAAACTAAATAGAGGTAAAATCATCGTATGAAGCTAAGAAAACAAAAAAGATGTTCCTTTCAACCATGTTGTATCTGCTGTTCGCATTGTGGATAATTATATCATAAAAGTATAGAACCGCAAATAAGACCAAATTCGTTTTCACAATCTCATTCCCCTCTCTCGGAACTTAACATGATGAATACGTTCAATCTCTACTATAGCATAGGTTTGATAGGCCAGCCGGAGAAAATAAAATAAGAGCGGGCGGAAAGATTTTTTGAATGCCGTACTTTTGCAGCGTTTCAGATAAAGAATTATTCTTCTTGATAACCAAGATAAAAACATGACAACGGGAATATTCACGGGCTCATTCAACCCTTTCACCATCGGGCATGATGCCATTGTGAAACGGGCGCTGAGAATGATGGACAGAATCATAATCGGAGTGGGAACTAATAGGCAGAAAAATAATGAGCTCTCGGCCGACGAACGGGTGAACCAAATAAATAAAGTATATACCAACAATCAGCGCGTAGAGGTCAAAGCTTATTCAGGATTGAGCGTCGACTTCGCCATTGCCGAGCAAGCCACATGTTTCGTGAAAGGAGTGCGGAGCGTGAAAGATTTCGAATACGAACGAGAACAGGCCGAACTGAACCGCCGCCTGTCGGGCATCGACACGATTCTTCTTATAGCCGAGCCTGAATATTCCGGAATAAGCTCGAGTCTCGTACGCGAACTGATGAGTTTCGGGCGCGATGTTAGCGAGTTCCTTCCCAATCCGAAAATAAACAACGAATGATTACATATAGTTCAGAAGGCATAAAGATGCCGCGGATTCGCAAACGCGATATAACACGGTGGATAAAGACCGTAGCATCTGATTACGGTAAGATAACTGGCGAAATAGGCTATCTGTTCGTGAGCGACGAAAAGATTCTCGAGGTTAACAAACAATACCTCGGACACGATTATTACACCGACATAATCACCTTCGACTATGACGAGGGCAACACGATAAACGGCGATATCATTATTTCGCTCGACACCGTGCGGAGCAATGCCGAACTGTTCAAGAAAGAGTTCAAAGACGAACTGCACAGAGTGATTATACACGGGATTCTGCACCTCTGCGGAATAAACGACAAGGGCCCCGGCGAGCGCGAAAAAATGGAGGCCTGCGAAAACAAAGCGCTCACGATGCTGATAAATTCAAACCAATTAAAATAGAAAACATGAAGAAGATTTTTACTCTAATCCTGCTAGTCGCCTGTGCCATTGGTGCAAGCGCAACAAATTTCAAAGACTCGGTGATGGTTACAGCCATGGGACAAACCGTACGCGACACGGCAACCATCGTACTCACTAAACAAGACAATGGTAAATACACCATGGCGCTCTACAACTTCCAGTATAAAGGAATGGGCGTGGGAAACATCATTGTTAACGACATCGATGGAACCATTAACACTAAAGGAATCGTGGAGTTCAGTGCTAAGAAGTCTATCAAAATTACTAAAGGCACCGACCCGAACGTAAGCTCGTGGATGGGCCCAACTTTGGGCGATGTGCCAATCGATTTGAAAGCCAAACAATTTGGTAACAAGCTCTATGCTAACATCGAAATCAAAGTAAAAGTGCTTCTGGTACCAATGACCATCAAAGTTGTTTTCGGAAAAGAAGATAACATCGTAACATCTTTACAGCAAATCAAATCGACTACAAACGGCAAAGAAGAAGTCTACAACCTCGACGGAACCCGAGCAGAACGAATGCAAGATGGAAAGATCTACATCGTTAGGAAAGCCGACGGAAGTGTCGTGAAAGTGAGAAAATAGATAGCCGCTCCAGAGCTTAGAAACGAAAATCCCGAGCCCAATTGCAAAGCAAAGAGGCTCGGGATTTTTGAGTAAGTTTGCACGCAAATCGAATACCATTTTCTTTACAATGAAATATCTTCTTATACCCTACAGACCGGAGCCGAAACAGCTTCCTTTCTTTTTTGCCGTAGAGGAATATGTGGCGCAAACCTACACCGACGACGACTATTTCTTTGCCTGGCAGGTAGAACCAACCGTTATGCTTGGGCGAAATCAACTCATCAAGAACGAAGTAGATACGGATTATTGCAAACAGAACGGCATTCACATCTTTCGCCGAAAAAGCGGAGGCGGATGTGTATATGCCGACCTGGGCTGCATTCAATTCTCATACATATCGTTTGCCGACAATGTGAATTCGGCCTTTAAAGACTATATGCAGCAGGTGGCTAAACTGATGAAAAATATTGGAATCGCAGCCGAACTCTCCGGTCGAAATGATATTCTCGTAGACGGCCGAAAAGTCTCGGGCAGTGCATTCTATCGGCTTAAGAAACGCAGCGTGCTACACAACACCGTGCTATTCGATACCAGACTTGAACACTTGTCGAAAGCACTCACTCCGTCGCACGAAAAGCTACAGAGCAAGGGGGTTGCATCGGTGACACAGCGAGTAGTCAACATTGGCGACTACACCAGTCTGCCACTAGACGGATTCATAAATCATGCTCGAAAATATATGTGTGGCGACGCCATTCGCACACTCAACGAAAAGGATATGCTCGCAATCGCTGAGATTGAAAAAGAACTGGCGTCGCATGATTTCGTCTACGGTAACAATCCCAAATTCACCGAAGTAAGACGTAAACGATTCGCTGACGTCGGAACCCTAGAAGCACGGATAGAACTGAAGAACAACCGAATTGTGAATCTTAATCTAGCCGGCGATTACTTCCTCATAGGCGACCAAGACCGCGAATTGCTCGACCATATACGCGGCGCTGATTTCAGTCGTGAGGCCGTGAGCGAAAGATTGCAGAACATCGAACTTGCCGATATCATTCGCGGACTAAAGCCCGAACAATTTCTGCGGCTGCTCTTCGGACGCCCCCCCACGTTAAGAAACCCGATTGGTTGAAAATAGACCTCACCTCTACAGAACAATCCGGACAAACAGCCGGCATTCTCGCCAAGCATCATCTCAACACTATATGCACAAGTGGCTCTGTCCAAATCGCACCGAATGCTGGGCGGCGCGCACAGCCACACTGATGATTGGCGGAAACATATGCACGCGCAGCTGCAAGTTCTGTAACACACTCTCAGGACGCCCAGGCAAACTCGACACTGACGAACCGCGACGTGTGGCCGAATCGGTCAAGGCACTCGGGTTAAAATATGCCGTCATAACATCCGTAGACCGTGACGACCTACCCGATTATGGCGCCGAACATTGGGCCGAAACCATAAGACGCATTCGAATTGAGAATCCTCAAACGCTCATCGAGGTGCTCATTCCCGATTTCATGGGGCGACCCGAACTTATCGCCAAAGTGATGGCGGCTCGTCCTAACGTTGCCGGACACAATATGGAAACCGTGCGACGGCTCACTCCCGGGGTGCGCAGCGTAGCGCAATATAACCGTAGTCTCGACGTACTCTGCGAGATAACCCGCTCGGGCGTCATGTCGAAAACCGGCTTTATGGTAGGCCTCGGCGAAACCTGTGAGGAGGTTGAGCAGCTAATGGATGATATTCTCGCAACCGGTTGCCGACGCCTCACCATCGGACAATATCTCCAGCCCACGGCAAAACATCTTCCTGTTTCAGAATATGTCACCCCCGAACAGTTCGTCAACTATCGAAAAACTGCTCTCGACAAAGGATTCAAGTTTGTTGAAAGCGGGCCACTCGTACGCTCGTCCTATCATGCCGAACGTGCCTTCAAGCAAGTTTAGCAATAAATTAAAAATGGAGAATCTTGTAGAGATTCTCCATTTTTAATTCTGCTTTATTCGTGCCTCGCAAATCGCTCTTCGGCTAACCTTTCGAATTTCGTTCCCGGTTGTCCGTAGTTCGCAAAAGGATATATGCTTATGCCGCCGCGAGGAGTAAAGAAACCTGTCACTTCAATATATTTCGGCGCCATGAGTTTCACCAAATCCTTCATGATTATGTTTATGCAATCTTCGTGGAAATCACCATGGTTGCGGAAGCTAAACAGATAGAGCTTCAAACTTTTGCTCTCAACCATCCGCTCACCGGGAATATATGATATGCGAATCTCAGCAAAGTCGGGTTGCCCGGTTATAGGACATAAACTGGTAAACTCCGGACAGTTGAATCGCACCCAATAATCGTTTTCCTTATGCTTATTTTCAAACGTTTCGAGTACCTCCGGCGCATAGTTCATCTTATAATTTGTTGGTGCTCCGAGTGAATGAAGGTTTTCGTTTTCTCTTTCCATGATATTTAACCTAAGCTGAAAATTTTCCAAATGCTGTAGTTATTCCGTTATCATAGGCATCTTCGCCTCGTGCTGTTTGAGTCGCCGAACAACCCGAACCGTCACGGGTAGAGCAACTACCTCATAGAGTGTTTTGAGAAGAACCTGCCATAACATCAGCTTCGGAAGTTCGTCGGCCGGAACAACGCCACCCAATGCCAGCGGAAAAAAAATTATCGAGTCAAGACTCTCGCCTGCAATCGTACTCAATATTGCTCGCCAAGAGAATCGCCGACCTTTGTCGCGAATCTTCATCCGACTCATCACATAGGCATTTGCGAACGACCCTGCGATGAATGCCACAAACGAAGCTCCAGCCACCCTCGGTGCGAGTCCGAAAATAGCATGAAATCCGGCATCGTTTGTCCAATATGGTGCGCCTGGAATCCAATCGCACAAGGCGCCCATTGTCACAAAGAAGAAGTTCATGGCGAATCCCGTCCAAATGAGTAGTCTAGCTTTTCGGAACCCCCACACTTCGCATACGCAATCGTTGATGATATACGAAACGGGGAACACGATTAGTCCGCCAGTCAAACTGATTCCTAACACCGAGATTTGCTTTGTTTCGAGAATGTTTGCCGAAATAAGGCAAACGCAAAAGAGAATGCTGAAAAGCATGAACAGCACACTCACCTGTTGCTTTGTTTTTGTCATTTTTCTTGTTTTGTTAAAGGGGGTTTTGCAAGTACCCCTGTAAATTATCCGTCGACAAAGGTATGTCATTAAAAAAATTATCCATCCAATAGCCTTTTCCACAATCCTTAGTTCTTGTTCTAAATCAAGAAAGTAACCCCAACTTTTGTGAAAAAGAATTGATTAATATACCTTTGCCGCCGTGAGACACTTAGCAACATATTCTATCGCCCCCGCGACGCAGAGAAATTTCGATTTCTCTGTGATTTTTTCGTCTGAATATTTGGTGGGCTCGGAAAAAGTGCTAACACACACACGCATCTAGCCTCACCTAACTTATTTTTACGCGCGCGTAGAAGTTACGCAAATCCTTTAAACAACAATACTCCCGTGAGTTTTGTTGTTCAATTTGTCGTGCCCTTTTGTGAATGAATTAAGAACGAAATAAGAACTCAATTAGGAAATATTTAAAAGAGAAATTACAATGAAAAGACTTTTACTTTTATCAACATTGTTGATTGCTTTCTGCTTTCATGCGCAGGCATGGGACAGCGGTGTAAACCGAGAGAAAAAAGGGAAAAGAACCAATTGGAAGTGGCGTTTCTATACGCCGAATTGGGGAGGGTCTCCTCCGTGGGGTGCAAGTCAAATCCTTTATGTTTATGATGCTGGCGGTGGTCGTAACCTTTACGGGAACGTAGACCTTGCTTGGGATCTTTATGATTCAAGCACGCATAATTTAGATACCGACCAATGGGCATACTTCTGGTATGGCTATCCTTATACGCATTTGGGAGGAGGCCTTTTCATGAACACGGGTATTACGGGTGTTACGAATATGAACTTCACTTATTCAAGCCCTATGGTAATAGGAGGCCCTTGGACTCCCATCAATATTCAATTTATTGGTGAGCGGTGTTTTCAGAACTCGGCTATACAAGGTGAAGTTCTTAACTACACGCCACCCTCTGTAAACGATATTCGTTCTTATGCTTTTGCTCAATGCTATAGTCTCAGTGGTAACTTGGTAACCCCACAGAATGTCACTGTTATTCATGATGGAACCTATCAAGACTGCACGGGGATAACAGGCAACTGTCATGTTCAGGATGCTGTTACGGCGATTGGTGCAGAGGCTTTTGCACGAAATGTAAATATGGCAGGTTGGCTTCATCTATCCAGCAATCTACGGAGTATTGGAGCAGATGCATTTAATGGTTGTAGCAAACTATCCGGAAATCTTATTATTCCAAACACTGTCACCTCATTAGGTATTGCAGCATTTAAGGGTTGCTCTGGATTTAATGGTGTGCTGATTTTATCAAATTCCCTCGATGCAATACCCGAAGCTGCATTCAAAAGTTGCCAGAACCTTGTCGGTGATATTATTATTCCGCGGGCAACCTATATCGGACAAGAGGCCTTTGCCGACTGTCACAGCTTCAACGGACGATTGCAGCTGCCGAACAATCTACAGACCATTGGACAATGGGCTTTTGGGAATTGCAATAAGCTACAAGGCGATTTAAATATCCCCAGTGCCACTGTTATCGGTCATGCTGCATTCCGCATGTGTTCCGGTTTTAACGGACGACTTTATCTCCCGGCCAATTTGCAAGCCATTAATGACGAAGCATTTTGGGATTGCCAAAAACTCAGTGGCGACCTTGTATTTCCCAATGGACTACAGATCATAGGGAAAGAAGCTTTTGTACGTTGCTATAATTTCACAGGTAATGTAACTATACCGGCTTCGGTAAACAATATCGGTTATCACACCTTTTGGGAATGTGTCGGCTTGGAGAGCTTCACCTTTGCCCCGGGCTCGCAGCTTGCTACACTTAATAATGGAGCATGGGCACACTGCATAGGATTGAAATATATCGACATGCTGAATTGTCAACCGCTCGCGACTGCCACTATCATGCGAGGCAATGCCGACAATAGTCCTTTCTCTTTCATGAGGCCTTATACCATCGTATATCTACCCAACGGAACGGCTGCAAGCAAGATTCCTGCCGACCAAGAGAACTTCGTGGTTGATGGCAATTGCGCAAACTTCAAGGTCTACGATACGCATAGCGATTACAAAGGAAACCGTGGCTGCGATTATTATATCAAGCATCAGTTCACTGCTGCCAAGGCGAATTATACTCGCACTTTCTCAGGTACAGACGCTATGACGCTCTTCTTGCCTTATCCTACCCAGATACCGGCAGGCATGACGGCCTACGAGCTTAAAAACATGAAGCGTGCAGGTGGAGAGTCGCAGTTCGTGTTCTCACCCCTACCCTCGTCGGCCACCCTCGATGCAAACAAGGCGTATGTTGTTCGCGTAACCGACGGCGGAAGTCATAATCTGCCCGAAATGCACAACGTGGTCGTTCCCGTGACTCCCGCGCTTGCATCGACGGCTGTGTTGGGAACTGCCGACAATAACTGGCAGTTCAACGGCACAACACAATTCATCCCCAACGTCCTGGCCGCCTCGATGAAAGCCTATAACCTCAACGTGGGCAACACATGGCTACCCGTCACCACGGCCAACACCAACGGGCACATTCACTCCTTCCGCGGTTTCCTCACTAGCCCTACCGGTATGCTCCTGCCAAGAGTTTCGTTATGGTGATGGATGAAGGGCCCACGGCTACCGACATCGACAGCATCCGCAAAGGCGAAGCCGATGTCAGGAGCGGTCGATACCCGTTCTACTCGCTCGACGGTCGCAATCTCGGTCGCGACTATAACCGTTTGCCCTCGGGCAACATCTACATAGTGAACGGAAAGAAATTCTATAAAAACTAAGCACGCTATGAAACAGACCTATCAACGACCCGAAATAACGGTCATCCACATGGAAGAAACAGTGATGCAAACCCTCTCTACCACGGCGGAACGACTCCTTCGCCCGGTGGCGGACTTTCCAAGCCCGACCTTATCAACGACGATTCCGACGATTCCGAGGAGCCCGGCAATGTGGGATATAATAAAATGTGGGAGGATTGAAATGCGTTCGGTCGGGTGTCGGATTATTATTTTATGCCGATTCGGCCGGCCGGTCGCAACGTGGACGGATGCCAATTCGACCGACAGGTCGCACATGGGGACAGACCCCGAGGGGATGTTCGCCGTCCAAAATCCATGCCTCGGCCGGCCGGTCGCAACGTGGACGGATGCCAATTCGACCGATAGGTCGCACGTAGGGACAGACCCCGTGTCTGTCCGATACCCGCGCCGATACCCGCGCCAATTCGGTCTACCGACCGCAAGACATATTTCTGTATATGAATTCGGTTCTGCGAACCGGAGGGATGCGGACAGCAAATCACCCCTCGGGGTATGTCCCTACATGCGGGCGGAACGCCCGAGTTGGCGCGGGCAAAGCCCGAAGTGGAATGGGGCAATAAATCGCTCGCCCGAATAAGAAAACATATTGAAACAACCTTGCGGGAGTTCCGCAAACAGGAAACCAAATAGTTTTAGCTCTGCAACAACGTTGCAAACAAGAAACTAAATGGTTTGGGTCTTGCAACACTGTTGCAAACTAGAAACCAAATGGTTTGGGCCTTGCAACAACGTTGCAAACTAGAAACCAAATGGTTTGGGCCTTGCAACACTGTTGCAAACAAGAAACTAAACGGTTCGGCTCTTGCAACATCGTTGCAAACAAGAAACTAAATAGTTTGAGCCTTGCAACATCGTTGCAAACGAGAAACTAAATGGTTTGAGCCTTACAACATCGTTGCAAACGAGAAACCAAATAGCTCGGCCCTTGCAACATCGTTGCAAACAGGAAACTAAATGGTTTGGGTCTTGCAACATCGTTGCAAACGAGAAATCAAACGGTTCGAGCGTTGCAACAATGTTGCAACGCTATCGAATAAAATATTTAGAGAATAATTATTTAATTCATTTTTAATCCATCAGAAAATGAATACGGAAAACAAAAAAGCGCCGTCGGCACCGCAAGGCAGGGGCGCAGCAGCAAACAATTCGCTGCTCAAAGAGATTCAAGGCATTAATTGCGTTCTGTTGAACAACGGCGCGCATTACCAGTTCATCAAGGACGTTTCGACGCGCATCGCTACCGAGACCGCCCTCGTTACTAATCCGATTGTGAAGGCTGCCGCCGAACGCCTCGCAAACGCCCTGAAAGAGGAGGACAGATGCCTGGTTCTGTCGCAGAAAAACCTGTCGACCGACGACATCCGGGAGCTCGACATCGAACGCGATAAACTCTTCGCCGGCTATCGTTCGGCCGTGAAAGGGTTCCTTCGCATGCCGGTTGCCGACGTCGCACAGGCGGCCAAGGAGCTCGCCCAGCATCTTAAAGACTACAGCATCAATCCTCACATGCAGCTCGAGCGCGAAACGGCTCTGATTGCGAACCTCATCGACGATTGCGAGACGAAATTCGCCGCCCAAGTTGCTCGACTCGGCATCCAACCCTACGTCGCCGCGCTCAAAACGGCCAACACGAAGCTGGAAAGCCTGATTCACAGTCGCACCGACTCCGATTCCACCCGAATTCTTGGCGCCTTGCGAATCGCCCGGCGAGAAAGCGATTCGGCATATTTTTACCTGATTAAGGTTGCGAATGCCTTCCCGATATTCGTGAATCAATCGGACGCCGCGGCGTTCATCGACTACATGAACGAGCTCATCAAGCGCTACAAAGAGCAGGTTCTCACGGCCCGGAAAAAGAAGTCGGACGGCAATGACCCCAAGAAACCCGATGACCCCAAGAAGCCCGGAGGCGGAGGAGATACTCCCAAACCCGGGCGCGAGGAAGACCCCGGCGAAGACCAGGTGTAAAGAGGGTGGGATGATTCCACGCTAGGAAATCCTCATTCCCCATTTCCCTCTAGGAGACTCTTGTCTCTCTCCTCCTGTTTTTAGAAAGTCCTCCTCCCTTCAGGCTCGAGGAACAAATAAAATATCGTTTATATAATCATTAAGACCTGCATCCGTCGCGACGACGCGTGCAGGTCGACCGTTTTATATATACATGTGTTCGATTTAAGAGAAATTATCCTGCCCCCCTTGACGGACAATTGGACAAACACTCCCACTCGGCCGATAGGCCGCATGTAGGGACAGACCCCGTGTCTGTCCGCCCTCGTCCGACAAAAGCCACAGAGCAGGCGCGAAAATATTGTTATGCGGTCCGTAGACCGAATTGGTATGGGCATCAGTATGGGTATCGGTATCGGACAGACACGGGGTCTGTCCCTACATGCGCCTATCGGCCGAGTTGGCATAACATTTCCCCGACCTGTTATGTCTGTTTTTTATATCAACTCGGGCCTACCGGCCGAGTTGGCATCGATTGGATTGATGAGGGTGTCTACGTATGTAGGGACAGACCCCGTGTCTGTCCGATACCGATACCCATACTGATGCCCATACCAATTCGGTCTACGGACCGCATAACAATATTTTCGCGCCTGCTCTGCGGTTTTTGTCGGACGGGGCGCGGACAGCAAATCACCCCTCGGGGGCTGTCCCTACATGCGGCCTATCGGCCGAGTGGGGAACCGCCTCGCATTTACCTCTAATAGATATTAGTTCAGGGATGGGGTAAGACTTATATTGAATTAGTGGGATTATTCGTGGCTTTTTTCGCTTATGGTTAGTCGGCGACATCCGTCGGGTAGCTCTTCTATGCTAACGCGTACGGCATCGTCGGGCAAGATGTCTTCGATGAGTTCGGGCCATTCAAGGAAGCAGAGGTTGTGGCTGTAAAAATAGTCTTCGTAGCCCATATCGTACACTTCTTCGAGCTTTTTGATTCTGTAGAAATCGAAGTGGAATACGGGCGAACCTGTGGCGTCGGTGTATTCGTTCACAATGGCGAAAGTAGGCGAGGTTATCACGTCTTCGACACCCAGAGCCCGACACACAGCTTTGATAAAGGTTGTTTTACCGGCACCCATCTTACCGTAGAAAGCGAATACTTTTCGGGTACCGATATTTTGGACGAATATTCGGGCGGCTTGCTCGATTTGGTCAAGACTTTTGATGATTATTTCCATGTTATTGTTTTTTACGGGGGGTAAGGCCTATCAGTGGCACAAGCATCTCTTCCATTGATATGCCACCGTGTTGGAAAGTGTCGCGATAGTAGGAAACATAGTAGTTGTAGTTGTTTGGATAGGCGAAGAACGAGTCGCCGGTTGCAAAGACATAGCTTGTGCTGATGTTGGGCGATGGCAACTTGGCTTGTCGGGGGTCGCGAATAACGAAAACTTCACGGGGATTGTAACTGAGATTCTTGCCGAGTTTGTAACGCAGATTGGTGTTTGTGTTTCGGTCGCCAATGATTTTGATAGGATTAGTTGTACGTATGCAACCATGGTCGGCGGTGAGGATTATTTTGTAGTTCGATTGCGAGAGTTCGCGTATTATTTCGGCCAGTACGCTGTGATGGAACCAGCTTTTAGTAATCGAGCGATAGGCACTTTCGTTATTAGCCAGTTCGCGAATCATTCGCATTTCGGTGCGCGCGTGCGAAAGCATATCGATAAAGTTCACCACTAGCACGTTTAGATCGTTGTGTTCGATACTGTGGATTTTGCTAATGAATTTGTCGGCACCTGCGGAGTCGTTAATCTTGTGATAGGAGTAGGTGTCGTGTCGGCGATAGCGCTCGATTTGTGTTCCGATGAGAGGATGTTCATTGAGATTTTTCCCTTCTTCCTCGTCCTCATCGACCCAGAGTTCGGGGAACATTTCGGCAATCTGCAGCGGCATCAGTCCGCTGAAGATTGCATTGCGAGCATATTGCGTTGCCGTTGGGAGTATACTCATGTAGAGGTCTTCGTCGATGTCGAACATGTCGGCAATTTCTTCCGATAGCACTCGCCATTGGTCGTAGCGCAGGTTGTCGACAACAATTAGAAACACCTTACTACCGTTGTCGATTTCGGGAAACACTTTGCGTTTGAATATATCGGGACTCATGAGTGGACGGTCGGCGGTTTGAATCCAGTCGAGATAGTTCTTCGCAACATATTTTGCGAAGCCGATGTTAGCTTCGGCCTTTTGCATTGTGAGTGTTTCGGCCATGCTGCTATCGGTGCTACTAAGTTCGAGCTCCCATTTCACGAGTCGGCGATAGACATTCTTCCAATCGTCGAAGTTGCGAGCTTCGCTGATTTGGGAGGAAATTTGGATATAATCTTGCTGATAGCCGCTTTGCGTTACCTCGCTAACAAGTTCTTTGCGATGGATATTCTTTTTGAGCGACAGAAGAATCTGGCTCGGGTTAACGGGCTTAATAAGATAGTCGGCTATCTTCGACCCGATCGCCTGGTTCATTATATTTTCTTCTTCGCTCTTTGTTACCATAACCACTGGTGTTGCAGGCTGAATTTCCTTGACGCGCTGTAACGTTTCGAGACCGGAGAGACCGGGCATTTGCTCGTCGAGCAGGATAAGATCGAAGGTTTTGTTGCGACATTGTTCAATGGCATCGGTACCGTTGCTGGCGGTAACAAGTTCGTAGCCTTTCTTTTCAAGGAAGATGATGTGAGCTTTGAGTAGTTCGATTTCGTCATCGACCCAGAGTAATAATCCGTTGTTCATGTCCATATTTTATTTTCAGAAGCCGTCGAGGTCGTAGTATTCGTCCTCCACCGAGCTATCGGTTTGTTTTTTCTTATCTGGCGAATCAGTCGGCGTAGTTGGGTCGTCGAAATAAATCATCGGGTCGTCGGCTGGTTCAGTTGGTTCGGGAGTCGTGGGAGGTGCAGGTGCAGGTTGCGGCTCGTCGAGAATAATCTCGCTGTTGCCAGCGGGCGGAGTGACCGGCTTCTCCTGTTGAAGTTCCAGCTTATTGTTCGTGGCTGGAGAGATAGTGTCATTTTCAGGCAGCGCAAAGGTGTTCGAATCTGTCGGTGGAACGGATATCTCATCGGCAGGAATAGATAGGCGGTCGTCGTTGGTTGGTTCAGCCTCTGGCCTTGCTATCGATTCCGGTTCACGAGGCGAGGCGATTTCAGCAGGTTCGTTCAACAAATAACGCTTCTCAATGTTGAGCGGCGCGAAGTGTTGTTTATAGAACTCTTCATAGTCCTTATAGCTGAACGCTGAACCGATGAGTTGAAGATTGCGGTCGCTGATTATGACGGTTCGCACACTTCGATGTAACAACTCGGTGATAGCTTTCACTCCAGAGAGTCGACGGGCATATTGCAGAGCTTCATCGAAGTTTCTGAATCCAGAAACCTGCATGCGGTGTAACATGCCTAGGCTTTCAATTTCGATGTCGAAGTTGCGCACCGGAAAACTGGTGAAGTTGAAACGCGCTATTTCAAAAAGCAGTTTGTTTTCGCTCACCGAGTCGGGATTGTAGACGAGCATGAATCGGAAGTCGATATTACGCTCATCCGACAGTTTAACCTGCCTTATGCTGTCGCTATCGTTAAGCACGTCAGAACGATAGCTCCAGACGTCACCCAGGTCGAACTTAGCATTACGCAGTTTCTTTCCGGCCTGCACACCGTTGACAATCATGCCGGCTATCTCGCTTATTCGACTTTGTGGAAACTTCTCAACTACGGCCTTCATATCGTTCACACAACCATCGGCATCGCCTCGTTAAGCTTGCCGAGTGCACCGATGAACATGAATTTGTCACGATTGGCACCAAGCGGGAAACGCGACTCTGATATTCGCGTATTGCCCTTTACCTCCACATATCGGCCTTGCTTGAAAGCCTCGTAGGTTGCAGCGTAAAGCGAGTCTTCGATATGCGTGCCCAATAACGCGTTTTCCTTGAAATAAGGGTCGGAGAGGATAGTTGTCCACTTGCTGTCAGGATAATTAGTCTTGAGTTTATCGAGATATGTTTCGGCTGTTACGGGCTGATTCTTCCGCATGTAGAGCAGATAGAGATGGTAGAGCACATCATCGGTTTGCTCGTAGGTTGGGAAATTATCATTGAGCCGACGAAGGGCTTTCTCGGCCAGCGGCAGATTGTCGAGCCGGTCTTTGAAAATAACTCCAGAGTGATGCAATCCGTCCATCAGAATCTTATTACTGGCCTCAAGCTGTTCACTCGTGAAAGGAATTTGCTCCAAGTAGTAGGCTCGCTGGTGGGGGTCGTTCTGTACCGAGTCCATGCGTTGTTCAATAGAGTCACGACGAGCTTCTGCCTGGTCGATTGAATCGCGTTGGGCGTCGGTAATCTCAGGTGTCATGCTACCCACAACCGTTTTATTTATTCGCTGCCAGTTGTCGATGTTTTCGCGTTTGCCCCACTGCTGCTGGAAAGCCAACTTGCCTTGCTGAACGGCCGTTGGATTATAAAAATACCATGTCCCGTCGCCCGTCCGACTTTCCTTGCGTGGCTGCGGCATACCGAAATTATTCTGTCCCGCATTCTGTGCCTGACGTTGTTCGGCTCTTGCTCGGCTTGCTTACTACGTTCCTCCTTTTCTTTCTTTTTCAACGCTTCGATGACACGGTCAATAGCGGCATTGCGTTCGGCCTCGGAACATTTGGCCAGATATTGCAGCGAGTCTTGAAGCTGAACAGCATCTGTGAACGGCACTAGCTCATCGAGCACCTTGGAACGTTTGTCGAGCTCGGCATAATCCTTACGATCTTTGTCGAGCAGTCCGATTGCCATTCCGTAGCATCGCCGCGCATCGGCAAAACGTTCTCTGTTCCAATAAATATTACCGAGTTTCAGCAACAATACACCCTTCTCGATACCGTTGCGCGTAGCTTTTTCGTTTCCCGTTTCGTAAGCTGCAATCGCTCCAAGGGTATCACCGCCAGCCAAACGAATATTTCCCATGGCATAATAAACCTGGTCGAGATAATCCTTATTCTTGTCGGATGCTGCCATGCGTTTCAGCTTATTTACCATTTGCCGAGCCTGCGCAGAGGCAGTCACCTCGGTTTGTGCAATTCGTGCATTGAACTCCAGTTCGTAGGGTGGATTAGCCCGAACAACTCTTCCAAAACATTTATAAGCCTCGCTGTTGTTTCCAAGTGCAGCCTGAATCTGCCCCATTAAGAACCATTCGCGAGCCTTTTGTTTACGACGCATTTCATGACTGATAACCTTCCTTAGATAGGGAACCGCCTCTTGCAGTCGGTTCGCCCGGATGTAATAATCGGCCAGCGTGTAATCCCACTCTTTCAGTGCATGCCGGTCTATCGAATCGCGCCGCATATCGCGAATCACATCTTCGGCATCATAAAGCCAGCCCTCCTCTACATAACATTTGGCCAGCCAAGCCCGTGCCTTACCATAAATAGCCGGCTGATTCTTGTAGATTCGGCTCATATAAGAAAAGGTGGCTGCTGCCTCATCGAACGCTCCCTTGTGGAACTGCGACCGGCCCATAAGTATCCACGCCTTCCAGAGAAACGGATTATATTCACGACGTGAAAGCCACTCAACATCGCGCGCCGTTTTAGCGCGCTTCTTGTTCCACTCCGGACGCTTTTTTATGCTATGTTTCGCAATAGTTTTCTCGGCCTTTTCGATGGCTCGGTCGAATCCGCCGCGCCCCAGCTCCCGACTGCTTTTGTTGCCCACGACATAGAGTGGAATTAGCTCGGTGAAGTTGTCACGATTACCGTTTTCTTTTTCCAGCGAACCGTCGATATATGCTTGGGCGCCGTTATAATAGGTATTGTAACGCGCATTGAAAGCGTGCCACCATCGCGAACTCGAGGTGTTTTTACTCGTAGAGCAGCCTGCCAACACGACAACTACCGCCGAAAGGAATATGAATGTTTTGAGAATGATTTTCACGATAGCATTAACTCTCTATCACGCCGTTTTATTGTGTCGGTTCAATCCTGAATCATTGCGATAAGGTCGTCTTTGATTTGATTCGGTACATTGATTCCTCGCAGAATCAGACTTCTGTTCCAGTCCTTAACCTCATCGGGATGCATGGTTTGCATCACGTCCATGAACTCCTCTGCTTCCTCCGATGTATAATCTTCCGACGCGCGCCCGATAAACCTATCCAGTTCCTCGTCGTCGTAATATTCAATCGGTTTTGTGGCCGCCTCCATCATGCACACCTGTTCGCATGTCGGATCGTCGCCATTACACGAGTAACAGTCGCCCGATGCCGGTACAACCACATCGTCATCATTTCCCTTGCGAGTGAGAACGGAAGCGAGCCCTACAACCAGACCGAGGGCGATGAGGGCTAAGAAACCGAGCAGAATTATATTCATGCCATATCTAGGGTTGAATCAGTTCGCCCATGAGGAGTTCGTCTATTTCGCTCACGCCGTTCGAGCGCAGCATATAGCGATCGTTTTTGAATTCTTCGCGCAGACGCACGATACCGGCATCACTGTCGCCAATAAATTCTCGGAAGCAGCTAACGGCTTGTTTCAAGTCTTTTTGAAGCCAATGGGAATATCCGGCGTTGAGATAATCCTCTGGTGTTGGTTCATCGTTCAGGAGCGATTCGTAAATGTTGGCTGCCTTGGTTATGTCGCCATTACAAAGTTGTGCCCATGCTATAAGACGCTTCAAACTTTTGTCGTCGGGGGTAGAAAAATATTCTTTGTAGAGCCGTTCAAGCACCTGCTTCACGCGGTTTGTCTTCAAGAGAGCCACGCAATAGTTTATGAAGAAATCACGCCTATCGGGTTCAAGTTCTTGCAGAACGGTATAGATTTCGGCCGACAGCCCAAAGTCTGATTTCACCATTGCAGCTCGTGCTTTTCCTTGCAGGGCGTGAATATTGTCGGGCACAATTTCGAGGGCTTTATCGAACTCTTTTATAGCTCCATTCGGGTCGTCATTATAGAGTTTTGAGTATCCCGAAAGGATGGCATATCCCGGGTCGGGCGACTGGAATGTTTCCAGAAGTTCTTCGAGCTCCCCGTACTTCTGATGCTTATAGAGATAGTTTGCCAAGCTGAGCTTCTTGGATTCGAGTTTAGTGCCTTTGAATATTTGATATTTGAAGAAGAAAACGCTCAGATTGAAGGTACATTCTCCATTGTCATCAAACGGATTCACAAGTTCTCTCGCAAAAGAATTGAGCCTATAGAAACGATAGATATCTTGAAGGTATGTACGGCGGATGACTATCGGGTTATTCCTGTCGAAATCCTGACCCGCCATCTGTTTCTGGGCCTCTTCCGATTCGAGCATCTCAATCATATCCTTCGGCATTCTGTCGACTACGTCCGACAGAATCAGCGCCAGCGAATACTTGTCTGAATCGCACAGTTGCGCCAGCTCAACCATGGTATTCAGAAACTTTTTGTTTTTGAACTTCATCGCGATGTCAATCATATCGGGATGTTCGAATCTGAATGGTGTGAACCAGTTGCACACGGATTTAAAGAAGAAAGGGAATTCTTTCATCTTGCCGAAGCCGCTGAAATATATGTCGGAGCCCTGGCGTTGCATGTTTACCATCCGACGCACGCTTTCTTCCATTTTCTCCATTCGTTCGTCTTCGGCATTTGGATTCAGAATATTTTCAGTGATATCGTCTTCACGCTCTTCGATTCCGAATTTAGTCATTGTGAACTTTGAGTTGTTCACGATATCGGGCATTATATTATTTTGAATTTCTTGGCTGTCTTTCTCGGTATCGAGCGTTGCGAAAAGCTGGCGTTGCAAGCTGTATAGTTCACGAACCGTAGATTCGTCTTCACACAGTTTTATAACTATATCCTGCTGTTCGGGCAGGAAGCTCATTCCGTCGTGCAAGCTTAGCGCCCATCCCACAAACGCGCGTTCTTTCACTCGTGAGTCGTCGGTCTTAGTGTAAACATCTACAAGGGTTTTGAATTTGTTTATGTCGAAGTGGTTCATGTTGGAAATCGAGATTGCACTCACGAGCACTAGCTGGTCGTTCTGGTCGATTGTTGGCGAAAGCAGCAGTTGCTCGTAGAAGTTCTTGTCGGCCAACTTCCATTGAGGCGAAACAATCACTCCGTTGAACAGCCTACGAATAGTGGTTTGATGGGCGGCATAGAGTGTGTAGGCCTTATTGAAATAGTTGTCTGTCCCTTCTTCGAGCGAGAGCAAGCCGACGTCCGACACGAACTTTTCCAGATTCTCGAGTATTTCTTCATTGTTGAGTTGCAGCCTGTCGGATGTATCGCTAGAAACCTTATACAAACCCAGATTAGTGCACTTCCATTCAAGAAGCAAATTAGAAGCCACACGATAGGTACGTTCCAAAAGCGCTCTGTATTGCTCCTCGCGCTGCGGGTCGACAACGCCCTGAAGAATATAGTTCTTCATCAACTTATAATCTTTCTCGATGGTTTCGAACTCATCGTAGCCCGTCACCAGTTTCTCTTTGCTGTAGACGAAGCTAATATGGTTGAGCGCTGCCTGCAGTCGGCCCTCGAGCAGCAGACCTAAAATTTCTTCCATATGCTTTTCCATCATTCTTTCCTCACCGCTTTTTCTGTTTAAACCGTTCCAAATAATATTTTGCCTCCAGAACATCCGAAGGTCTCGGTGCTTGCACCTTTTCATATTTCAATTCCGGAAGAGCAGCTATCGTAGCGTCGTCGGCCTTCATATATTTCTTGATAAGTGCCGAATATCTTTTCACGCCGTTTTTGTTAATCGAATCTACAGCTCTGTTATATGCCTCCATCATTGCGTTCTGCTGTGCTATTCGGTTTCCTTTTTCCACAAAAGCAACCACGCCCGGGCGAAAAGCGTTCTCCTTCGAATCGTAGAGCACCTTATTTCCTGCCAGCCTTGCCTGTGTTGCCTGTGGTTCGGCAAACCAAAAGGCGTCGAGCTCGTTGTTTTGTAACATCTTCATCCGAATGAACACGTCGTTAATTTGCGCCCTGAACACCTGATGTTTCGGTTTTGCGTCTTTGATTATTTTATCGGTCAGCAAATCGGTTATCGAATAGCGTGTCATAGCCACTATCTTATCGCTCAAATCCTGAAGTTTCAGAATCTCCGATTTCCGATTGGCAATTAGTTGCCATGTCGCCCCGGTTCCGGTCATATAGGTTATGGGCACTCGCCTGCGTTTTAGTCGTTCGGTGCGCACAAGGTCTGAAACTGCAGCCTGCACGCTTCGCCCAATCATAGCCGTATCGCAATCCATTTGTGCGTTGAACAGTTTGAGTTGCACATCAATCCGTGCCGAATCATACAGCAAACTGTCCTTGAGCAGAAACATTGGCAAACAGTCTAACGTTGGCATCACGGCCACCTTGAACGCCGCTTCATAGGCTGCCTTTTCGAGCCTGGCCTGCCGTGCTTGCTCTTCTTTCAGCTCCTGTTTTGAAGGACCGCATCCCAAAAGGAGTAAAAGGCTTAAAATAAAGGGGAAAGAGGTTCTTTTCATGGTATGCAAAATTAAATATACTTTTCCGTAACCGTCATTTCCGCTCCCGAAGTTTAATCCTTTATAGAATATACGTGAGTTCGGTTTAAGAATCTGCTTAAGCCTCCGAGGTGCCAATTAGGTAATAAACAAACGGGTGCCTATTCGGGCTGTAGGGACATATCCCCCCCCGTATCTGTCCTCCTCTCTCTGCCAACTCGGGCGTCAGACCGCATGTAGGGACAGACCCCGTGTCTGTCCGATACCCACGCCAACTCGGTCTACCGACCGCATAACATATTTCCCCCTGTCTCAGGGTGCGGACAGACACGGGGTCTGTCCCTACATGCGGGCGTTCCGCCCGAGTGGGAGTCTCTATTAAACAGAACTCGCGTAAAATATGAGGATGAATGATATACCAGGTCGTTTAGTGTATTTCTGCCATGGAAGAAATACACTTTTAGTCTGTTTATGTATTTCTGCCATGGAAGAAATACACATTTAATTCGTTTATGTATTTCTGCCATGGAAGGAATACACTTTTGGTTGGTTTATGTATTTCTGCCGTGGAAGAAATACATAAAACGGGGTTGGGAATACGTATACGTTTAATTGTGAACATCTACTTATCTTTGCGCGCGTTATAAAGACCATCCTTTCTCGCGATTTATGAAATGATTGGACAATAAGCACCGTCCTCGGAAACAAAAGATTTTTATGGAACGCAAACAACAACATTATGAAGGACTGAACGAACAGGAAATTCACGATAGCAGACAACAACATGGCACCAACGTGCTCACCCCACCTGCACAAACACCACTATGGAAACGATTCGCAACAAAATTCAGCGACCCGCTGATTGTTATTCTGCTGGTTGCAGGACTGCTATCGGTGGGAATATCGTGTTATGAATATTTCGGTATGCACGAGGGATATAGCGTGTTCTTCGAACCGGTGGGAATCTTCGTGGCCATACTGTTGGCTACCGGACTTTCATTCTTCTTTGAAGAGCGGGCAAACAAAGCGTTCTCGATACTCAACCAGGTGAACGACGACGAACCAGTGGAGGTGATACGAGACGGAAATACAACTCGAATTGCAAAACGCGATGTGGTTGTGGGCGATGTGGTTTTGCTCGACACGGGCGCCGAAGTACCAGCCGATGGGGTGCTGTTGGAATCGGTTGGATTGAGCGTCGACGAATCATCGCTCACGGGTGAACCGATGTGTTGGAAGAGTACGCACGAGAATGATTTCGACCCCGACGCAACGTTCCCAACCAACCACGTGATGCGCGGAACTAAGGTAATGGAGGGGCATGGCGTCTTTCGGGTTGAACGGGTGGGCGATGCAACCGAAAACGGACGGGTGTTCGTGGCGTCGCAAATCGATAACAGCGTGAAAACTCCACTTACCGAACAGCTCGAGCGACTCGGACGGGTTATAACATTGCTTAGCTATAGCTTCGCGGCCTTGATTCTCGTGGGACGCACGGCAATGTTCTTCACCAACTTCAGCTTCGAATGGGTTCATTTCGTGCAATATTTCTTGGATACGATTATGATTGGCGTAACGCTCATTGTTGTTGCCGTGCCTGAAGGACTGCCGATGGCCGTAACGCTGAGCCTGGCTTATTCAATGCGTCGGATGCTGAAAACGAATAATCTGGTTCGGAAAATGCACGCGTGCGAAACAATGGGCGCAACAACGGTTATCTGTACCGATAAAACAGGAACGCTCACACGAAACCAAATGCGGGTTCATGAAATGAAAGCCAATACGACCGACGAAACTATGCGCGCACTCTTCATGGAAGGCATTGCGGTTAACTCGACAGCGTCGCTCGATTTTTCTCGACCCGAAAACCCAACCGTGCTGGGCAATCCAACCGAAGGCGCACTGCTTCTCTGGCTTCACGAACAAGGAATGGACTATCGGGAAATACGCGAATCGGCGGAGGTGCTGGGCGAAATTACATTCTCAACCGAAAATAAATATATGGCAACGTTGGTTCGGTCGGCTCTCGTTCCAGGAAAAACAATACTATATATAAAAGGTGCAACCGACATCATTCGAAACTTCTGCTCCCCTGTTACCAACACGTCGTGGGACGAGATTATGAATCAACTCCTGGCATGGCAGAATCAGGCCATGCGTACACTCGGTTTCGCTAGCAGAATCGTAGACGACAGCACAGATACATCGCATGGAAAAGAATCGCTAGAAAAGATTATCACCGGCGAACCACGTTTCGTTTTCCAGGGAATCGTTGCCATATCCGACCCCGTCAGACCGGAAGTTCCGGCAGCAGTCGAAGAGTGTATAAAGGCCGGAATACAAATAAAAATCGTCACGGGCGATACCCCAGGAACTGCGCGAGAAATTGGTAGGCAAGTTGGACTGTGGAATGAATCGGACAACGAGAAAAATATAATCACTGGTCCGCAATTCGAATCTCTAACCGACGACGAACTCGAGAATCGAGTGTTCGACCTGAAGATTATCGCTCGGGCTCGACCAATGGATAAAAAACGCCTGGTGGAAACATTGCAACGCAAAGCACAGGTAGTTGCCGTAACGGGCGACGGAACAAACGATGCCCCGGCTCTGAAAGCAGCACACGTAGGACTCTCAATGGGCGACGGAACAAGCGTAGCTAAAGAAGCGTCAGACATAACCATAGTCGACAACTCATTCAGCTCCATCGGAAGAGCCGTGATGTGGGGGCGGAGTCTTTATCTAAACATCCAACGATTCATCCTCTTCCAAATGATGGTGAACGTAGTGGCTTGCCTGATTGTTCTTACCGGTGCATTCATCGGTACACAAAGTCCGCTCACCGTGACTCAAATGCTGTGGGTGAATCTCATCATGGACACCTTTGCCGCAATGGCGCTGGCATCGCTCCCGCCGTCGGAAAGCGTGATGAACAATAAACCGCGCAATCGGCATGAATTCATAATAACTCGAGCAATGACCTTGCAAATAACAATCATCGGCGGAATATTCTACATCATTCTCATGGCTTTCTTCCACCTTATGGAACATGCGATATAACCAGTCTGTCCGCCATTCTTCATCCCAACTTTACCCCGCATAAAGAAATAACTCCCTACGAACTAAGCCTTTTCTTCACCCTTTTCGTGATGCTCCAGTTCTGGAATATGTTCAATGCACGCGCCTATGCCAGCAAACAGAGCGCACTGTCGTTCAAACAATGTAAAGGTTTCGGGCTTATCCTCCTCCTTATATTATTGGGACAAATAATGATTGTCGAACTTGGTGGCGAAATGTTTAGTGTCACTCCACTTCATCCAATCGACTGGCTCATCCTGACTGTTGCAACCTCCCCAGTCCTCTTGATAGGCGAAATCATACGTTTTATAAAGCGTAAACTCTAGCATTCTCCTTCCTACCCTCTCTTAAAAAGCCGTTAGAGTAAAAATTTTTTATGTAAGCTTTCTTATCAAGAATCTTCTTTCTTGCGGCGCCATTCTACCCTCCGCTCTTTCTTTATAACACCTAAACACCCCTTTTAACACGCCTTATGTCACTCAAACTATCCCACTTCATCACTTGCAACATGAAAAAAATTGTCAGAATGTTTTGGAGGGATTTATCAAACGTATATCTTTGCACTCGCTTTCCCGCTTCGCGGCGGTG